>JANMON010000337.1:0-18762 GCA_031369265.1 Gemmatimonadaceae bacterium | reverse complement strand
TGACCGTGGGGCCGGTGGCCCTTGCACCGTATGTGCAGCCAGGAACGGCCGAGCTTGGTTCATCGCTGACGCCGCTGTTCCGAGACCATGACGTGATCCTGCTGGCACACCATGGCGCCGTGGCCGTGGGCCAGACACTGCAAGCTGCGCATTTCGCGATGGAAACACTGGAGCATGGTGCCAGGATGATCCATCTGGCGCGACAGCTCGGCCGTGTGGTTACGTTGGATGCCGCAGCGTGCGATGCGCTGCGCGCCGCCCGGCGCAGGGCGCGCCACGATGCGGCCCAGGGTGCCGCGCTCAAGGAGAGGACGGATGACTGACGTGACGAACGCTCTCGAGGCAGTCGCCGCGCTGATTGCCGAGCGCACCAAGTACGAAGGCTGGATCAGCGCACTCGCCACCAAGAGCGACGTGCCGGCCCACGTGCTGGAGAAGGTGCGTGCGGATTACACCAGCCGCCTGCGGTCGGTGCTGCAGGCATTCACCGGACACACGCCCGCGCTCGATTCGGCGCTGAGCGAATTGCAGTCGCGTGATGGCTCGCTGGCCGCGCAGGAGAAGGCGTGCCGTGACGAACATGCCGAAGGCGAACTGCGCCACATGGTGGGCGAGTACGATGCCGACCAGTGGGACAAGGTGCGCATCGGACACGAGGCGCTGTTGTCTCGGCTGGCGACCGAGCGGCAGGGGATCGCCGGCGAACTCTCCGGCGTCCAGCGCAGCCTGGCCGCAGCAGCCGATGCGGCGCAGCGCGCTCGCTCCATCGGTGAGACGGTGGTAACGCCGGCCAACAGTGGCCGCGTCGAGTCGCCGACGCCCGCGATCCAGAGCATGCTCGGCGAACCTGCCGTGGCGCCGCCCGCGTCGCGGCCCTCCGAGGAGTCGTTCGTGCAGGCCCCGTATCGGCCCACGCCGCTGCCGGCCTCCCCGGAGCCCGTCGAGCGCCGCCCGCTGTCGGACGACCTTGGATTCCTGCGCACCACGCCGCGGAACGTGACACCACCCGGGAGCGCCATGGCCGCCGAATCGGCTGCCACGGCCACCGCCATGAAGTCGCCCGAGACGCCGATGCTGCGGATCGTGCCGAACACACCGGCGCCGCAGGCTTCGTCGGGTCCGGTGGACGCGGCCAAGACGTTGCGGTGCGCCGAATGCGGCACGATGAACTACGCCACGGAATGGTATTGCGAGCGCTGCGGCGGCGAACTGGCCGTACTGTAAGATTCGTCCATGTCAGAAACACGAACGGGCGAACCCAGAAGGTTCGCCCGTTCGTCTTGCATCACCGGCTGTCGCGAATCAGGCTGCGGCAGCGGCGTTGGCACGCTTGGCCATCCGGCTCTTCTGCCGGGCAGCCGCGTTCTTGTGGATCAGGCCCTTGCGAGCCGCACGGTCCAGCAGCGTGGTGGCCACTCCACGTACCTCTGCCGACGCGCCCTCGGCCTTGGCCTTCTTGAGGGCGGTGCGCAGCGCGGAACGCTGCGCGCGATTGCGTGCCTGGGCGGCACGCGACTTCCGCATGTTCTTCTTTGCGGAGGCGATATTCGGCACCGATAACTCCAATTCAGAAAATGAACACGATTCGCCTGTCTTGGGCGAACCGCGAAAGATAGGGAGCCGAGCGGTGGTGTCAATCTTCCGGGCTGTCTTGGCCGGGACTGCCGGCCCTCTTAGGTTGCCGTGTTCCCTCGGAGTGTCCCCCGCGGTCTGTCCTGCGGGACGGGCCAGGCCCGGCCCTCCTGACGATCTCTGCCGCCCCGGACCAGCGCCCGCGTGTCATCCTCCTGCCGCTCCCGAACGATGATCGACATCGTGATTCGCCCGGGAACGGTCGTGCGGAACAGGCCGGCATGAGCGAGCGCGTCTTGGAGGGTACCGGACCCGACGGCGTGGATGACATGCTGGAGACGCGGCACGCAGGAATGTCGGCCGCAGTTGAAACGGGGACGAGCGAGCCGGCACCGGAGTCGCCCGCCGCAGCCGCACCGGCTGCCGCCGAGCCCGTGGCCCCCGTCAGCTTCGTCGTGGACCTGCCGGCGTTCGCCGGACCGCTCGACCTGCTCCTGTCGCTGATCCGCGACGAGAAGGTGGACATCTACGACATCCCGATCGCCCACATCGCGAAGCAGTTCCTGCTGCGCATCCGGGTGCTGCAGCTGAACGACGCCGCCGAGTATCTGGAGTTGGCGGCGCGACTGCTGCGCATCAAGGCGCAGATGCTGCTGCCGCGCCATGGCGAGGTGGAAACGTGGGAAGATCCGCGCGCGGAGCTGGTGCGCCGACTGCTCGAGTACCAGCAGATGCGCGAAGTGGTGGACATTCTCGAGCGCCGCGGCGACGAGCGTCGGAGCCGCTTCGCGCGCGCCTACCTGCCGGAAGCGGGTGAAGCGGTGTCCGCGCCACTGGCGCTGTCGCTGGGTGAACTGCTGACGGCCGTGGATCGGATCCTGCGCGTGACCAGGGAACCGACCGTCCACACCGTGATCGCGCGCACGCTCGATGTGGCGGGTGCCATCGCGATGGTGCGGGACGCAATCACGGCGCGGCGCCACATGCGCTGGAGTGACCTGGTGGCACGCGATGCGGAGCCGTGGCAGATCCTGTCCATGTTGCTCGCATTGCTCGAGCTGGCGAAGCTGGGCGAGCTGCGGCTCGCACAGCCCCGCCCATTTGCATCCGTCGAGATAGAGCATGATTCCCCTGGTGAAGCTGCTTGAGGCGGCGCTCTTCGCGAGCCCGCGCCCGATTCCCGTCGAGGAGTTGAGCGTGCTGGCTCCGGAGGCGAGTCCGGCCGAGATCGCGTCGGCGCTGGACACGCTGCGCGAGCACTACGACGTGGATGGCCATGGCGTGGAGCTGGCCGAGATCGGCGGTGGCTGGCAGATCCTGACGCGCGCCGAGTACACCGAAGCGATCGAACGGGCGCAGCTGGCCGCACGGCCGCAGCGGTTGTCGGCCGCCGCGCTGGAAACGCTGGCGATCATTGCCTACCGGCAGCCGATCGGTCGCACGGAAGTGGAGGAGATTCGCGGCGTCGCCGTGGGCTCGATTCTCAAATCATTGCAGGAGCGCGCGCTGATCGACGTCGTGGGTCGGGCCGAAGGGCTGGGTCGTCCGTTGCTGTACGGGACGACGTCGTTGTTCCTCGAGCAGTTCGCGCTGCGACACCTCGAAGAATTGCCGCGCGCCGACGAGTTGGCGATCGCATTGCGGCCTGCGCCGCAGCCGCTGTGACGGGCCGTCCGCCGCGACGCACCGGCACGGGTGGCAAGGCACTGCCGAAGCCGCGTGGCGTCAAGCCGCCGGAACGGCCTGCCGCCAAGGGCACGCGTACGCCGCTGGGTCCGGAGGCGCGTGACCCGCGCAAGCGCAGCCCGCGCAAGTCACCCGGTGGCGGCAGTGCGCGCCCTGCGGCACCGCTGGCTCCGACGGTGGTGAAGACGCCCAAGGATGCTCGCGAAACGATGCGCCTGCAGCGTTTCCTCGCGCGCGCCGGTGTCACGTCACGGCGTCAGGCCGAGACGATGATCACCGAAGGACAGGTGACGGTGAACGGTGTGGTGGCCACGCTCGGCTCGAGCGTCGATCCGCTGCAGGACGTGGTGGTGGTGGGCGGCAATCGCGTGAAGATGGCCGATACGGTGACCTGGCTGGTGCTCAACAAGCCGGCCGGTGTGGTGACCACGCGCACCGATCCCGAAGGGCGTGACACGGTGTTCGACCTGGTGCCGAACGTGGCCGGGCTGACGTACGTGGGGCGTCTGGATTACATGACGGAAGGGGTGCTGGTGATGACCAGCGATGGGCGTGCGGCGCACCTGCTCACGCACCCGAGTCGGGAAGTGACGCGCACCTACGAAGCGGTGGTGCAAGGCGCGGCCATGGCGGCGCTGGACGCGCTGCAGGCCGGCGTGGAACTCGATGACGGGATGGTGTACGTCGATGCGGCGCACGTGGACAAGCTCGGTCGCAGCAAGTGGCTGCTGACACTCACCCTGCACGAGGGACGTAACCGTGAGGTGCGTCGTCTGTGTGAAGCGGTGGGCCTGACCGTGGACAAGCTGACGCGCGTGAAATTCGGCCCGGTGGGCCTGGGTGACCTGCCGCCCGGGCAGTGGCGGCCGCTGTCGGCGACGGAATTGCGCGGACTGGCGATCCGCGGTGGCGTCGAGAAGTAGGCCCACACACGTGCTGGACGGATCACCCACTCTTTCAGGCTGGAGAACGCGCGGATGACGGCGGTGCCCCTTTCGGCATCCGCTCCCACGGGAGCGGCGGCGGTGCAGGCGATCCTGACCGAGGTGGCCCGTCGTGTCGTCGGGCAGGACGTGATGGTGGAGCGCCTGCTCATCGGCCTGCTCACCGGCGGCCATGTGTTGCTGGAAGGTGTGCCCGGCCTGGCCAAGACGCTCACCGTGCGCACGCTGGCCGAAACGATTCACACCACCTTCCGCCGCATCCAGTTCACCCCCGATCTGCTGCCGGCCGACGTGGTGGGCACGCAGATCTTCGACCAGGCGTCGGGAGAATTCCGCACCAAGCGTGGCCCCATCTTCGCCAACATCGTGCTGGCCGACGAGATCAATCGCGCGCCCGCCAAGGTGCAGGCCGCGCTGCTGGAAGCGATGCAGGAACGGCAGGTGACGATCGGCGGCACCACCTATCCGCTGGCGGAGCCGTTCCTGGTGCTGGCGACGCAGAATCCGATCGAGCAGGAAGGCACCTATCCGTTGCCGGAAGCGCAGATCGATCGCTTCATGCTGAAGCTGCGCGTGGAGTACCCGACGCGCGCCGAGGAGAAGGAGATCATGCGGCGGATGTCGTCGGGCATCGAGATCCCGATCGCGGTGGCCGCCTCGCCGCAGACGATCCTCGAGGCGCGGCGTGAGATCGCGGCGCTGCACCTCGACGAGCGCATCATGGACTACATCGTGGAGCTGGTGCACGCCACCCGCGTGCCGTCGGAAGTGGGCCTGGCGGCCCTGGCGCCGCTGATCGAGTACGGTGCCTCGCCGCGTGCGACGATCGCGCTGGCGCAGGCCTCGCGCGCGCATGCCTACCTGCGCGGCCGCACCTTCGTGCTGCCGGATGACGTGAAGGCGATCGCGCCCGACGTGCTGCGCCATCGCGTGGTGACGACGTTCGAGGCCGAGGCGCAGAACGTCACCAGCGACGAGATCGTGCGTCGCATCCTGGCGGCGGTCGCCGCGCCGTGAACCTGCGCTGGCGTCGCTCCGCCCCTGCGGTGCGTCCGCCGGAGCCGCCCACCGGCGCGGTGCTCGGTGCCCCGGCACCGCTGGAGATCCTCGAGCAGGTGCGCCGCCTGGAACTGAAGATGCGGCGACTGGTGAACTCGCGTTTCGCCGGGGAATACCGCTCGGTGTACAAGGGGCAGGGCATGGAGTTCTCGGAAGTGCGCGAGTACCAGCCCGGCGACGAAGTGCGCAGCATCGACTGGAACGTGACTGCGCGGCTGCAGAAGCCATACGTGAAGCGGTATGTCGAGGAGCGCGAACTGACGGTGCTGCTGCTGGTGGATTGCTCCGCATCCTCGCACTTCGGCACCCGTACGCGATTCAAGGACGACGTCGCGCTGGAAGTGGCGGCGGTGCTGGGCCTGTCCGCACTGCGCAACAACGATCGCGTCGGGTTGGTGGCGTTCACCGATCGCGTGGAGCACGCCGTGCCGCCGCGGAAGGGGCGCCGGCATGGCCTGCGCCTGCTGCGCGACCTGCTGTCGCTGCGCCCGGTGGGCCGACGCACCGACGTGGCACTGGCCTGCGAGCAGGCGCAGCGCCATCTCGATCATCGCTCGCTGATCTTCGTGCTCTCCGACTGCAACGATCCCGGCGCCGAGGCGGCGCTGCTGCGATTGGCGGCACGGCACCAGGTGGTGGTGATCACGGTGGATGACCCGGTGGAGCAGGCGCTGCCGGCCGCGGGTGTGCTGGTGCTGGCCGATCCGGAAACCGGTGAGCGCGTGGAGATCGACAGCAGTGATGCGGCATTCCGCACGCGCTACGCTGTCGCCGCCGCGACGGCCACCGAGCGTCGCGCTGCGATGTTCGCGCGCACTGGCGTGACGGCGGTCGCCTTGCGCACCGACCAGTCGATCGTGGAGCCGCTGCTGGCGTTCTTCCGGCGTGCACGCCCCATGTCTCGGCGCGGGGCCTGAGATGACGCGTTGGGTGCTCGTGGCGCTGGTGGTCGCAGGACGCGCGGCGTTCGCACAGGAGTCCGCGCCGGCGATCGGTGACAGCGCCGGCCGCGTCACGTTCCGGGTGCTCCCGGAGACGGTGACGGTGGGGCAGCCGTTCATCGTGTCGCTGCGGGCCGTGCCGGTGCGCGGACGCGTCGCGGTGGCCCCCCCGGTGCCGGATACCGGCGGCATCGTCGAGCCACTCGATCCAGCGATCATCTCGCGTCGCGGTGACACGTTGCTGGTGCGGTATCGCCTCATCGCCTGGCAGCCCGGCGTGCTCACGATCCCGTTGTTGCCGGTGCAGATGAAGCGCGACTCGAGCGAGATGCCGGTGCCGGTGGACATCCGCGTGGTGGTGGCCTCCGTGCTGCCCGCTGACACGGCGCGACGCGTACCGAAGGACGCGCGCGAACTCTTCGCGGCGCAGGCACCGTGGTGGGCGGGGTGGTGGCGCTGGATGCTGGCCCTTCTTGCGGCGCTGGTCGGCGTGTACCTCCTCTATCGCTGGCGGACCCGCGCGCGCACCGTGACACCCGAGACACGCTCGCCGCGCGAGACGGCCGAGGCGGCGTTCGCACGACTCGATGCGCGGCAGCTGCTGGCGGCGGGTGAGGGTGGACGCCACGTCACGCTCGCGACAGAAGTCGTGCGGCAATACCTCGCCGACATCGAACCGACACTCGCGCTGTCGCTCACCAACGCCGAGCTGCTGGCGGCTGCGCGGCCGATCTCGGCGATGCCGATTCGCAAGCTCGCGCGACTGCTCGAGCAGACCGACGCCGTGCGCTTCAGCGGCACGGCCGTGGAGGCCGAGACGGTGCGGGGGGTGAGTGGTTTGGCGCGAGAACTGATGCGTGAGATCGATCGCGTGCGCACTGCCGCCGATCGGCAGGTGGCCTGATGCTCGGCGCCATCCTGTCGTGGTGGGATTCGCTGGGCGTCGCGATCGGTGTGCCATTGGCGTTGCTGGCCTTGCTGGTGCTGCCGCTGGTCTGGTGGCTGCGCCGGAAAGCCGCGGTGCAGGCCATGCCATTCGCAGCGCTGGACATCGTGCTGCAGGCCAAGCCGCGACAGAGCCGGGTGCGGCGATGGCTGATGCGGCTGCGACTGGTGGCGCTGGCCGGCTGCGCGCTGGCGCTGGCACATCCGTACGCGCGCGGCGGCGAACGACGCGAGACACGCGATGGTATCGACATCATGCTGGCCTTCGACATCTCGAGCTCGATGCTGGCCGAAGACTTCCAGCCGCAGAACCGGCTCGAGGTGGCGCGGGCGCAGGTGAAGGAGTTCGTGCGGTTGCGCGAGTCGGATCGCATCGGCGTGGTGTCGTTCGCCGGTGAGGCGCTGACGCAGGTGCCACTGACGGCGGATCATCAGGTGGTGCTGGCGGCGATCGACCAGCTGCAGCCCGGCCAGCTCGATGACGGTACCGCCATCGGCACGGCGATCGCGACCGCGTCCAACCGGCTGCGGGCCGCCAGCGGCTCATCGAAGGTGCTGGTGCTGCTCACCGACGGCGTGAACAACCGCGGTCAGGTGGATCCACGCACGGCGGCGCGTGCGGCGTCGGCGTTCGGGATACGGGTGTATGCGATCGGCGTGGGCACCGAAGGCATGGCGCCGGTGCCGGTGGGACGCGGATTGTTCGGCTTGCGCTACGAGACACAGCGGGTTGAGATCGACGACGCGTTGCTCACCGAAGTGGCGCGGGCGACTGGTGGCCGGTACTTCCGCGCCAAGGATGCGGCAGGCCTCGAGCGTGTCACACGCGAGATCGACCGCCTGGAACGCACACCGACGCTCGCGCGCCGTTCGTTGCCGCGCAGCGAGTGGTATCTGCTGCCGGGCAGCGTCGCGCTGCTGGCGCTGCTGCTGGAGGCGTGGGTGATGCAGCGTCGCGGGCCGATTCCATGAACTACGTGCTGCCGTTCCTGCAGCTCTTTGCGCGCGCCTGGATGCTGCCGGTGGCGATCATCACCTGCGCCCTGGTGGCCCTGGTGGCGTGGCGCACCGAAGCGCGGCGCCGCTCGCGTCTCGCGCAGCTCGGTGACGTGCCGGTGCTGGAGCGACTGGTGCCACGCCGCACCCCCGGTCTGCCTCCCCGTGTGCGCGCAATCATGCTCGGCATCGCCGCACTCTGCCTCGGCGTCGCACTGGCGGGCCCGCGCTGGGGTGAGCGCGCCGAGCGCCGCAAGGACGTGGGCGTGGACGTCGCGCTCGTGCTGGACGTGTCGGCCTCGATGCTGGCGCGCGACGAAGGCGACGCATCGCGGCTCGAACGGATGAAGGCCGATGTGCGTCGGATGCTGGTCACGATGCCGGGTTCGCGCGTTGCGCTACTGGTGGTGGCGGGACGCAGCTACCTGCTCACGCCATTGACGCCGGATCACGATGCGCTGGAGTTGTTCCTCGACGGTCTCGATCCCGGGATGGTGAGCCAGGGTGGCACCGCCATCGCACAGGGCGTGGCGCAGGCGACGCAGTTGCTCGGCATGAGCCAGGATGGCGGCGACCGTGCGCTGGTGGTGATGAGTGACGGTGAGACATGGGACGACGAAGGCGAGATTGCCGCGGCCGCGAAGGCGGCGCACGAGGCACGACTGGCGGTGGTGACTGTCAGGTATGGCAGCACGCAGGGCGCCACGATTCCCCTCGGCGACGGCGGCATGAAGCTGGGCAGCGATGGGCAGCCGGTGATCACACGCGCCAACGCCGAGGTGCTGCAGTCGATCGCGCGGGTGACGGAAGGGGTGTATGTGGATGGTGCGACGGCCGACCGCCCTGGACGCGTGCGCGCGGCGCTGCGCCGGCTGCGCCAGACGGAACGTGTCTACAACGCGGGCAGCTCGCCGATCCAGCGCTATTCGTACTTTCTCTGGCCAGCATTCCTGTTGCTGTTGGTCGATGCGCTGCTGGCTGACCGTGCGCGACGCGTGAAGTCGGTCCCGATGGCGGCGGCACTGCTCGCCGTCGTGCTGTTGCTGCCATCGCACGCGCAGGCCCAGCAGGGCGACGCGCCCGACGGCATGTCGCTGTTCCGCGATCGCAAGTTCGTGGAGGCGGCGCGCGCCTTCCGGGACCGCGCGCGTGGCGGTGATGGTTCGCTGCGCAACATGTACAACCTCGGCACCGCGCTGCTGGAAGCCGACTCGATCTCTGCGGCCACCGAGGTGCTGGACCGCGTGGTGACCATCGCGCCTGACGCTGAGCTGCGGTTCCGCGCGCTGTTCAACCTCGGGCTCGCCAACCTGCGCCGTGGTCGTGCCGCACCCGAGCCGGCGGCGGGACCGTTTCTCGCCGCCGCAGTGGCCGCGTACCGGCGCGCACTCCGCACGCGCACCGATGATCCCGATGCGAAGTGGAACCTCGAGCTGGCCATTCGCGAGCAGCAGCGCACCGGTGGTGGCGGCGGTGGCGGTGGTGGTGGCGGACAACAACCACCCCCGGAGCCGCCACCACCCAGCAGCAAGGGGCAGCAGGAACTCGACAAGCAGCGGGCCGACGCCGTGTTGAACAGCGCGGCGCGCGACGAACGCGACGTGCAGACGCGTCGGCAGCGTGACGGACGCCGGCGTGAAGCGCCGGTCGGGAGGGACTGGTGAGCGTCACTGTCGGCGTGTTGTTGCAGATCGCGGTGTCGGTGCAGGTGGCGGACACGATCGCCGCCCGCACCGCAGTGCCGCTGGTGGTGCGCGCCACGGTGAACG
Source organism: Gemmatimonadaceae bacterium (assembly GCA_031369265.1). GTDB lineage: Bacteria > Gemmatimonadota > Gemmatimonadetes > Gemmatimonadales > Gemmatimonadaceae > JACMLX01. The sequence continues at coordinate 8,850 of JANMON010000337.1, read as the reverse complement.
GCAACACGGCGCCACGACTCTCGCAGCCGACGGCCACCGGCGCCTCACTCGAGGTGCAGAGTGACGTGACGCGACTTGGCGGCGGATTCGGGCAGGCAGTGGCAACGCGCGAAACGCGCTACGTGCTGCGTGCCCTCGGTCCCGGGACGGTGGTGATTTCACCGGTGATCGCCACCGTCGGAACGCAGCAGGCCATCAGCCAGGCCCAGCGTGTGGTGGTGCTGCCGCCACCGACCAATGCGGTGCCGGCGCTGGTCACGCAGGCGCCGTTGTCGCGACGCACGCTGGTCAACTTCCATTCGCTGGTGACCAGCGATACGGTGTGGGCGGGCCAGCAGGTGACGCTGCAGGTGGGTGTGTTCATCGACGATGAGCTGCGCGCGCAGCTGCAGCGCAATCCGGAGTATGTGGCACCGGCGGTGGATGGCGCGGTGGCGTACGACCTGCCAGTCGCCAACGATGCATTGCCGAGCCGCGACGTCGATGGCGCGCGGTACCGGCCATTCATCTTCGCCCGCGCGCTCTTTCCGCTGCGGGCAGGTCGTCTCATCATTCCGGCGGCGCGACTCGGATACACGCTCGGCTCGGCGGGCACGATGTTCGGCCGGCAGGAGCGGCAGACCGCCACGACACCGACACGTTCGGTCGTGGTGCGTGAACTTCCCGTCGAGGGCCGGCCGCCGCGTTTCGGTGGGGCGGTGGGAGTGTACGGGATCAGTGCCGCGGTGGAGCGTGGCGGACGTGTCGGCGACGCGGTGCAGCTCAGCGTGACCGTGACCGGCGCCGGCAACGTGAAACTGCTGCCGGCACCGGCGCTCGCGATTGCGGGCGTCACGATCAATGCATCGGGTGAGAGCATCGCAGTGGACAGCACCGACCTGCTGATCCGCGGCAGCAAGACGTTCCGCTTCCTGCTGACACCGACACGCGATGGCGACATTCCCCTCGGCGACGTGCGCTACTGGTACTTCAACCCCGTGCGGGCAACGTACGAGGAAGCCAGCGCGCCGCTGGGATCGTTGCGCGTCGCGCCCGGTACGGCTATCGCCGAGGATGAGCAGGTGACCGCCATGCCGGCATTACCGCTGGAAGCGTGGCGCGTGGAAGCGATCGACGACATCACCGAGCGCTGGTGGTTCCGGACCCTCTTCCTGTTGCTCGGCGCGCCGTGGCTGGCGCTGATGGCACGTCGACTTTACCGCGCGATTCCGCGACGCCCGTCGCGCGAGCGACGCAAGCGGCCGCGCGATGGCGGACCCGTCACCGTCGTCGATGCAGCCACGCTGCGGCGCACCTTCATCCGTGCGCTGGCGCCGCTGGTGCAGCTGCGCGCCGACCAGCCATTCGCGGTGGATGACGTGGTGCGCCGACTGCGACGCGCAGGCGCCAGCACCGACGCGGCCGAAGCGGCGGGCGCACTGCTGCTGCGCCTCGACCGGCTCACCTTCGCCGTCGCTGACCCATTGCGCGGTGAGATGCTCTCGCAGCTCGAGCACGAGGCGTCGGCTGTGACGGAACAGCTGCAGGGCGAGATGTCAAGCAAGGTGCTGGAACGCATCCGTCCCATGGCTCGCGGGATCGCAATGGTCATCGGCGCGGCGTCGCTGCTCGACGCGCAACCGCCGGAGTTCACGCGTGGCATCGCCGAATACCGCGCACGTCGGTTCACCCAGGCCGCAGCGGCGTTCGCCGATGCGGCGGCGGCCGAACCGGCCAGCGCCACGGCGTGGTCCAACCTGGCGGCAGCGCACTGGATGCGTGCCGATACCGCCGGCGCCATCGTGGCCTGGCAGCGCAGCGCACGACTGGCGCCGCGCGGGAGTGTTTCGCTCACCATGCTGCAACGCCATGCACCGACTGGTGACCTGCGTACCGCCATCGTCCCGGTGACGCCGAACGTGGCCTGGATGCTGTTGCTGGGCGTGACCGGCCTGTTGAGCGTGATGGGCGCGGCCCGGCGTTGGCGGCGCCGGACGATCAGCAACGGTGCGCTTGTCTTCGCGGCATGTGTGGTGGCGACGTTCGCGACGCTGTCGGTGGTGGCGCAACGTTCGCTGAATCCGGAGGGCCTGGTGGTGGTGAGGCGTGACGTCGCACTCCGCACGGAGCCGGTGCTGGCCGGGGAGGCAGGCGCACGTGCGCGCGCCGGCGAACTGGCGGTGGTACGCGAAGCTCGTGGCACCTGGCTGCTGCTCGACGTGCGCGGCGGGCGTTCGGGCTGGGTTGAGTCGGAGGCCTTGCGATCACTGTCGATCGGCGATGGGCGCGAGGTGGCGCTGGCCGAGCGTCGGATCGCCAGTGAGAACGACGTCCCCTAGCTTCCGCCCATGCCTCGCATCGCCATCCTCGCGCCGGCCGTCGCCGACCAGATCGCTGCCGGCGAAGTCGTCGAGCGGCCGGCGTCGATCGTCAAGGAGCTGATCGAGAACGCCCTCGACGCCGGCGCCACCGACATCGGTATCGAGATCGAGGAGGGTGGGCGTGGCCTGATCCGCATTCGCGACGATGGGGTGGGCATGTCACCCGCCGAGGCGGAGTTGGCGCTGTCGCGGCACGCCACCTCGAAGATTCGCGTGGCCGATGACCTGGTGGGCGTGGCCACATTCGGCTTCCGCGGTGAGGCGCTGCCAGCCATCGCGTCGGTGTCGCACCTGGTGCTGGAGACGTCGGAGCAGGATGGCGCCGGCACGCGCGTCACGGTGGCGCAGGGCATTCGAGTCAGCACCGAACCGATCGCACGACGGCGCGGCACCACCATCACGGTGACGGAATTGTTTCACGCCGTGCCGGCGCGGCGGAAGTTTCTCAAGAGTGCGCGTGGCGAATGGCGTGCGATCATGGAACTGCTGGCCACCATCGCCTTGGTCCGTCGCGACGTGCGGCTGACCGCCGTGCACGACGGACGTGCGGCATTCACCGCAGTGCCGGCGCGCAGCTGGCGTGAACGCCTGGCAGCCGTGTGGGTCGGCGTGACGCCCGCCAGCATGATCGACGTGGATGACGTGCAGGGTCCGGTGCACGTGCGCGGCCTGGTGGAGCAGCCGGCCAACGTGGGCCTCAGCGCGCGTCGGTTGTTCCTGATGGTGAACGGACGCGCCATTCGCGATGCGGGCCTGGTACGCGCTGCCGAAGCGGCGTACGTGTCCACGATTCCGTCAGGCACGCGTCCTTCACTGGCGATCGACATACGCCTGCCCGGTGACGCGGTGGACGTGAACGTGCATCCGGCCAAGGCCGAGGTGCGCTTCCACGAACGCTGGCAGGTGGAGCGCGTGGTGGAAGGGGCGGTACGGCGCGCGATTGGCGTCGCCGCCGCAGCACCGTTGTTCGCCAGCCGGTTCGGCGGTGAGCGCACCTGGACACCGCCATCGGCGGCGCCGGACGTCACGTTGCTGCAGGCCGTGCCGGATGCCGCGCCGTTGTTCGCCGCTGCCGTCGAGCAGCCGGACGGTGAACAGTCCGACGCCGTTGCGCCAACGCGTCAGACGCTCGAGCCGGTGGAGGTTCCACCGCTGCTGCAGCTGCGTCGCATGTACCTCATGTTCGAGCGCGACGACGGCGTGGTGCTGATCGACCAGCACTCGGCGCACGAACGGGTGCTGTACGAGAAGCTGATGACCAAGCTGCATGGCGGCGACGCCATCGTGCAGACGTTGCTCTTCCCGCTGACACTGCACCTCAGTTCCGCCGAGGCGGACGCGTTCGAGACGCACCGCGACGCGTTCGAGGCGCTGGGTTTCGGGATCGAGGGGTTCGGCGGGCAGACGCTGGTGGTGCAGAGCGTGCCGATGCCGCACCACCGCTTCGATGCCGAGCGCGCCTTGCGCGAGACGCTGGCGTCGCTGGCCGGCGATCGCATCGCCAGCACCGCCACGCGGCATGAGCGGCTGGCGATGACGGTGGCCTGCAAGGCTGCGGTGAAGGCCGGCGACACGTTGTCGGTGGGTGAGATGCGCGCACTCTTCACCGATCTCGCACGGACCACGCTGCCGGCGCACGACGTGCATGGCCGCGCCACCATCGTGCAATTGAGCTGGGATGAACTCGACCGGCGGTTCGGGCGTGCGTGACATCGCGGTGATCTGCGGGCCGACGGCGGCCGGGAAGTCCGCCATCGCGATGGCGCTGGCGGCGAGCACCGGTGCGCGACTGATCAGCGCCGACTCCCGGCAGGTGTACCGCCGGTTCGACATCGGCACCGCCAAGGCGACGCGCGCCGATCGAGCGAACGTCACGCACCTCGGCATCGACGTGGTCGATCCCACCGAGCGATACTCGGCCGCCCAGTGGTGCGAGAGTGCACTGCGATGGATCGACGAGAGCGATGCGGCTGGGCAGCCGGTGATCGTGGTCGGCGGGACAGGGTTCTATCTGCGCGCGTTGGAGGCGCCGCTGTTCCAGTCGCCGCCGGTGGATGCGTCCGCCCGCATGCGTGTGCTGGCGGCACTCGATCCGCTGGAGACGGAGACGCTGCGCGCGCGATGCGTGGCAGTCGATCCGGCGCGGGCGCACCTGGGTCGCACGCAGCTGTTGCGCGCGCTGGAGACCTTCGAGCTCACCGGTCGGCCGCTGAGCCAGTGGCTGGTGGAACAGGCCCGGCCAGCGGTGGTGCGTCCTCGGTACCTGGTGGTGGATCCGGGCAGCATCCTGCGGGAGCGGATCGCGGCGCGTGTCACGCAGATGCTGGATGCCGGATGGGATGACGAGGTGGCGACGCTGGCGCGCGACGTGCCGGCCGATGCACCGGCCTGGAATGCCTGTGGCTACGCGACGCTGCGTGCGGCGCAGGCGGGCGATATGGCGCGGGCCGACGCCATCGAGCGAACCATCATCGACACCCGGCAGTACGCCAAACGGCAGCGCACCTGGTTCCGTCACCAGCTGCCGGCCGATCGTGTCACATTTCTCGACCCGACCGCGCCCGATGCTGGCGCGCGTGCGGCCGTATGGCTGGAGACTGCATCCTTGTCGGAGCGCCTGTGAAAATCGGCATCACCTGTTATCCCACGTACGGCGGCTCGGGGGCGATGGCCACCGAACTCGGGATCGCGCTCGCCGCCCGTGGGCACGAGATCCACTTCATCACGTACGCGCAGCCATTCCGCCTGCCGGCCTTGCTGCCGCGTGTGTTCTTCCATGAGGTCGACGTCGGCCGGTATCCGCTGTTCGAGTATCCGCCCTACGACCTCGCACTCGCCGTGCGAATGCACGAAGTGGTGCGCAGCGCGAGGCTCGACGTGCTGCACTGCCACTACGCCATTCCGCACGCCACCAGCGCCTGGATTGCCCGCGAGATGTTGCGTGAGACCGGCGAAGACGTGGCGGTCGTGACGACGTTGCACGGCACCGACATCACCATCGTGGGCCAGGATCCGTCGTACCGGCCGATCACCAAGTTTTCGATCGAGAAGTCGGACCGCATCACCGCCGTCTCCGAGCACCTGCAGCGCGAGACCGTCACGGCGTTCGGCTGCACCGGCTGTTCGGTGGAGGTGATCCACAACTTCATCGATCCCGCCGTGTACGACCGCGGCCGGTATCCGGGTGCATTGAGTGGCATGTTGCGGTCGCCGGGGAAGGTGCTGATGCACATCAGCAACTTCCGCGCGGTGAAACGCACCGTGGACGTGATCCGCATCTTCGCCAAGGTCGCCAGCGCGATGGAGTGCACGCTGGTGATGGTCGGTGATGGTCCGGACCGCGGCCTGGCGCAGGACGAGGCGCGCGCCCTTGGCGTCGCCGATCGGGTGCAGTTCCTGGGGCGCATCGAGAACGTTGCCCCATTGCTGTCGAGTGCCGACCTGTTCCTCCTGCCATCGGAAAACGAGTCGTTCGGCCTGTCGGCGCTCGAGGCGCTGGCCTGCGGTGTGCCGGTGGTGGCGTCGTGCGCCGGCGGCATTCCCGAGGTGGTGCGGGACTCCATCACCGGAGCCCTCTGCCCGGTCGGCGACGTGGAGGCGATGGCGGCAGCCGCCCGCTACATCCTCAGCGACGATGCGCGCTGGTCGCAGATGAGTGCCGCCGCCGCAGCCGATGCTCGCGAGCGCTTCAGCGAAGCCCACATCATCGGGCAGTACGAAGCCACCTACGAGGACGCGCTGGCGGTGGCGGCGTCGCGGCGCCGGGCGCGCGCCCGGGCCGCGGTGGCGGACGGTGGCCCCTTGTTCGAGTAAAATGCACCGCGTCCCGTCGCGTCCGGCGGCGGGACACCCAGCCCTTCGTCCTGCCTCATGAACGTCTTTCAAGCGCTCGTCCTCGGCATCGTGCAGGGACTGGCGGAATTTCTTCCGATCAGCTCGTCCGCACATCTGAGCCTGGTGCCGTTCATCTTCGGCTGGCAGGATCCTGGATTGGCCTTCGACGTGGCACTGCATCTCGGCACGCTGGCCGCGGTGCTCTGGTACTTCCGGCAGCAGTGGATCGAACTCACCAAGGCGGGGTGGCAGATCGTGCGCACGATGCGCGTGGAAGGGGAGGAGCAGTGGCGCGCGGTGTACATCGTGATCGCCACCATCCCCGGTGCCATCGGTGGCCTGCTGCTGCAGGATTACGCGGAAACGGTGTTCCGCAATCCGCTGATCACCGCCTGCACGCTGATCGTGCTCGGCATCCTGCTCTGGGCCGCTGACCGATACGCGCCGCAGGTGCGCGCGTTGCGTGACCTTCGCTGGGTGGACGCGCTGCTGATCGGCCTCGCCCAGGTGTGCGCGCTGATTCCCGGTGTGTCGCGCTCGGGCGCCACGATGACGGCGGGCCGCGCGCTTGGCTTCGATCGCACCGGGGCCGCGACCTTCAGCTTCCTGATGTCGATGCCGATCACCGCGGCGGCGGCAGTGGTGAAGGTGCCCGAAGCGCTGCGTGAGGGCGTCACGCTGCCGATCGTGGTGGGCATCCTGGCATCGGGCATCAGTGGCTGGCTGGCGATCTCGGTGCTGCTGAAGTTCGTCTCGACGCGCAGCTTCGGTGTCTTCGCCGTGTATCGCGTCCTGCTCGGCATCGTGATCCTCGCCCTGCTGTACGCGCGCCAGTGACGCTGCGCGAGGGCACCCTGCTGGCGGCCTACGATGGGGTTGCCCGCGAGCTGTTGCAGGCGCGTGCGGGTGCGTCGGAGTTGGTGATCGTGGACCGGTGCGAGAGCACCATGGACCTCGCGCATGACCTGGCCAGCGCCGGGGCGGTCCACGGCACGGCGGTGGTGACCGAGGCTCAGGGTGCGGGACGTGGTCGGGCGGGCAAGACGTGGGTGTCCGCACCGGGTGGCGGCGTGTGGGTGAGTGTCGTGCTGCGCGCACCCGCCGCAGGATCGACCGGTGTGCTCTCGTTGCGTGTCGGCCTCGAACTGGCGGCGCGACTGGACGCTCGCGCCGGCGAGTCGTTGCGCCTCAAATGGCCCAACGACGTGTATCGCGGCGACCGCAAGCTCTCCGGCATTCTCGTCGAGGCACGGTGGCGCGGTGACGCGCTGGAGTGGATCGTGGTGGGCGTTGGCGTGAACGTGCACAGTCCACGCGTCGAACCACCGGTGGCCTCACTCGGTGCACGAGCCACACGTGCCGATGTGCTGGTGGACGTGCTCCAGGCCGTGCTGATGGCGGGTGCAGCAACAGGTGACCTGTCGGATGACGAGGTGCAGCAGTTCGCCGCCCGTGACCTGGCCGCGGGACGCGAGATCAGCGCGCCACTGGCCGGTACGGTGCTCGGCATCTCGGCCAGTGGTGCCTTGCGTGTGCGCACGGCGGCCGGCGAGGCGTTGGCGGTGGCTGGATCGATGCTGTTCCGAACCCTCTGATGGAGCCTGGTCATGCTGCTCGTGTGTGACGTGGGGAACACCGAGACCACCATCGGTGTGGCGCAGTCGGGTCGCATCGTGGCGCACTGGCGCGTGATGACGAGTGCCACGCGCACGCCGCACGAATTCGCGCTGGTGTTGCGCGCACTGCTCGATCTCGATGAGGTGTCGCACGCTGCGATCGATGCCGCCGCGATCGGGTCGGTGGTACCCGCGATCACCGCGCCGCTGGCGGAAGGCATTCAGCTGGCGTTCGCCGTGACACCGCTGGTGATCGACGCCACCAGCCCATTGCCGATCACGCTCGACGTGGAAGAGCCGCAGACGGTCGGCGCCGATCGCATCATCAACACCCTCGCGGCGAGTCGCATCTACGCCACCGATTGCATCGTGGTGGACCTCGGCACGGCCACCACCTACGACTGCATCACGCGCGACGGCGTGTTCCTCGGCGGCGTGATCGCGCCCGGCGTGCTCACGTCGCTCGAAACGCTCACGCGGCGCACGTCGAAGTTGCCGGCGACGGAGTTGCGCGCGCCGGCGCACGTGCTGGGCCGGCGCACCGAGGAGTGCATCCGTTCGGGCGTGGTGTTCGGGGCGGTGGATGCGATCACGGGCATCGTCGGCCGGTTGCGCGCCGAGTGGCCTACGGGCCGCGTGCCGATGGTGATCGGGACCGGTGGGCTGGCGGAGATGCTCCAGCCGTATTGCCCGGCCCTGGCCGTGGTGGACCCAGATCTGACGTTGCGCGGCCTCGCGATGGCCCACACGCTCTTGTCGCCAACCGAGTCGGAGTAGGCTCGGCCGATCGGCACGTCGCACGCGCGATCGAGAGCGTAAGGCGTTACCTGACAAGCGTTTAGCGCCAACTGAGGAGGGACAGAGCACCGCCTGCGCCGCTGCTTGACGGCCTGTGTGGCGTGACTAGCTTACGGCCGTTAGCAGTCAACCGGTTCGAGTGCTAACAATGCGCGCGTGTCCTGGTCCGTGCGCTCCCATATGTCACACGTCAGGTCTGGAGGAAGGACGATGACCACCAACAGTGCCATTGGCGCCAAGGT
>JANMON010000071.1:0-3499 GCA_031369265.1 Gemmatimonadaceae bacterium | reverse complement strand
GCCCCCGATGCAGCCGCGCCAGCAAAGCATACTCGGCGCCAGAAGCGATGAACAGCATGGGCTCCCCCGCCCGTTCGCACGGCACCAATCCCGACGTGCACCGGTATCTGACGATGCGCGTCGAGGCGCACCCGCGAACGCTACGTCGCCATCGGCCGCTCGAACTTCGGCACCACCCCCGCCATCGACGCGAACTCCGTCTTCGAGATCGGTTCCATCACAAAGGTCTTCACCAACGTGCTCCTCGCCGACCAGCTCCTGCGCGGCGCGGTCTCGCTCGCCGCCCCGGTGTCGACGTTCCTGCCTGCCACGCTGAAGGTGCCCGCGCGCGGCGCGAAACAGATCATGAGTGTTTCGAATCGGCGGCTGCTGCAGCGGCGCCCAGTGCATCCAGGCGAGATGCTGCGCGAGGAGTTTCGGCCGGACTACGGACTGACGGTGGCTGGATTGGCCGAGGTGTGGGCTCTCGCGTACTTTCGCCCAACTCTGATGTGCTATCGTCAACCGCGCGGAAATCCACATTCCGTATGGATCCTTGCGCAGGGCGCCGTGCGATTCTCACGCCGTAAACGCCATCACCGTGCTTTCAACAAACGGATTTGCACGTCCAGGCGGCTCGGCTCACAGGTGAGGCGTCGCAGATAGACTCCGCATCGCCATGCTCGACGGCAGGCCAGCCGAGCGTCAGGTTGAGCATCAATGGTGTCATCCGATGACGCTTTGCGTCCCCGATGCGCGCGACGCCGGTTGCTCGCACAACACCCTCGTCGTGACGGCGTTCAACTTCCCTGAGGATAAACAACGCGTAGCGGCTCCCTGTACCTCGCGCCGCGTGAGAACGGTCTGTTCGCTCCCTGACGCGCTGCCCTTGACCTCGACACCCAAGCCCCTGTACGCCGACCGGCGCCGTATATCCAAGCTGCACCGTGCCGACTCGTTGACTGCCTTGGGCCATCGCGCCTCGAAGTACCGCGCTGCTCGCCGCATCGGATGCCCTTCAACCACACCACGTTCCTCGAGAGAGTCCGATTCCCTGTCAGCGCGCACGCTCCACGGGTCGTCGTTCCGCGTTCTCGACTGGGCGACGGAAACGGGCCCGACGGGGCTCGTGCGGAAGGCGCGACGTCGCCTCACCGCCGACTCGCCGGTCTACCCGCGTCCGCTCGTTTATTCGCGTTTCGTAGTCTTACGCGGGCTTCCCAGTTCGTTGAACGAGCACGTGATGTCCCCCAGCCTGGTACGCGACGGAAAAGTGCCTGAGGCGCTCAACGGCGAATGGGCGAACGCCGTCATCGGCCAGGTCGCCCATTCGCTTGCCCGCCCATCGGTAAGACAGACAACGCGTTAACTCTTGCGATCCGAATCAATTGTCCGAACGGACCGAATCAACGGTTCCGCGCGACCGAAGATCAACTGTCTGCAAGGCGACACTGCCCCTTCCCCCCCGGCCCTACTGCACCGTATTCATCATGTCGAAGATTGGCAGGTACATCGCCACCACCATGCCGCCCACCACCACACCCAGGAACACGATCATCAACGGCTCCAGCAGCGACAACAACCCGCTCACCGCCGTGTCCACTTCCTCGTCATAGAAATCCGCGATCTTGGACAGCATCTCATCCAGACCACCCGTCTGCTCGCCGACGCTGATCATCGAGATGACCATCGGTGGAAACACGCCGGATTTCTGCAACGGCGCCGCAATCGTCTCACCACCCGCGATGCTCTCGCGGCTGGCCATGATCGCATTCTGGATCACCCGGTTGCCTGACGTACGCGCCGTGATCTCCAGACCATCGAGAATCGAGACGCCCGAACTGATCAGCGTGCCCAGCGTGCGCGTGAAGCGGCTCACGGCGCTCTTCCGCAGCACGTCGCCCAGCACCGGCACCTTCAGCAGGAAGCCGTCGATCCTGAGCTTCCCGGCGTCGGTGGCGTAATACCGCTTGCCCATCACGAAGGTCAGGAACCCAGCCCCGATCATCGCCCACCAGTAGCCCTGCAGGAACTTCGACGCCCCGATCACGATGCGCGTCGGCAGCGGCAGCGCCAGGCCCACCCCGCTGAACATCTTCTCGAACGTCGGGATCACGAAGATCAGCAGGATCGCGATCGCGGCCGCGGCCACCGTCATGATCGTCACCGGATAGATCATCGCGCTCTTCACCTTCCGCACCAGCGCATCGGTCTTCTCGATGAACGTCGCCAGGCGCATCAGGATCGTGTCCAGGATACCGCCGGCCTCACCGGCCGCCACCATGTTCACGTACAACTCGTTGAACGCCTTCGGGCGCTTGCGCAGCGCGTCGGCCACCGTCTGGCCGCTCTCGACGTCGAACACGACCTCCTTCGTCACCGCCTGCAGCGCCTTGTTCTCGCTCTGCTTGGACAGGATGTCCAGCGCCTGCACCAGCGGCAGGCCGGCGTTGATCATGGTCGAGAACTGGCGCGTGAACACCACGATGTCGCGCATGCCGATGCTGCCGAGGCTCTTGGCCGGCTTCTCGGCATCGATCTTCACCACGCTCAGGCGCTGCCGCCGGAGCATCGTGATCACTTCGTCGCGACTGCCCGCCTCGACCTGCGCGGACTTCAGCTCGCCACCCTGGGTGCGGGCAGTGTACGTGAATACGGCCATGAATCAGCTCTCCAAAAGGTCGATCACGACGCCATGCCGGACGGAATCGGCTTGCCGATCATGCGCAGAAACTCCACCGGGTCACCACTCACGCGCAGGCACTCGTCCTCGGCCACCTCGCGATTCATGTAGAGCTGGTAGAGCGAGTCGTTGAGCGTCTGCATGCCGTACTTCTTGCCGGCCTGCATCATGCTGTAGACCTGGTGGATCTTGTCGTCGCGGATCAGCGCCCGGATCGCCGGCGTCACCACCAGGATCTCGCTCGCCATCGCGCGACCCTTGCCGCTGATACGCGGCAGCAGCACCTGCGTCACGATTCCTTCCAGCGAGAACGCCAGCTGCGCGCGCACCTGGCTCTGCTGGTGCGACGGGAAGACGTCGATGATGCGGTTCACCGCTTCCGCCGCACTGTTGGTGTGCAGCGTGGCGAACGCCAGGTGACCGGTCTCGGCGATCGTGATCGCCGCACTGATGGTCTCCAGGTCGCGCATTTCGCCCACCAAGATCACGTCCGGATCCTCACGCAGCGCGTACTTCAGCGCCGAGGCGAAGCTGCGGGTGTCGGTACCCACCTCGCGCTGGTTCACGATGCACTGCTGGTGCTTGTGCACGAACTCGATCGGGTCTTCCACGGTCAGGATGTGCGCCTGGCGTTCCTTGTTGATCTTGTCGATCAGCGACGCCAGCGTGGTGCTCTTGCCCGAGCCCGTGGGACCAGTCACCAGCACCAGCCCGCGCGGCCGCTCCGCGAACTTCACGATCGCCGGCGGCAGCTTCAGCTCCTCACAGGTCGGGATCAGCATCGGGATGCGACGCACCACCATCGCCACCTGGCCGCGCTGCTTGAACAGGTTGCCA
>JANMON010000247.1:0-2418 GCA_031369265.1 Gemmatimonadaceae bacterium | reverse complement strand
GCCCCGGTGGTCCCGAGTGAGATCGACCAGCCCCAGCGGAGCCCGATGCAGCACGAGCCACAGTCCATGACACCGATGCCGGCCGACAGCGCGATGCTGGGCGCGATCATCGACACGTCGGGCAGCGTGATCCTCGGCCTGCATCCGGATCACACGATCTTCGCCTGGAATCGCGCCGCGGAAGTGCTGTACCAGACGCCGCGTGAACGGGCGATCGGCATGGATTACATCGCGACCTTCCTCGCCCCCGAGCATCGCGCGGCGGTGGCCGCGGACATCCAGTTGGTGCTGGCCGGCAAGCGCACGCTGAACTTCGAGGACGACTCGATCCTCCCCGATGGCAGCCGACGCACGCTGCTCTGGAACGTGTCACGCGTGCTGGACGCGCAGGGCGTGCCGATTGGCATCGTGGCGACTGGTCAGGACATCACTGCGCGCAAGGAAGCCGAAGAGCGTTTTCGCGTGATCTTCGAGCATGCCAGTGATGGCCTGCTGCTGAGCGACGCCAGTGGTGTGCTGGACTGCAACCCGGCTGCGCTGGCAATGCTCGGGCTGACTGACCGCGCGCAACTGCTCGGCCGGCGGCCGGCGGAGTTCTCGCCCGCCCTGCAGCCTGACGGCACCCCCTCGGACGAGAAGTCGCGCGGGCTTGGCGCGATCACGCTGGAACGGGGCGAGCACACGTTCGACTGGGTGCATCAGCGTCCCGATGGCACCAACGTGCCGATCGAGGTCAGCGTCCGTCATACGCTGCTAAATGGCCGCCGGGTGTCGATCGTGGCGTGGCGCGACCAGTCGCGCCGACAGGAACTGGAGCGGGAGCGGGCGGCGCTGGAGCAGCGCCTGAGCGCGGCGCAGAAGATGGAAGCCGTGGGCCAGTTGGCGGGCGGCGTGGCGCACGACTTCAACAACCTGCTGGCGGCACTGCGCAACTCGATCCAGCTGGCCGTGAACGAGGTCCCGCGCGACCTGGCCGTGCACGCCGACCTCGAACTCGCGCTGCGCACTACCGAGCGCGCGTCGGGGCTGACGGGGCAGCTGCTGGCCTTCAGTCGCCAGCAGCCGCGCACATTGGAGCGCATCGACCTCGTAGCGGTGCTGCACGACATGATGCCACTGCTGCGCAGCGCGCTACCGACGACCGTGACGTTGCAGGTGGTGGTGGATACGGCGCAGGCGCCGGTGACGGGAGATCGCAGCCAGCTGGAACAGGTGCTGCTGAACCTCGTGCTCAATGCCCGCGATGCGATGCCCGGCGGTGGCGAGCTGGCGGTGTCGCTGGGTGTCGATACCACCACCTCCCAGGTGCTGCTGACCGTGCACGACACCGGACACGGCATGGACGACGTGACGCAGGCACGGATGTTCGAACCGTTCTTCACCACCAAGCCGGTCGGTGCCGGCACGGGTCTCGGGTTGGCCGTGGTGTATGGCGTGGTGACGCAGGGACGCGGCACGGTGCGGGTGTCGAGCGCACCGCAGCGCGGCACCACCGTGCACATCGCGCTGCCGCTCTGCGCGGACACCGATACACCCGGGCACGAGGCACCCGTGGCCGCGCCGGCGCGCAACCTGGTGGTGCTGCTGGTGGACGACGATGCCTTGGTCCGCAGCACCACGCGTCGCCTGCTCGAGCGATCGGCGTTCACGGTGGTGGATGCGGCCCACGGCGCGGAGGCGCTGGCACTGTTCACCGCCGACCCGGCACGCTTCGACGTGCTGCTGTCCGACATCCGCATGCCGGAGATGGGTGGTGTGCAACTGGCCCAGTCGGTGCGCGTGATGCGGCCCGATTTCCCGGTGGTCTTCATCTCGGGCTACGAGGATGCTGGCCACGCGCCGATCGAGGGGCTGGGCTCGGTGCAGATGGTGGCCAAGCCGTTTGCGTCCGACCGGCTGTTTGCGGCGCTCCATCGCGCCATCGCGGAGCGCGCGGCCCGAAGCTGATGGTCAGGTGGTATCACAGCCGTTGGCACGCTGACCAACGAGCGGCGGGGGGCACCGTCGGTGCATTCGGGGTTATTCTCCAATTGCGCACCATCCCATCCCGACGCCGTCGCCTGAGCCGTGTTCACCACCTGCATCCATTGCACCGCTGACCTCGGACGGAACGAGGCGTTCGACACGTTCCCCGTCGGCTCGCGCCTCGCGTTCGATGCGGCGAAGGGGCGGCTGTGGGTCGTCTGCCGATCCTGCGCGCGATGGAACCTGTCGCCGCTGGACGAGCGCTGGGAGACGATCGAGGCCGCCGAGCGCCGGTTCCGTGACAGCCGGCTGCGCGTGAGCACCGACAATGTCGGGATGGCGCGGCTGCGCGAAGGGGTGGACCTCATTCGCATCGGCACGCCGCAGCGGCCGGAGATGGCGGCGTGGCGGTATGGCGACCAGTTCGGGCGGCGGCGGAAGCGGCAGATGATG
>JANMON010000217.1:0-23715 GCA_031369265.1 Gemmatimonadaceae bacterium | reverse complement strand
CCGAGAAGGCAAAGGCAGCGGGCGTGTCGAAGGTCGTCTTCGACCGTGCAGGCTACAAGTACCATGGCCGCGTGAAGGCGGTCGCCGATGGCGCCCGCGAAGGCGGCCTGGAGTTCTGATATGGCAGATCAGCCGAACGTAAGTGCGCCGTCGAGTGAGACGTCGCGTCCCGCAGGTCGCGGTCCGGGTGGTGGTGGTGGAGCCCGTGGCGGTCGTGGGGGCGGTGGTGGTGGGCGTGGCGGCGGCGGTGGCCGTGGCGGCCCTGGTGGTGGTCCCGGCGGTCCCGGTGGCAACCGCGGTGGGCGTGACGGTGGTCCCGGCGGCGGAAGCCGTGATGGGCGTGGCCGTGGCGGCGACAGCCGTGGTGGCGAGCGCGAACAGTCCGACCTCGTCGAGAACGTGGTCGCGATCAACCGCGTGGCCAAGGTCGTGAAGGGTGGCCGTCGCTTCTCGTTCAACGCCCTGGTGGCCGTTGGCGACGGGAAGGGCAAGGTCGGCTACGCCACGGGCAAGGCCAACGAAGTCTCGGAAGCCGTCCGCAAGGCGGTGGAAGGGGCCAAGCGCAACATGGTTTCGGTGCCGCTCACTGGCGCCACGATTCCCCATGAAGTGCTGGGCAAGCATGGCGCCGGCAAGGTGGTCATGAAGCCGGCCGCTCCGGGTGCTGGCGTGATTGCCGGTGGTGCCGTCCGCGCCGTGTTCGAGTGCGTCGGCATCCAGGACATCCTGACCAAGAGCCTCGGCAGCACCAACCCGCACAACCTGGTGCGTGCGGTGATGGCCGGCCTGGCCGAGCTGGTGACGGTGGACCAGATCGCGCGCGAGCGTGGTATCGAGGTCAGCTCGATCCAGTACCTGAGCCGTGCCAAGTCGAAGGAGGTTGCATAAATGCCGCGTACGTTCATCAAGAGCCCGACCAAGGGTCCGAAGCACACGCCGAAGACCCTGCCGATGACCAACGGCAAGCTGCGCATCGAGCAGGTGCGCAGCGGGATCGGCAAGCCGCAGGTCCAGAAGGACACGCTGAAGGCGATCGGCCTGAAGCATCATCAGGATGTGGTCGTCCAGCAGGACAGTCCGTCCTTGCGCGGGCAAATCAAGCGGGTGCGTCACCTGCTCGAAGTGACCCCGGTTGCGGAGTAAGGGAGCCATGAGCGAAACACAAGAAAAGCTGGGCCTGCACAACCTGGTGCCGGCACCAGGTTCGCACCGCAACCGGAAGCGCATCGGTCGCGGTCCGGGCTCGGGCACGGGCAAGACGTCAGGCAAGGGTCACAAGGGTGCGAAGGCACGTGCGGGCCATCACGGCCCGGGCGGCGGCAAGCCGCACTTCGAAGGCGGCCAGATGCCGCTCACCCGTCGTATCCCGAAGCGTGGCTTCACCAACCCGTTCAGCATCGTGAACCAGATCGTCCGCCTGGACGAACTGACGAAGGTGACGGGTACGGAAGTGACGGTCGAGACACTGCTGGCCGCCGGCCTGGTGAATGTGAACAAGGGTCCGGCCAAGCTGCTCGGTAACGGCGAAGTCACCGGCGCGTTCACGGTGCGTGGCGTGAAGGTCAGCGCCAGCGCCAAGGCGAAGATCGAGGCGGCCGGCGGTCGCGTCGAGGAGTAAGGGATGGCACAGGCCTCCGCGACGGACACCGTCGCGAATATTTATCGCACGCCCGAGCTGTGGCAGAAGATCACGTTCACGTTCATCTGCCTCGTGCTCTACCGTGTCGGCTCGCACATCACTGCCCCGGGCATCGATGTGCTGGCCGTCACGGCCTATTTCGCGAACCAGGGCAGCGGCGGCATCCTCGGCCTGTACGACATGTTCTCCGGTGGTGGCCTGAGCCGCGCCACCGTGCTGGCGCTGGGCATCATGCCGTACATCTCGGCCTCCATCTTCGTGCAGATCGCGGGCGCAGTGCTGCCGCAGGTCACGAAGATGCAGCAGGACGAGGAAGGCCGGAAAAAGCTGACGCAGTGGACGCGGTACGCGACCGTCGTGCTGGCCATCATCCAGGGCTGGGGCTTCGGGTTGTTCACCGAGTCGCTGCCGGGTGCGGTGGCCACGCCCGGGTTCTGGTTCAAGGCCCAGATGGCCCTGTTCCTGACCTGCGGTGCGATGTTCGTGATGTGGCTGGGTGAGCAGATCACGGAGCGTGGTCTGGGCAATGGCGCCTCGCTGATCATCTTCTTCTCGATCGTCGAAGGCTTCTGGCCGGGCATCTTCAAGACGTTCAGCTTCATGAGCACGGGTGCCGTCGGCCCGCTGCAGATCCTGGTGCTGGCGGTGGTGATGCTGGCAGTGGTGGCCGGTGTGGTCGCGATCACGATGGCGGCGCGCCGCATCCTGATCCAGATCCCGCAACGCACCGTGAGCCGTGGTCGCATGCGGCAGGAGGCGCGCAACTTCATCCCGCTGCGCCTGAACTCGGCCGGCGTGATGCCGATCATCTTCGCACAGTCAGTGATCGTGGTGCCGAGTGCGATCGCGCAGTTCAGCGGCAACGAGAGCCTGAAGGTGTTCTCGGAGCTCTTCGCCCCGGGGACGTGGCTGTACTTCATCCTCAGCGGTGTGCTGATCCTGTTCTTCACGTACTTCTACACGTCGATCATCTTCAACCCGATCGACCTGTCGGAGAACCTGAAGAAGCAGGGTGGTTTCGTGCCCGGCATCAAGCCGGGCGCCAAGACTGCCGAGTACATCGACCAGGTCGTAAGCCGGATCACGCTGCCGGGCGCGCTGTTCCTGACGATCATCGCTTTGTTGCCGCAGTTGATCGCGATCTGGATCAACGTGCCGTTCAGCTTCGGTGGCACCAGCCTGCTGATCGTCGTCGGCGTGGCGCTGGACACCATGGCGCAGATGCAGCAGCACCTGTTGCTGCGGCAGTACGACGGCTTCATGAAGAAGGGCAAGGTTCGTTACCGCGGACGGCAGGCGACCGGCGGCTGACCGCCGGCTCGCTGCCTACGCTCGACTCGCGGTCGTTCACCGCATACCCCCGCTCGCACATGGTTATCGTCCTCTTCGGCAAGCCCGGAGCGGGGAAAGGCACTCAGGCGCCGCGGCTCGCCGCGGCGCTTGGCGTTCCGATCCTTGCCACCGGCGAAGCACTCCGCGCCGCCCTGCGTGCCGGCACCCCGATGGGCCTGGCCGCCAAGGCCTTCATGGATCGCGGCGACCTGGTGGCCGATGACGTGATCCTCGGCATCATCAAGGAAACGCTTTCCGAGCCGGCGTACGCGCATGGTGCGATTCTGGACGGCGTGGTGCGCACCGTGCCGCAGGCCGCGGGCCTCGAGAAGGTGCTGGCCGACCTCGGACGTTCACTGGACGCGGTGCTGGTCTTCGACATTCCGGATGACGAGATCATCGAGCGGATCAGCAGTCGCCTGACCTGCGACAAGTGCAGCGCGCCGTACACCGGCGTCGCGCCGGGCGCGTCGTGCGAGTCGGTGGGTTGCGCCAGCGGTCAGGGTGGGGGCACGCTGGTCCGTCGCAAGGATGACGAGCCGATGGCCGTGAAGACGCGCCTGGACGCCTACCGGAAGTCCACCGAGCCGGTGCTGGCGTGGTATCAGCAGAACGGGGCGCGCATCGCCACGATCGACGCCGTGGGAGCGATCGACGAGATCACCGGCCGCGCGCGTCTCGCCCTCGGGCTGTGATCCAGCTCAAGTCGGCGCGCGAGATCGACACCATGGCGCGTGGCGGGCGAATCCTCGCCGCCACGCACGATGTGGTGAAGAACGCGATCCGGCCCGGCATCAGCACGCTGCAACTGGACACGATCGCCGAGGAGTTCATCCGCGGCCACGACGGTGCGGTGCCGGCGTTCAAGGGACTGTACGGCTTCTCCGGCGCGATCTGCCTCAGCATCAACGAGGAGATCGTGCATGGCATCCCGTCGCCGAAGCGCATCCTGAAGGAGGGTGACATCCTCTCGGTGGACATCGGCGTGAAGTACGACGGCATGTACACCGATGCCGCGCGCACACATCCGGTGGGACGGATCAGTGCCGAACATCAGCGCCTGCTGGACGTGACGGTAGCGTCGCTGCGCGCCGCGATCGGCGCCGCGGTGCTGGGTAACCACATCGGCGACATCGGTCACGCCTGCCAGACGGTGGTGGAAGCCGCCGGCTTCTCGGTGGTGCGCGAACTGGTGGGCCACGGCGTGGGCTTCGTGCTCCACGAGGAGATCCAGGTGCCGAACTACGGCAAGCCGAAGCGCGGCACGAAGCTGCTGGCCGGGATGACGCTGGCCATCGAGCCGATGGTGAACATCGGGACCTCGGCGATTCGCACACTGAGCGACAAGTGGACCATCGTGTCGGCCGATGCGAAGTGGTCGGCGCACTTCGAGCACACGGTGGCGGTGACGGCCGCCGGTCCGCGCATCCTGACCAACCTGGATTCGTAAGGACGCTGGCGGAACACAGCGCAGGAGGACCGGGATATAATCCGTTCCCAGGCAACAACGCAGTGCCGAACCGAGTTGCCACGGCAACGGAGTGTGTGCATGCCGATCCGCAGGACGTGGCCACTGATCACGATCGGCGTGCTGGCCGTCGCTGGCTGCCTGCGCCAGTTCATGTCGGCGCCGTTCGGGACGCCACTGGACGAGGCGTGCAGCACCTTCGGCACACTGGAGGGCGTGCGCCTCGACACCCTGCGACTCGGTCCGGCGGAGTTCGTCGTGCCGAAGGGCTGGGCGACTCGGTCCCGCTCGCCGCAGGAGTTGCAGCTGACGCGCATCGATGCCGAGTTGAATGTCTGGGCCGGGACGCGATTCATCTTCCCCTCCATTCCCCCACGCACCTCCATCCGCTGCATCCTGGCGCGTGGTGACACCACGATCACGATCGAGGCGGTGCGACTGGACGGCCTGCGGTATCGGGTCGACGCCGAGTGGGAGCCGAAGATCAACGGGCAGTTCTTCTACATGCAGTGGCAGACCCGGTACGTGGAGCACCTGAAACAGGTGCGCGCGATCGTGGAGCGGGTGCGATTCCCGGCCGACACCGTCCGGCCCGCCAGGCGGGATACCGGTGATGCGGCGGCCGGCGAGAATTGATGTCAGATTGAACCCGGACGTCGAAGGCGCGCAGGCACCCACACCCTCAACGGGGGACGCATGACCATCCGGACGACCACTCTGCTGGCTGCATTGCTCGTTGCCACGTTGGCCTGCGCCCGGCCGGCGATCGCGCCGGTCACGACCAACGTGGCACTACGGGACATCAATGCCCCGTGCGACGACGCGAATCGCGTCCTCGACGCACCGGTGCGCGCGATCGATTTCGCGCCGCTGACGTTCGCGGTGCCGTCGCGCTGGATTCCCGATTACGGCTCGATCAACGACCTCGATTTCAACCTGCAACGCACCGGCAGCGAACTGCAGGTGTGGAAGGGCGGGGGGTTCGTGTTCGCGCCGGTGTTGCCAGCCAACACGGTGCAGTGCGACATCACCAAGGGCGACACGACGATCACGATCCGCACCACGGCGCTGGTGGACGGCATCCGTCGCTACCGTGTGGACGTGACGTGGTCACCGCTGATCGACGGGCAACACTTCTACATGCAGCTCCAGACGCGATTCCCGGAGCACCTGAAGCAGATCCGCGGCGTGATCGAGAGCGTGCGCCGGGCGCCGGAACGGTCGGCCTCACGGCCACAGTAACCAGTCGCGGTCGGCGTGGTCCGCCACGCGCTCACGGCAGCATTGAACGCGCCGCGCTCGCGCTGCCTCCGTCAGCCGGCCACGTGCTTCACCGCCGCGCGCGCCTCGGCCAGGCCGGCATCGGCGCGCGCCGCGATCGCATGCGCCTCGGCACGTGGCGCGGCGGCCAGCGTGCTGTCGGCAAGCATGGCGAGGTTGCCGCGCATCAATCCGAGTGCCGCGTTGACGGCGGCGTGCGCGATGGTGGCGCCCGCCCACGCATCGGGTGCGGTGACGTGATCGCCGCGCTGCGCGCTCTCTGCGGCCAATGCCAGCACGTCGGCGGCCAGTCGCGCGATGCGCAGCGGGACTTCGCTGGCACCCATCAGCGCCGCGTCGATCGCGCGGAAGCGCTCCGATAGCGCCTCAGGCGACGGCGCCGGCGTGCGCCGCGCCTGCACCACACCATGCCAGGCGGCGGCGTCATCGCGCGCGGCGATGTGCAGGTGCTGCTCGAGCAACGTCGCCGACGCCACCACGCGGCGCATCGCGTCGGTGGTGGTGCTGGTGGTGCGCACGACGTGCACGTTGGCGGCGAGTCGCACCGTGGCCGAGGCGAGGATCGCCGTCAGCGCCGAGGCCGTGCCGCTGGCCTGTGGCAGGTCGAGCGAGGCGATGGCGTGTGCGGTGTGCGTCAGGTCGTCTGGCGGCAGGGTGGCGGCGATCCGCCCTTCCAGCGACACCGTATCACGGCCGTCGCGCAGCTTGATGCGATCGCTGAATGCCTGCTCGATGGTGGCCTGCGGTACGAGGCCGATGATCTCACTGTGCGTGACGTCGATGCCGTGGCGTGCGGCGGCGGTGGCGACGGCATCGAACGCCTGGTGCAGGCTCACCGCGTTGAGGTCCGTCACGTTCATCGACACCTGCGCCTGTCCGTTGACGACCAGACCGAGCGCCTTGACTCCGGGAAGACCGCCGCTGGCGGCGCGGATCTCACGCGCGATGGCCTTCGCCTGCGGCAGGTGGGCGGCGTGCCCGATGAACACGTTGAAGGCGCCGAGGAAGTCACGCGCGCCGATCGCCACCGCACCGGCGGTGGGATGCAGCGTGGCCGGGCCAGCGTCGGGCGGGCGCGTGGAGCCGATGTCCTGCTCCAGCGCGGCGGTGCCTCCATGGCGCACGTCGGCCAGGTTGCGATACGCATCG
Source organism: Gemmatimonadaceae bacterium (assembly GCA_031369265.1). Lineage (GTDB taxonomy): Bacteria > Gemmatimonadota > Gemmatimonadetes > Gemmatimonadales > Gemmatimonadaceae > JACMLX01. The sequence continues at coordinate 16,846 of JANMON010000217.1, read as the reverse complement.
CGCTGCGCGGCGCGGTCGTAGAGATAGACAGGGATGTCGAGCTCTGTGCCGACGCGATCGGCTAGGTCGCGCGCGGCCTGCACGCACTGCTCCATCGTGGCGCCGTGCAGCGGGATGAACGGCACCACGTCGGCGGCACCGATGCGCGGGTGCACACCGGTGTGCGTGCGCAGGTCAATGCAGTCGCGCGCGGTGCGGATGGCCGCGAAGGCCGCATTCACGATGTCATGCGGCTCGGCCACGAACGTGATCACCGCGCGATGATGCCAGGCGTCGAGCGACCAGTCCAGCACGCGCCCGTTGGCCTCGGTGATGGCGGCTGCGATGGCCTCGATCACCGACGGGTCGCGACCTTCCGAGAAGTTGGGGACACACTCGATCAGTGGCATGTGAAACGTGGCTCGAGGTGCGTCAGGCGAGCGTGGCCAGCAGCCAGGCGTGCATGGTGGGATTGCCAGCCACGATGCCGGCGTAGGCCGGCGATGACGGCGTGCCGTCGAAGTCGGTGACCAACCCGCCCGCCTCGCGCACCAGCAGGATGCCGGCCGCCACATCCCATGGCGCGAGACGCAGTTCCCAGAAGGCATCAACGCGACCACAGGCCACGTGCGCGAGATCGATCGCCGCCGAGCCGGCGCGACGGATGCCGCTGGTGGTGGCGAGCACCTTCGGCAGCTGCACCAGGTAGCGCGCAATCTGCTCCGGCTTGCGGAACGGCACGCCGGTCGCGATCAGCGACAGGGCGGGATCGGTGATACCGCTGACGTGGATGCGCAGCCCGTTCCGGAACGCGCCGCCATGTCGCACCGCGGTGTAGCACTCGTCGCGCGGAATGTCGATCACCACCGCCGCCGCCAGCATGCCATCCACCAGCGCGCCGATGGAGACGGCGTAGGCGGGAAAGCCGTGCAGGTAGTTGGTGGTGCCGTCGAGTGGATCGACGATGAAGGTGATCCCGGCGCCGATGCGCGTGTCGGGTGCGCTCTCCTCGCCGATGAACGTGACCGGCCGCCCATCGGGGGCGAGTGCGGCGCGGATCAGCGACTCGGCACCGCGGTCGATGATGCTGACGAAGTCACTCTCGCCCTTGATGTCCCACGTCAGGCCGGCACGCTGGGCGTCGTGACTGCGGATGAACGCGGCGGCTGCCTGGGCGGCGGTCTCGATTTCGTGGAGCAGCGCGACGTCGGCGGCAGCGGGGGTGAGCACGGTGTGCGTGGTGGCGGCAGTCGTCATGCGAGAACTGTAACCTCAGGAGGCAGGGTGCTGGACCGGGTGCGCGCGCGGGTGGCAGACGCAATGACCGCATCGAAATCGCCGCGCAATTGACTAGCTTGGCCGCATGTCTCGCATCTTCAGTGGCATCCAGCCGTCCGGCGAACTGCACATCGGCAACTACCTCGGTGCCGTCCAGAACTGGGTCCGGCTTCAGGAGGGGCGTGACGCGACGTTTTTCTGCGTGGTGGACCTGCATGCGTTGACTGGCACCTACGAGCCCGCCGACCTGCGCCGCCGTCGGCACGAGATGGCCGTGTCACTGTTGGCCGCCGGGCTGGATCCCGAGCGTTGCACGCTCTTCTTCCAGAGTGCCGTACCGCAGCACACCGAGCTGGCCTGGATCTTCAACACCGTCACGCCGCTGGGTGAGCTGGAGCGGCAGACGCAGTACAAGGACAAGAGCGCGCGACAGGAAAGCGTCATCACGGGTGTCCTGACCTATCCGGTGCTGCAGGCGGCCGACATCCTGCTGTACCACGCCACGCGGGTGCCGGTGGGCGAGGACCAGGTGCAGCACCTGGAGCTGAGCCGCGAGATCGCGCGGCGCTGGAATGCGCGATTCGCCGCCGAGCAGCCGTACTTCCCGGAGCCGCAGCCGCTGCTCACACCGGTGCGCCGGCTGATGGGGCTCGATGGGCAGGCGAAGATGTCGAAGTCGATCGGCAACACCATCGGGCTGCTGGAGACGCGCGAACAGATCTGGGAGAAGCTGCGTCCCGCGATGACCGATCCGGCGCGCAAGCGGAAGACCGATCCGGGCACTCCCGAGGTGTGCAACATCTACGCGATGCACAGGGCGTTCAGCGACGCCGGCACGCAGGCCACGGTGGCCGAGAATTGCCGCGGCGCGAAGTGGGGCTGCATCGAGTGCAAGCAGGTGCTGGCGGAGAACATGGAAACAGTGCTGGTGCCGATCCGTCGCCGTGCAGCGGAAATCGGGGCCCAGCCGTCGTATGTGACCGACGTGCTCGAGGATGGCGCAAAGCGCGCCCGGACAACGGCACAGGAAACGATGCGCCAGGTGTACGAGCGCATGGGGCTGACTGACTGATGGCACAGACTCGCGCAGTGCTTGGCGGAGTGTTCGCGGCGACGGTGACCCCGTTCGACCTCAATGGCACGCTGGACCGGGATGCGGCGCGCCGCAACGTGCGCGCGCTGCTGGATGCGGGCCTGCATGGGGTGCTGCTGGCCGGTTCGACCGGTGAGGCCGCCCTGCTGGACCAGACCGAGCGTGATGGCCTGCTGCAGGCAGTGCGCGACGAGATTCCGGCCTCGCGCTTCCTGCTGATGGGGGTGGGCACGGAGAGCACGCGGCACACCATCGCGCGCGCCAAGCACGCCGCCACGCTGGGTGCCGACGCCGTGCTGGTGGTCGCGCCGCACTATTTCACGGCGCTGATGACCCCTGCCGCGCAGAAGGCGCACTATCTGGCGGTGGCCGATGCATCGCCGGCGCCGGTGGTGCTCTACTCGGTGCCGGCGTTCATGCACTATCACCTCGATCCCGACGTGGTGTGCGAGCTGTCGTCGCACGAGAACATCATCGGCATCAAGGACTCGAGCGGGAACGCCGAGTGGCGGAACGGCTACCTGCGCGCGCGCGGGCCGAAGTTCGCGGTAATGACCGGCCACGCTCCGTCGCTGACGCAGGCACTCGGCGACGGGTGCGCCGGCGCGGTGCTGGCCGCGGCGTGCATCGCGCCGACACTGGCGGTGCGGGTGGCGCAGGCGGTCGGCGGAGGGCATCCGGAGGATGGGGCCGACGCCCAGGACGGCCTGCGTCGCATCGCGCTGGAGATCGCCGCGGTGCACGGCGTACCGGGGCTGAAGGCCGGCGTGGATGCCGCCGGGATGTACGGCGGACCGCCACGGTCGCCGTTGATGCCCGTGAGCACTGAGGCGCGGGCGTCGATCCAGCGCATCGTGGAGTCGGTCCTGGCCTGATCAGCGCCGTGGCATTGCCACGAACGATGTGACGACGTATCCTTTATTTCGTCTATACGAAACTTCGGATGCGGACGGACTTGATGTGGTTTTCGGCACGGCGGTTGGTGGGGATCGTCCTGTGGACGCTGGCGTCGGCTCAGGCCGCCAGCGGTCAGGCTCCTGTCGTGGGCGTCCGGACGGCACTCGTCGGACGGGTCGTCAGCGGGGGGCACCCGCTCGTCGGTGCCACGGTCGAGGGCGACGGTGGGCAGGCCCGCACCCGCAGTGACGCCACCGGACATTTCCGGCTGCTGGTGGGCCCGACGCTGAGCACGACGCTGGTGGTTCGCGCCATCGGGCACGCGCCAAACCGGCGCACGATCGGCCTGCCGCACACCGATACCCTGCTGGTGACGCTGACGCCGAGCGCCTCGACGCTCAACACCGTCGTCACCACCGCCACCATGCAGGAGCGCTACCTCTCCGACTCGCCGGTGAAGGTGGAACTGGTGACTCCGGCGTTCCTGCAGCGCAACGTGTCGGCCAACCTGATGGACAACGTCTCCTTCCTGCCTGGCCTGATGCAGCAGGTGGACTGCGGTGTGTGCTTCACGAACAACATCCGCATCAACGGCATGGAAGGGCCGTACACGGCGGTGCTGATCGACGGCACACCCATGATGAGCGCCCTGGCGTCGGTATACGGACTCAACTCGATCGACCCCAGCCTGGTGGAGCAGATCGAGATCATCCGTGGGCCGAACTCCACGTTGTACGGCGCCGAGGCCATGGGCGGCGTCATCAACATCGTGACCAAGGATGCGCGACTCGCGCCGCGACTGAGCGTGAACGCGTTCGGCAGCAGTCACGGGGAAACACACGTCTCGATCGCGGCCACACCGTCGATCGGTGGTGCCCGCAGCCTGCTCAGCGTGAGTGGCAGCCACAACGCGCGGTTCGTGGACCAGAATGGTGATGGCTTCAGTGACCTGCCGCTGGTGAGTCGGTTGTCGGTGCTGAACAAGTGGGCCCTCGGCACACCGGCGCAGCGACCGTTCGAGCTGATGGCCCGGCTGTATGGTGAGGACCGGTTCGGGGGCACGTCGGAGTGGACGCGCGCGGATCGTGGCTCGAGCAGCGTGTATGGCGAGTCGATCAGGACCTATCGCGCCGAGCTGCTTGGCACGCTGCGGCGCGGCCCGCTCACGTCTCCCCTGCGACTGGACCTGTCGGCGAACCTGCACCACCAGAACAGCGTCTACGGCGACACGCCGTACATCGCCACGCAAGGCGTTGGATTTGCGCAGGGTGTGTGGTCACCGCAGGTGGGCCGGCACCAGATGACGATGGGCGCCACTTTCCGCGTGCAGCAATACCGCGACAGCACGCGTGCGCAGCAGACGCGCGACACGCGAACGATCCCGGGCCTGCTGGCACAGGATGAAGTGGCACTCGGCACGCGCGTGTCGCTGCTGGCCGGCGTGCGCGCCGATCATCACGCAGTGCATGGCGTGATCACGTCGCCACGGGTGGCGCTCAAGTGGACGCCCGATCCACACACGACGCTGCGCCTGAATGCCGCCACCGGTTTCCGGGTGGTGAGCCTGTTCACCGAGGATCATGCGGCACTCACCGGCGCACGTGAGGTGCGCATCGCCGAGACGTTGCAGCCGGAGCGATCACGGACCGCGACGCTGAGCCTGAACCGGGTGTTCGACGTGGGCGGGGTGGAGGACGCGCTGAGCTTCGACGCCGATCTCTATCACACCACCTTCAGCAACCGGATCGTCGGGGATTTCGACACCGATCCCGATCTCATCATCTATCGCAACCTGCGCGAAGGCGCCCGGACACGCGGCGTGACGGTGGCGGTGGGCTACGGCACGCTGCGCAAGCCATTCAATGGCAGCCTGGCGATCACGCTGCAGGACGTCTCGCGTCGCGAGAATGGTGTGCGCCGTCCGTTGCCGTTCGCGGCATCGGAGCAGGTCGTGTTCGCACTCGGCTATCGCGTCGATCGCCTTGGCACGACCATCGACTGGACCGGCCGCGTGCAGGGACCGACGACGCTGCCGCGGTTCGAGGGGATGTCGGCGCGTTCGCCATGGTTCACCGAGCAGCACCTGCAGTTCACGCGGCGGCAGGCCGGTGTGCCCGATGTGTACGTGGCGGTGAAGAACCTGTTCAACTTCGTGCAGCGCGACGCGATCATCGACCCGTTCAATCCGTTCGGTGACCGATTCGACACGGCGCGCGTGTATGGGCCGCTGCAGGGTCGCCGGGTGGTGGTGGGGCTGCGACAGGTGCTGGGTCGCTGAGATGGCCAGGTGGCGCCGAGCTGTGACGCTGTGCGCATTGCTGCTGCCGCTGGCGACGGCGACGATCGGCGCACAGCCGATGCCCGCAGCCAGTGAGAACTTCCCGCGCGCGGACCTGCGCTGGTCGGTGTTCACGATGAACGGTGACCAACGCTCGCTGGAAGCGTTCCGTGGGCGCGTGGTGCTGATCAACTCGTGGGCCACCTGGTGCGAGCCCTGCGTCGCAGAGCTCCGGTCACTCACGGCGCTGCGGACGCAGGTGCCTGACAGTGGGCTGGTGTTCGCACTGGTGGCGGCGCAGCGGCGGGAGCCGGTGGCCGACTTCGTCCGGCGTCGTCGGCTGTCGTTGCCGGTGTACCTGGAAGCGTCGCCCGCGCCGGCGGTCTATCGCTTCGACGCAGTGCCGACGACCTGGATCATCGACCGCGCCGGGCGGATCGTCTACCGGCGCCGCGGCGCGATGCGGTGGGACACGCCGGCGGTGCAGGCACTGGTGACGCGACTGCTGGCGGAGCCGGCGCCGCGCTAGCGTCGCGCCGGGGTGGTGCGGGAAACCTGACGGGTCCGTCGCCGTATTCTGTTGCATGACATTCGACGTCGTCCTGCTGCTGGTCGCCGTGCTCGGTGGCCTGGTGATGATTCCACTCGGCCTGCCCGGGATCTGGCTGATGCTGGTGGCGGGCGTCGCCCACCGCCTGCTGGTGGTGCCGGCGACGATCTCGTGGCTGACGCTGATGGTGCTGCTGGTGATCGCGGTGCTGGCGGAATGGCTGGAGTTCGCCGTGTCGGGTCGCTACACGACCAAGTACGGCGGGTCGAAACGGGCGGCGTGGGGCGCGGTTCTGGGCGGCCTGGCCGGCGCGTTCGTCGGCATCCCGATTCCCGTGATCGGCTCGGTGATCGGCGCCTTCGCCGGCGCGTTCCTCGGGGCGCTGCTGGGTGAATATTCGGTGGAGCGGAATCACCTGCAGGCGACGCGGGCGGCCACCGGTGCGCTGATCGGGCGTGCGGTGGCGACGGCGCTCAAGAGCCTGGCCGGGTGCCTGATCGGCGGCTGGTTGCTGATCGCGGCCTTGGGCTGATCGCCGGCCTGCGGCCGGGGCTCGGGAACGGCGACGGGAGCGGTTATCTTCACCGCCGAGGGCGGTTCGCCACGCCCACACCCGCCCCCGAACTCTGGAGCCCGTGATGGACGCCGGCCTGCTCGCATTCGTGAAGTTCTACCTCCTGCTCCCATCGCTGCTGATGGACGCCGTCTACGCGATGGGGCCGATCGTGGCGCCGATCCTTGGCATGGCGCTCTGCTGCGCATTCCCGTTCATCGCGCTCAGGGACAAGAAGGACGGCTGATTGGTGGCGGGGGTAGCCTCCCCCCGCCGGGACGGTAGTTTTCGCCAACGCCACGCGCGACTTTCGCGCGTGGCGTTTTGCGTCGGGCGGCAATGTGTCCGGCGCCAGAGCCATCGAGAATTGTTGCGCGCCCCCCGGGCGGCGCGCCAAGGAAGAGATATCCGATGTTCGACGCGTCGCGACGCACGCTGGTGGTGGTCGGCGCCCAATGGGGTGACGAAGGGAAGGGCAAGCTGGTGGACGTGCTGGCCGAGCGCGCCGATTGGGTGGTGCGGTACCAGGGCGGCGCGAATGCGGGACACACCGTCCACATCGGCGACAAGAAGGTGGTGCTGCACCAGATCCCGAGCGGCATCATGCATCCCGGCGTGCGCTGTGCGATCGGCAACGGCGTGGTGCTGGACCCGGAGAAGTTGTTCGGCGAGATCGATGGCCTGGTGGCCGACGGGGTGGACGTCACGGGGCGACTGTACGTCAGCGAGCGTGCGCACCTGGTGATGCCGTACCACAAGCTGATGGATGGTGCGAGCACCGCCAGCAAGGCGATCGGCACCACCGGTCGCGGCATCGGCCCGACCTACGAGGACAAGGTGGCGCGACGCGGTGTGCGCGTTCTGGACCTGCGCAACGCCGCGCGCCTGCGCACGCTGGTGGAAGCCGGTGTGGCGAACGCGAATGGCCGCCTGGCGATGATGAACTGCGAGACCCGCGCCGACGTGGAGGAGACGCTGGCCGCGCTGCAGCAGATCGCACCGCGATTGCTGGCGCTGGCCGATGACGTCGGGCTGCAGATTCACCGCGCGCTGAAGACCGGCGCTGCCGTGCTGCTGGAAGGCGCGCAGGGTTCGATGCTCGACATCGACCACGGCACCTATCCGTACGTCACCAGCAGCAACACCACCAGCGGTGGCGCGGCGATCGGGGCCGGCATGGCACCCACCTCCCTGCACGCGATCCTTGGCGTGGTGAAGGCGTACACCACGCGGGTTGGCGCGGGCCCGCTACCGACCGAGTTCGGTGAGCCGATGCAGACGCAGATGCGGACCCTCGGCAATGAGTTCGGCGCCACCACCGGGCGTCCACGTCGCTGCGGCTGGTTCGATGCGGTGGTGGTGCGCTTCGCCGCGCGCGTGAACGGCCTGACGGACCTGGCGGTGACGAAGCTCGACGTGCTCGATACGCTGGAGCAGGTGGCCATCTGCACCGGCTACCGCATCGATGGTGAAGTGCACACCGAATTCCCGGCCGACCTGGCCCTGCTGGAGCATGCCGAGCCGGTGTACGAGTGGTTCGCGGGGTGGATGCAGTCCACCGCCGATTGCCGCTCGCTGGACGCGCTGCCGCGCAACGCGCGTCTCTACCTGGACCGCATCGAGGAACTCTGCGAGACACGAATCACGTATGTCAGTGTGGGTACGCGTCGTGACCAGATGATCGGAATGGAAGCCGGGGTGGCGTGATGGTGGAAACGGTCGGTGCGGTGGTGATCGGCGGTGGACCCTGCGGGCTGGCGGCATCGATCGCGATGCAGCGGGCCGGCGTGTCGAACGTGATCATCGAGCGCGATTGCCTGGTCAGCGGCATCGCGTCGTACCCGACCGAGATGAGCTTCTTCTCCACCGCCGAGAAGATCTCCATCGGCGGGGTGCCGTTCTCGATCGCCACGCCGAAGCCCACCCGTCGCGATGCGCTGGCGTATTACCGCACGGTGGCGCAGCACCACGGCGTGACGGTGCACCAGTACGAGACGGTGGAGCAGCTCGAGCAGCTGGGCGTGGAGCGCTGGCGGGTGACGTCGCGCAACCGCTTCGGCGTGGCCCGGGTGCTGGAGACCCCCGCGGTGGTGATGGCGACGGGATATTTCGGCCTGCCCAACCGGCTCGGTGTGCCCGGCGAATCGCTGCCGCACGTGCACTACCGCTTCATCGAGGGGCACATGGCCTTCGACCAGGACGTGGTGGTGGTGGGTGGCGCGAATTCGGCGGTGGATGCGGCGCTGGAGTTGTACCGCGCCGGCGCACGCGTGACGCTGGTGCACTTCGAGGACGCGCTGGACCCGAAGGTCAAGCCATGGGTGCGGCCGGACATGGATGGTCGCGTGAAGGACGGCGCGATCACGCTGCGCCTCAACGCACGTGTGGTGTCGATCACGGGTGAAGATGTGGAGATCGACGTGCTGGGCCGACGCGAACGCCTGCGTGCGCAGCATGTGTTCACGATGCTGGGCTACATGCCCGAGACGGGGCTGTTGCGGCAGGTGCAGGCGCCGATACACGCGCTGACGGGCGTGCCGACGCACGACCCTGCCACGATGGAGACACCGCTGGACGGGCTGTTCATCGCCGGCGTGCTGGCGTCGGGGTTCGATGCCAACAAGACGTTCATCGAGAACGGTCGCTTTCATGGAGACCTGATCGTGGCGCGCATCCTCGAGAAGCAGCAGCAGACAGCCGGTGTCTGAGCCGACCCGCGGCGTGATCCAGTCGCGCCGGGCGTTCGTCGCGGCATCGGGCAGTTGCGCGGCGCACCTGGCGCTGGCGGCCTCGTTCGCACCAGCCGCGCTGCGTGCGGCGTGGAGCGCGCCGGTCCATGGTGCGGTGGTGGTGCGTGAACCGTGGGGCCGCCTAGAGCGCGTGGCCGACGGGGTGTGGGCGTTGATCTCGGATCCGCTGGGTGGCGATCGCACCACACTGGCCAACGGTGGCATCATCGCCGGGCGCAATGGCGTGATGGCGATCGAGGGGTTGTTCACGTCGCACGGCGCCCGCTGGATGGCATCGCAGGTGCGTCAGCTGACGGGGCGCTGGCCGACGCACGTGGTGCTCACGCACTACCACGCCGATCATGCCAACGGCGTGGATGGGTTCCGCGCCGAGGGCTTCCCGACGCAGGTGCTGGTGCGTGCGGAGACGCGCGACCAGGTCCTGACGAAGAACACGCCACTGGTGGATTCACGCACTGCGGCATTGCGCGACGCCACCATGCTCTCGGCGACCTCAGAGACGCTGGTGGATTTGGGCGGCCGCCGGGTGCGGATCGTGCCGCGTGCTGGCCACACGTCGAGCGACGTGAGCATCGAGCTGGATGACCCGAGCCTGGTGTTCACCGGTGACCTGGTGTGGAACGGGATGATCCCGAATTACGTGGATGCGTTACCGACGGAGTTGGCGCGGCAGGTGCGTGCGCTGACGCGTGACCGCACGACGATCTACGTGCCAGGACATGGTGCAGTGGCGGATGCCCCGGCAATCGCCCGGTACCTCAGCGTGCTGGGGGAGATCGAGACGGCGGCGCGCGCTGCATTTGCGAAAGGCACGCCGGCGCCCGAGGCAGGGAAGGCGTTCACACTGCCCTCATCACTCGGGCAGTGGGCGCTGTTCGGACCCACGTTCTACGAGCGAGCCTTCGCGGCGTGGAACCGGGAACTGGGCGCGGCGAAATAGCGGACGGTGGTACGCCGCGCCGCCGGTGTCACGGCACGTAGGCGCGCGTCCAGACGAGGATCACCGCACAGCTCCCGCTGCCGCGGAACTGCGCCGGTGCCTCGCTCGGATCGGCATACACCTCGATGCCACCCACGCGTCGTACGGTGAGGATGTCGTCGATGCCGGTGAGGCCATCCTGCATGCGCTGCCCGTCCATGTAGGCCGTGGGACGGCAGTTGCCGCGGCCGGAGATCAGCGGGCGAGTGGGGTTGTTGCGATCGAAGCCGTTGCCACGCAACGTGGGTGCGGACGCCAGTGCCTGCGCCACGTTCTGTGCGCCGCGCTGTTCGATGGTGTTGCCATCGAGGAAGTAGCCGTTCCCCGCCGCGCGTCGCTTGAAGAAGCCACCACGATCGGTCGGCGCGACGACGTCCACGCCGGCCAGTGTCGCGATTCGCGGGCCCACCGAAACGTTGATGGTCGCATCGCGGTCGGGGCGCAGGTCGGCCGAGGTGCGCAAGGGCGAGAAGCCGATGGCGGTGACTTCGACGGCGCGCGTACCAGCGGGCAGGCCGGCGATACGAAAGGCGCCGAGCGTATCGGTGGTGGCACTGAGCTCGGTATCGATGACGTGAATGCGTGCGCCAGCAACTGGTGTGCCGTCGGCGGCAATGACGCGGCCGGTGAGTCGTGCGGTGCCGGTGCGTGCGACGCTGCGCGAGGGAGGCGTAGGGCTGGACGCAGGTGCCGTCGCGGCAGATGTCGTGGCGCGCGTGGTGGTCGTGTCCGTGGTCGCGTCGTTGGCGGCGACCGGCGCGCTGGTTGTGGCCGCATCGCGCATCGCGATCAGCAGGTTGCGGTGCAGCAATGGCGATCGGGGCTCGAAGGTGAGTTCGATCTCGCTGCTCACACCGCGCGCTGCGGCCGCGTCGCCAGCGCCGGCGCGCGCACTGACCAGCACCGGTGATCCGGTCGGCACGTTGCACGCGACGTAGCGACCGTCGGCACCGAACCTTGCGGTGGTCTGCTTCATCGTGCGTCCCACGCCGCCGGCGCCGAGTTGCACTTCCGCCCAGCGCACGGTGACGATGCCGTCGCTGACCGGGGCGTTGCTGTTGGCATCGAACACGCGGCCGATCACGGCGCCGGCGCTGTCGCGGCTGGCGCCGCAGAGCGACAGCACGAACGTCTGGCCGCTGGGCAGCGCGAGGTCGGCGCGCAGGACGCGGATGCGCGGTGGCACGTCGAGCGTACGCGAGACGGCGTCCATGCCCAGCGTGTCGAGGCGTGGGTGCTGGAAGCCGAGGGCGTAGGTGCCGGGCGCGACGCTGTCGATGCGGTAACGCCCGATGGAGTCACTGGTGGCGGTGCGGCCGGCGGCCCAGGGCGTGATGGTGGAGACGAGCTGGATCGTGGCGCCGGCGAGCGGGCGGCCGGCGAGGCTGTCGCGTACGAAGCCGCTGATGATGGCCTGGGCAGGGAGCAGTCGGACGCCCGACACGAGCAGGGCGACCGTCAGCACGGTCACACGACGGCACCACATCGATCCCATTCGCTCCTCGGCAGGTCAGGTCACGCCGCGCGCACGACGTCGCACACCGGCGCCGGAATATACCCGACGCGACTTACGGGACCTGTGCCTTCGTCCACACGATGACGGACGCACATTGCGCGGCCAGGTTCTTCGTCGCCCCACTGGCGAAGGCAGGGCCGGTGTATTGCGGCGGTGCTTCGGACGAGTTGGCGTAGACTTCGATAGCGCCGATCTCCCTGATGCCGAGCATCCCGTCGATGTCGGCGAGCGAGACGCGCAGCCCGTCGAGGTAAAACCGCGGGCCACACCCGAATCGGCCACCGATGGCGGGTCGGTTGGTGGTCGGGTCGATGCCGAGGTAGCGCAACCCCGGCACGTTGATGAGCGCCTCGCCCACGCTGAACACGCCCTTGCGTTCGATGTCGGCGGCGGTGAGGAAGGTGCCGGACGAGCTGCGCTTCCGTCGTGCGAAACCGGAGAAGTCGCGTGCACTGCGCACCGTGACCTCATCCAGCGTCGCGACGCGTCGCGAGGTGCGTATCGTGATGGTCGCGTCGTGGTCAGGCAACACGTCCGCCGCGAGGCGCATCGGCACCAGCCCCAGTCCGATGACCTCGACGGTCTGGGTGCCGAGCGGAAGTCGCGTGAGCCGGAACGCGCCGCTGCTGTCACTCACGCTTTCGGCGCCGGCTTCGCGCACCACGACCCGCGCCCCGCGCACCGGTCGGCCATCCTCGGCCACGACACGTCCGGCGATGTGGCCCGCCCCGCGTCGCACCGTGACACCGCCCTGCCGCGCGCGCTCCGGTGCCGGTTCGGTCGGCACACTGTCGCGCAGTTCCGGCGCCACGAACAGGTCGCGATGCCGAAGCGGGGTGTCGTAGTCGAACGTCAGCTCCACGATGCCGCTGGTGATGCGCGGTTGCACCCAGGACGGATCCGTCAACGTGCCGGCGACGGCCTGCACCTCGATCGGGCCGTCGGTGGGCACACCGCAGGCGATGAAGCGGCCATCGTCACGCACCGTCGCCGCGCGCTGCGCCTGATCGTTGCGGACGCCGTCGGCACCCACGCTCAGCTCCCCCCAGCGGATCAGCACCGTGCCGCTGCGGATCACACTCCCATCGCGCGCATCGAGCACACGCCCGAGCAGCAGGCCACTGTTGTCGGTTCGGGCTCGGCACAGCGTGCGCGCGAAGGTGCGGGCGGTCGGCAGTGCGAGGTCGGCCGTGATGCGGGCGCGCGACGCACGCACCTCCAGCGTGCGCACCACTGGGTCCATGCCGAGCGAGTCGAGCCGCGGATGTTGGAACCCGAAGTGGTAGGTCCCTGCGTCCACCTGCGCGAAGCTGAATCGGCCCGCGGAATCGGCGCGTGTGGAGTAGCCGGCGAGCCACGGACTGGCGGTGGGCACGAGGTCCACCACGGCACCGGTGAAGGGGAGGCCGGTGAGGCTGTCGCGCACCGTGCCCATTACGTGCACCTGGGCGCCGGCGGGGCGCGCCAGCAGCAACGCCAGCAGGAGCATCGGCATTCGGGTCCGCTTCCGAAACGATCGCACTCATGCCCCCGGCGTCAGTGGCTCCAGCAGAGTTACGCTGCCGGGCGCGACGCCGTTCCACAAGGGGCGGGGCACGCGTGCGCGGCGATCGGCATTCCCGGGGCCGCTATCTTCACGGCACCAGTGCACCCCATCCAGTCGCGGCGACCGCTGCGGCATCCAGGGGCGCCACACCCAGAGGTCCGCCGATGTCCGCCAGTACCCATCCCGACGTGATGGACAAGCTCGTGTCGTTGTGCAAGCGGCGCGGCTTCATCTTCCAGAGTTCCGAGATCTACGGCGGCACCGGCAGCGTGTGGGACTACGGCCCGCTGGGTGTGGAGTTGAAGAAGAACCTGAAGGAACTGTGGTGGACCAGCATGGTGCGGATGCGCGACGACGTCGAGGGCCTCGACGCGGCGATCCTGATGCACCCGAAGACATGGGAGGCGAGCGGCCACGTGGCCGGCTTCACCGATCCGCTGGTGGACTGCAAGGTGTGCAAGGGTCGCTTTCGCGCCGACAAGCTGGAGGACGCACGCTGTCCGCAGAAGCCGAGCAAGCAGCCGGGCCAGCATGACGCCTGTCAGCTCACCGAGCCGCGGATGTTCAACCTCATGTTCAAGACGTTCATGGGGCCGGTGGAGGAGAGTGCCAGCACGGTGTACCTGCGACCGGAAACGGCGCAGGGCATTTTCGTGAACTTCCTCAACGTGCAGCAGAGCTGCCGACAGAAGGTGCCGTTCGGCATCGCGCAGATCGGCAAGGCGTTCCGCAACGAGATCACGCCGGGCAACTTCATCTTCCGCACCCGCGAGTTCGAGCAGATGGAGATGCAGTTCTTCGTCGAGCCGGGCACCGACATGGAGCACTTCGAGCGGTGGAAGGCGGAGCGCATGGCGTGGCACCAGTCGCTGGGGTTGTCGGCTGATCGCCTGCAGTACCATCAGCATGACGCCGGTGAGCTGGCGCACTACGCGCGCGCCGCATTCGACATCACGTTCGACTTCGGTGGCACGCTGGGCTTCCAGGAGATCGAGGGCATCCACAACCGTGGCGACTTCGACCTGTCACAGCACCAGCAGTTCAGCGGCAAGAAGCTGGAGTACTTCGACCAGCAGGCCAACAAGCGCTACCTGCCGTACGTGATCGAGACCTCGGTGGGCGCCGATCGCACCACACTGGCGACGTTGGTGAACGGCTATCGCGAGGAAGCGGTGGCGGGCGAGGACGAGGGGCGCGTGGTGCTGGGCCTGCACCCGGCGCTGGCACCGATCAAGGCGGCGGTGTTTCCGCTCACGAAGAAGGACGGCCAGCCCGAGATGGCGAGCAGGCTCGCCGATGAACTGCGGCGTGCCTTCCACACCGACTACGACGAGACGGGCAGCATCGGCAAGCGGTATCGCCGGCAGGATGAAGTGGGCACGCCGTTCTGCGTCACCATCGACAGCGAGTCGGCGAACGACCAGAGCGTGACGATCCGCGAGCGCGATTCGCTGGCGCAGGTGCGGGTGGCGATGGATCAGGTACGGGGGTGGGTGCAGGGGCGCATCACGGCGTGATCGTGACCCACGATGGTCTGTCACGCAGAACGGCGCCCAATCTCGGGCGCCGTTCTGCGTTCACACTCCGACGCGGACTACACCCGCTTCATTGTCGCCACGGCCGCCGCCAGGTCGGTCTCCTGGCTCGTGCCCAGCACCGTGCCACCCGCCTGCGCAATCACGTCGCCGGCACGCTGCACACCCGCTTCGTCCACCAGCGCGACCAGCATCGACGTGTTCGTGGTCAGCCCTTCGCCCATCTGCTTGAGCAGCGGGTCAGGGAAGCCGAGGTCGATGAAGTACGCGGCCAGCGCGCCGCCCGCGGCGAGCGTGATCGTACCGACACCGGGTAGCAGCAAGCCGGCGATCGCACCCACCAGTGCGCTCTTGCCGATGCCCCAGTCCTGCGTCTCGTTGAACTCCACCTTGCCGTTCGCATCACGCGTCACGATCGCCACGTTGCCAAGGCTCACCGGGGCGGCCTTCAACAAGTGCAGGGCGGCGTCGGCGCCACCCGGGGTTTCGAAACTGGAGATGAGGATCCTGCGCGAGGCCTGTGCGTCCATGTCTGCTCCGTGGTAGTGAGGTCTGCCGCAAGGTAAGTTGTCGAGATGGATGCAGCAGACGAGACCACTACGAGCGATGTGCGCATCCGGTTGCGACACGACGGACCGCTGGTGCTGCAGGGCTCGGTGCGTGTGCTGCGCGACGACGGCACGCTGATTCGCGAGGCGCAGTCGATGGCGCTCTGTCGCTGCGGTGCATCACGCGAATCGCCGTTTTGCGATGGATCGCATCGCGTGACGGCCTTCCGCGACGGCTGAACCCTCCGCGCCGTGCGCCGCGTGCGCTGCCGTGTGCCGTCGCCGTCGTCGCCACCGGCGGCGCCGTCATGCGCCGATCCCCCGGCCATCCCAATTCGGCCCCGGCGCCCTAGATTTTCGGACATGCCATCGCCCATCCGCACCCAGCAGGAAGTCAACACCGCGCTCGACGGCGCATCCGTGCTGGCGGCCGCCACCGAATTCTTCACCACGCGCAGCGGCATCTATGCCGCGTTCCCGGAGAAGTCGGGGCCCACCTACGTGGCGCTGCGCGGACAGGGCGGTGAAGAAGTGATCTTCGGCGTGGCCGAACTGCCGGGCGGCACACGGGTCACCGGATCCAGCTACATGTTCGACCAGCAGATCGCCCGGTTCCTCTCCGTGCTGCCGGCCTACATCGCGCCGCCTCCGGCCGCAGAGCCCGAGGCGCTGCCAGCCGACGCAACCTCCGGCGCCCCCGCCGCGTAAAGCAACTGTCCGGGTGCGCGCCGTGCCCACAGGGTACGCGCGCCCGTCCCGATCTCCCGCCTCGACGCCTCGACATGCCGCTTTTCGTCAACCAGCTCCGCACCCCGGCGGAGGCGATCTCGCTCGCGCCGGAGGGTGCCGCCACGATCACGTTCCGTGTGCAACTGCTGGAGGCGTGGGACGCGGTGCAGGTGCGCGCCGAGCCGGCCACGACAGTCGCGGCGGTGAAGGCGCGCGCGCTGGCCGTCCTGGCCCCCGACGTACCGCAGCCGGGCGACGTGGTCACCAAGTTGGGTGGCTTCGAGATTCGTGACGAAGCCCGGTCACTGGCCGACGCGGGTGTGAAAGAGGGCTCCACGCTGCTGCTGCACTTCCGTCGCCGGCAGCCGCTCAAGTGACGTCCGCACCGAGCGTCGGCGCCGGGTACGACACCAGCCATGAACCCGCCGCACTGATCGCTGCCGCACAGGCCATGCGGGCGCAGGTGTCGCGACGTATCGTCGGGCAGACCGAGGCGCTCGACGAGATCCTGCTCGCCATCGTCGCTGGCGGTCACGCGCTGCTGGTCGGCGTGCCGGGCCTCGCCAAGACAATGATGGTGCGGGCGGTGTCGGAGGCGATGCAGCTGGACTTCCG
>JANMON010000216.1:0-1622 GCA_031369265.1 Gemmatimonadaceae bacterium | reverse complement strand
CTCGATCACCACCGTACTGGCACGTTGCCCGGTGCGCGGGTCGCGCGGCGCATCCAACTGGTATCGCCTGAGTGGCACGGGTGTGGCTGCTGTGTTCCTCGCCGTGCAGCCGCCGAATGCGCGTGGCACCGGTGAAGGATTCGTGCTCTCGTCAGGCGACCAGCTGCCGCGGCTGCAGCCGAACCAGCTGGCGCTCTACAGTGAGCAGTGCGCGCCGGGCGGCGCGCAGCCGCCGGTGTCCACGGTGCTTCCACACGAAGCACTCGCCGCCGCGGTGGTGGCGCTTCTGGTGCCGTCCACGCGTGCGCCATACGACTGGACCGGACTCGCCGCGCTACCGACGGGTATCACCTGGCTCGGCGATGGGCCGACGCGCGGCGACCTCTCGGTGCGCGGCGATCGCAATCCGATCATCCGCACCGGCACGGTCACCTACGCCGGCCGCGAGTTTTCCGCCATGGCCAGCGGCACGCCATCACAGGTGAAGGTGATCTACCTCGATGAGATGCAGCTGCATCCGCGCGGTGAACACATGCTCGGCGTGGTCTACCAGAAGGGCGTCGCGGTGCAGCTCTCGCGCTGCGGACCGATCTACACCGAGTCCACCAACAACTGGTACAGTCTCACCAGCCCGCGCACGCGACCGGCGATGATCCGGCAATCCATCCGCTACGACGGCAAGCAGGTGCAGGACGCGTACGAGATCCGGTTGGATGGCACGCTGCCAGCGCGTGACCCGCGGGACCGGAATCCTGGCGTGAGCGGCTGTCAGTGATCGACACCCCACAGGTCGTGCACAACCCTGCGTAACTCAGCCCTGCGCGATGACGGACGCCGCCGCCGCGTGGCCCGGCGTGGCCGGCCGCAACTGCGACGTCTCGGTCTCACTGCTGCTCGAACGACGACGCTTTACGCGGTTCATGAACCCATCGAAGTAGGTGTACACCACCGGCGTCACGTACAGCGTCACCAGCTGCGAGAACGCCAGCCCGCCCACCACCGCAATGCCCAGCGGCCGGCGCGACTCTGCACCGGCACCGGCACCCAGCGCGATCGGCAACGTGCCGACCAGTGCGGCCATCGTCGTCATCGTGATCGGGCGGAAGCGCACCAAACAGGCCTCGAAGATCGCGTCGAAGGCACTCTTGCCTTCGTTCTTCTCCGCCTCCTGCGCGAAGTCGATCATCATGATCGCGTTCTTCTTCACCAGGCCGACCAGCAGGATCACGCCCACCCACGCGTACACGCTCAGCTCCGTGCCGGTGAGGATCAGCGCCAGGAAGGCGCCGAACGCGGCGAACGGAATGCCGGACAGGATCGTGATCGGGTGGATGAAGCTTTCGTAGAGAATGCCGAGCACGATGTAGATCACGAAGATCGCCACGATGAACAGCACGCCGAGTCCACGCTGCGTGTCCTGGAACGCCTGCGCGGCGCCGGAGAAACCGGTGGTGATGCCGTCCGGCAGGATCTCAGCGGCGGACTTCTCCACGTCCGTCACCGCCGCACCCAGCGCGGTGCCTTCGCGCAGGTTGAACGACAGCGTCACCGACGGAATCTGGCCCGTGTGGTTCACCTGCTGCGGACCGATCGTCTTCGCACTCGTCGTCACGCTCGACAGC
>JANMON010000210.1:0-8092 GCA_031369265.1 Gemmatimonadaceae bacterium | reverse complement strand
CCTTCTCACCGGAGACTCGATGAGCATCCTCTACCTCGTGGTGCCGCTCGCCCTCGTCATCGTGGCAGTGGCGCTCGCCGGATACCTGTGGGCCGTGAAGAGCGGCCAGATGGACGATCTCGAAACCCCAGGCATCCGCGTCATCCGGGACGAGTTGTAGCGGTGCGGAAGAGCTGCACGAACAGCGCTTCGCTCCACTGCCCGAGCGGCCCGCGGGGGTGAGGTTCGACGACGGTGGGCTGCCTGGCGGAGCACCGGGCACGTCGGCGGCACCGTAGTCGGCACCGTGACACCCCACGCAGCCGGCGGCACCGTAGCGTCCCGCCATTTCAGCACGTCTCTCCCATGGTTCGCGGAATGCCCCATCCTGCTGATGAAGCGACGTAGCGTCAAGATTTTTACACCAGGCTCGACACGCAGTCGGCGGGTGCTACCCGCAGGATCCTTCGACGATGGCAGGTGAGCCCCCATGCGACTCGCGTTTGCGCTCCTGATGGGCCTGCACGGCGTGATCCACCTCGTGGGTCCCGCCGAGGCCTTCGGTCTCCTCGATCTGGCGGCGCTGCGACAGCCGATCTCCGTGCCGCAGGGCGTGCTCTGGCTGCTCACGGCGGTGCTGCTGATCGCCGCGGCGGCGGTGGTCGGGCATGGCGACCGGTGGTGGTGGGCGCTGGCGCTGCCCGGCATCCTGCTGTCACAGGCACTGATCGTCGGGATGTGGAGCGATGCGAAATTCGGCACGATCGTGAACCTGATCATTGCGGTACCACTGCTGTTGATAGCGATCGATGCGCGATCCAGCAGTTTCCGCGCGCAATTCACCACCGGCGCCGACTCGCTGCTCGCCGCACCGATGTCACCGGCGCCGATCGTCACGCAGGCCGATATCGACCCGCTCCCACGCTTGATGCAGGAGTATCTGCGCCGCGTGGGTGCTGTCGGCCGGCCGCGCGTGCGCAACCTGCGCGTGCGCTTCGATGCGCAGATGCGCGACAATGCCAAGGCGGGCTGGATGCAAGCCACCGCCACACAGTATGAATTCTTCGATCCACCGGCGCGGCTGTTCTACATGAATGCGTCGAAGGTCGGCGTGCCGTTCGACGTGCTGCACCGCTACGTCGGTGATGATGCCACGTTCCGGGTGCGGATCGCCAGCCTCTTCCCGATGGTGGACAAACGGGGCCCGGTGCTGACGAAAGCCGAGACCGTGACGTTGATGAACGACATCGTGGTGCTCGCTCCGGCGGCGGTGCTCGATTTGCCCTTCACCTGGGCCACGCGCGATGCACGATCTCTGGATGCGACGTTCACCAACGCCGGCTACACCGTCTCGGCGGTGCTGACCTTCGACGCCGAGGGTGACCTGGTGGGCTTCATCTCCGACGACCGCACACAGGAAGATGCCGCGGGCAGTCGCAGTGCGCGGTGGTCCACACCCATCTCGCAGTACGCGGCGGTGAACGGCATCCGTGTCGGCACACACGGCGACGCCAACTGGATCGAGGCCGATGGTAGGGAGTGGACGTACGGTCGGTTCATCATTCGCGAGCTCGCCTACAACGTGGTGCGCTGACTTCGACGCCCGAACGGCTCAGCGCCGGAACAGCCCGAACAGGTCGGTCGGATCGGCGAGCGCCGGCACCAGGTCGATCTCGCGGCCACCACCGTCACGGCGGATGAGGTCATGCAGGTAGCGGAGCGTGGAGAAATCCTCGATCGCGAACCCCACCGAATCGAAGAGCGTGACCTGCGCGTCGCTGGTACGCCCCGGCGCAGCACCGGTGATCACTTGCCACAACTCCGTGACCGGAAAATCGGGTGGCACCTGTTGCACCTCACCCTCGATGCGCGACTGTGGCGCGAACTCTACGAAGACCGACGCCTCTTCCACCACGCGCACGTCGAGCTCCGTCTTGCCGGGACAATCGCCGCCGATCGCATTGAGGTGCATGCCGTCCTGCACCTGTCCGGCAGACAACACCGAGGCGCGGCGCTTCGCCGCGGTGGCGGTGGTCACGATGTCGGTGCCACGCAGCGCATCGTCCACCGATTCGGTGCGGACGATCGTGAGCCCGTAGCCAGCCAGGTTGCGTTCGAACTTGGCGTACAGCACCGGGTTGATGTCGTAGGCGCGGACGGTGCGCACGCCGGTACTGGCGAGAAAGGCCAGCGTTTGGAATTCGGACTGCGCGCCGAGTCCGATGAGCGCCATCACGGTCGCGTCCTTGCGTGCCAGCCACCGCGCGGCGAGCGCCGACGTAGCGGCGGTGCGCAGTGCCGTGCAGACGGTCATCTCGCTCAACAGCAACGGATAGCCGGTGGCCACGTCGGCCAGCACACCGAGCCCCGTGACGGTGAGCTTGCCTGCCGCCGCATTGGCTGGATGCCCGTTCACGTACTTGAACGCGTAGAGCGCCGCATCGGCCGTCGGCATCAGTTCGATCACCCCCTGCGGCGAATGACTCGCCACCCGGGCGCTTTTCTCGAACGCCGTCCAGCGACGGAAATCCGATTCCAGATACTCCACCAGCCCGGCCAGGAACGGCACGGGTCCGATGCGCGAGACGAGGGCGATGACAGCAGGGACATCGAGAAAGGCGACCATTGGGCAGGGTGACGAGGTGACTGGTGATGACGGGAGGGCCGAACGCACGACAGGACCGGAGTACGACCCCCGGCCCTGTCGGTCCCACCCGGTGATGTGACGCAATCAGCGGTTGAGCAGGATCTCCGCCCGGGCGTAGACGAAGCGGCCGTTGTAGCCGAAGGGCGATGCGCCGGGATAGATGAAGGTGCCGTTGTTCGTGTTGGCCGAGACGGTGACCTGGTCCGGGTAGGTGTTGAAGAGATTGCGCGACCCGACGTTCAGGTTGATCCCCTCGAACCGGTAGCCCACCTCGACATCGAAGATTGCCTTCGGCTTGAACGTCTCGAGGCCATCCAGGCTGCCGTCCACGTAGCTGCCGTAGTCCGACGCACGACCCAGCGCATGGAACCGGCCGCTGGCGTAGTTGGCCGTCAGCGACGAGCGACGATTCGGTCGGTTGCGCTTGATGGCATTGATCGTGACCGCATCCAGCGCGCTGGTGTAGCTGGTGCCGGTACCGGTGAGGATGTCCGGCAACGGTGCGATGCGCGTGATCGCGTTCGTGGTGTAGTTGAGCGCTGCCGTGAAGTCGAACGTGCCCTTCGCCGCCAACAGCCGGTAATTGGCCGTGATGTCCACACCGTCGGTCTTGGTGTCGAGTGCGTTGGTGGGGAACTGCACGCCGGCGATCTGCGTCAGCCCGGAGTCGGCAAGGATCTTCGCCACCGCGGCGTCCGACGTGCCATCGAACGTCGCACCCAGCAGGATGCGATCGTTGATCACGATGTGGTAATAGTCCACCGCGATGTTGAGGTTGTTCGTTGGCGACCAGGCCGCACCGGTGCTCAGGTTCACCGACGTCTCTTCCTGCAGCGGCTTGGCGCCGAAGATCCGCGACGCCCGGTTGGTGACCGGGAAGTTGCCGATCTCCACCAGCACACCGTTCTGGATCGCAGTGGTGGTGTGGCTGTACCAGCTCTGCTGCAGGCCGGGAGCGCGGAAGCCGGTGCTCGCCGCGCCGCGCAGCACCAGCTCCCTGGACGGCTGGTAACGCACCGCGGCCTTGCCGGTCACCGCGCTGCCGAAGTCGCTGTAGTTCTCGAAGCGCGCCGCCACGTTGGCCAGCAGTTCGCTCGTCAGGTTCGACTCGAGGTCGGCGTACACACCGAAGTTGGTGCGGCTGTTGGAGCTCGCGTCGCTGGGTGCGAAACCCTGGAACACCGACGAACCGGCCTGCGCGATGCTCGAACTGTCAGCGGTCTTGTGGTAGCCGTTGATCCACGACGCCCGCTCACCGGCCATCACCTCGTACTGCTCGCGGCGGAAGGCGGCACCCACCGCCACGTTCACCGGCGCCGGCAAGCCCATCTCGACCTGCCGCGATGCGTTGAACGTGGCGTTGAACTCACCGCGCTGGAGCGCACCGGCGAAGAACGCCGTCTGGTTCGGGATGCCTGGATCATCGGCGGTTCCCAGCCGGCCGTCAGGACCCGGTGCCGTCGGACGCGTCAGGCTCGGACCGAGTGACGAGTTGAGCGTGTTGCGCAGGTTGAAGTCGAAGCCGTTGTAGCCGTAGTTCGCACCCACGTCGGCCGACCACCCGCCCAGCATCGTGCGGATGCCCGCGGCACCCGAATAGTCGATCACCGACGGCCGGAACTCCGGCAGGAAGCCGAGCGGATAGATCTGCGCCCAGTTGCGCGAGTTCCGCGGCTTCCGGAAGAAACCGTTGCCGGTCCCGTCGCGATCGGAATACCCACCGAACGCATAGAACTCCGTCGTGCCGTCGGCATTCAGCGGCAGGCGCAGGTTAGCGAAGCTGTGCAGGTCCCGCTCGAGTCCATCGCCCCAGTGCACGTTCGGCTGCTGCACACCATTGCGCTTGATCACCACGCGGCAATCGGCCACCGAGTCGGCAATGCCGTTGATGTCGCTGAAGCTGCCGTCGGGACAGGCGCGGTTGGTGGCGTTGCGCTTGAGGAACTGGGCGAACAGTCCCAGCGACCCGCGGCCGATGCGGAACCCGACGCCGCCGTTCACGTCGGTGGTGGTGCCATCGTTCTGGTAGCCCTTGCCCGGCCGATACTGGCCCACGTTGGTGTTCAGGAAGGGAGCGAACTGTCCTTCGCGCAGCACCAGGTTCACCACGCCGGCGATGGCGTCCGACCCGTATTGCGTCGAGGCACCGTCACGCAGCACCTCGATCCGCTCCACCGCGCTGGACGGGAAGGCGTTCAGGTCCACGCCGCTCGACCCCGGCGCCGAGCCGTTGGAGAACACGTTGAGGATCGCGGTGGTGTGCCGCCGCTGGCCGTTGATCAACACCAGCGAGTGATCCGGCGACAGGCCGCGCAGCGTGAACGGCCGCACGATCTCGGTGGCATCGGTCACCGCCTGCTTCGGGAAGTTCACCGACGGCGAGAGGTTGGCGAGGATCTGCGTCGTCTCGGTGGAGCCGGACCGCTTGATCTCCTCCACCGTGAACACATCCACCGGCACTGCCAGCTCCTCGGCCGCCGCATGCTTGGCGCGCGAGCCGACCACCGTGCGCACCGGCGCCAGCTGCTGCGCCGACTGCTTGAGCACCACGTCGGCCACCGTCACCCGCGAGGCGCTGACGTTCACCGAGACCGTCTCGGGCGCAAAGCCCAGCGCCCGCACCCGCAGCAGGCGCCGGCCCACCGACACACCGCTCAGCGAGTAGAGACCGCGTCCCGATGTGGTGGTGCGTGCACCGCTCTGGTCCACCGTGATCTGCGCCCCGACCACCGAGGCACCCTGCGTGTCCGTGACCTTGCCCTGGATCGTGCCGCTCTGCGCCGCCAACGGCAGCGCCGCCCCTGCGCACAGCACCAGCATCCCGACCGTCCGTCCGACCCATCGCCTGCCCGACGCGCTGACTCGCTGTCGCATGACTCCCCCGGGTGGAAGCGCACTACATCGCGGCTGACGGCGCCGACCTTCGCAACATGGGCAGAACCCGATAGTCACGGAAGGGTCTCGATTGCCGCGCGATGCGATTAGGAACACAGTGTCATTAGCGCAGCGCAGTCCCCTGATGTTTGCGAGGCAACGGCCTCGAGCGTGCAGCAACCCTCAAGTACCGTCACGCCGCATCCGACACTGCCCGCAATGCGTTCCCTCGTCGCGCCGCTGCTTGCCCTGATCCTGGCCACCGGAAGTCCCGTGGTCACGGTCGCCCAGCCACGGGCACCGCTGGTGGCCGGCCGTTCGGAAGCGGACTGGCGCGATGACCTCTCCAACCCGCAGCCGCTGGTGCGGCAGGCGGCGCTCGAAGCCCTGGCGCAGTTCGCCGACGTCACCAGCGCCACGGTGGTCTATCTGACGCCGCTGATCGGTGACCCCGACACCAACGTGCGCCGCACCGCCATTCGTGCGATCGGCAACGGTGGCAAGGCGGCCCGCAAGGCATCCGCCGCCCTCTGGCGCGCGTGGCGTGACGACGACCCGCTGGTCTCGGCCGACGCCGGCATCGCACTGGTGCGCATCGACGACCAGAACATCAGGCTCTTTCGCCAGCGGCTGAGTGTCGGGGAGCCGCGCGACCAGGCCCGTGCCGCCGCCGCACTGGCGAACGCCGGTCCCGCCGCGCGCGACGCCATCCATGCGCTGCGCGACCACGTCGGCGACGACGATGGCCGCGTGCGCGGCGCCACACTGACGGCGCTGGCGGCACTCGACGAAACGCCGGGTTCGAAGACGGCCACACTGGTCTCGCGCAGCCTGGCGCGCGAACTGAGCGACGCACCGCTGCTCGATGGTGCCGATGCCATTGCCCGCGCACGCACGGCACTCACGCTGCTGGCGCGCGCCGGCAAGAACGCCAAGGGCGCGCAACGGCCCTTGCAGATGATTCTCTGGGACGGCCCTGCCCCATTACGCCAGTCTGCCGCACAGGTGCTCGGGCGGATTCCCGGCGACGGCGACAAGGCTTTGATCCTCGCGATGGCCGCCGGCGACGCCGCCGTGCGCGA
Organism: Gemmatimonadaceae bacterium; assembly: GCA_031369265.1. GTDB lineage: Bacteria > Gemmatimonadota > Gemmatimonadetes > Gemmatimonadales > Gemmatimonadaceae > JACMLX01. The sequence goes on along the minus strand of JANMON010000210.1, from coordinate 1,510 downwards.
AGCTGCGCTGCAAGGGTTCCTGGTCGGTCGCGAACGCCGCCGTCCGTTACCGGCCGTGCTCGACTCGCTGGGCCGGATCGACCCCAACGCCGACACCGCCCGCACGCGCAGCCTGGTCGAGGTGCTCGGCTACGTGGGCCGCAAGGACCGCAATCTCGAGCGCACCCTGTCGCGTGTGCTGCAGCGTGCACCAGCGCTCGGCCCTGCCGTCGCCCTCGCGCGCCGGCGCATCGCAATCGGGTTCTGATCGGCGCACACCAGCGCCGTTGCCGCGGGTGCCGCAGCGGGGTAGCATCGCCGCATGAATTCGCCGCACACCAACGACCCGCTGACGCGATTCCGCGCGCAGGACCTCGACGCCGCGATGGCCGATGCCGCCCGCCGGCAGGACGTGGTGACGCCGATGTTCGACGTCATCGCACCACGCTACGATGCCTTCACGCGGCTGTTCTCGTTCGGCATGGATGCCACGTGGAAGCGCGACCTGATCGCGGCTGTGCTGATGCGCGCGCCCGATGCACGGCGTGCATTGGACGTCGCCTGCGGCACCGGTGATCTCGGCTTTGCATTGGCGTCCGCGCTCCCCGCTGTGCAGGTCACCGGCGTCGATCCGTCGGCGGAGATGCTGGCCATCGCACGCACGCGAATCGCCGACGCCGACTCGGCACGCCTGGCGTTTCACCTCGGCGCGATGGCGGAACTTCCCGTCGATGGCGCCAGCGTGGACGTGATCACCGCCGGTTACGGATTCCGCAACGTGCCCGACCTGGAAGCAGCCGTGCGTGAATGTGCCCGCGTGCTGCGCCCCGGTGGCACACTTGCCTCGCTCGACTTCTTCCTCCCGCGCAACGCGATCTGGCGCGGGCTCTTTCTCTGGTACCTGCGCAGCTCGGGCAACGTGGTCGGATGGTGGTGGCACCGAACGCCGGCCATTTACGGCTACATTGCGCGCTCCATTGCCGCCTTCGTCACCGCCGAGGAGTTCACCGCCATGCTGCAGCGCCACGGATTCCGCGTCATCGAGACGAGACGCATGCTGCTGGGTGGCATCGCCTTGCACGTCGCCGTGCGCGAGCAAGTAAGGGCATGACGACGCTGGTGCTTGGTGCGCATCGTCCGTTGGGTCTGGCCTGCGTACGCGAAGTGTTGTCCACCGGCGCCCCGGTGCTGGCTGCCGTGCAGGCCCCGCATCGCATTCCTCCCGCGCTGCATGACCTGCGCGAGGAGTACCCGACGTTGCTGACCGCGCTGGCCTGGCAGCCCGGCAAGTGGCCGACGTTGCAGGGAATCGAGCGCGCGATCATCGCCGAGTTGCCGATTCCACCCACACCCACCGACGAAGCCGACGATCCCGCCGCCGACCTGCGCGCGTTGACGGTGGAGTCGTTGCTGGCCGAGGCGCGCGACGTGATCGGACCGACGATGGCGGCGATCCAGTTGGTCACGTACGTGCGCCCGAAGCGGGCGCTGATCCAGGCCAGCTGGCTGGGCGTGATTGAGGAAAAGATCC
>JANMON010000147.1:0-6812 GCA_031369265.1 Gemmatimonadaceae bacterium | reverse complement strand
TGCGAGCGACGAGACCGTCGCGTAGCGGAGCGCGACCGGATCGCCCTTGACCAGCAGGCGCACGGTGGAGAAATCCTGCGTCGGAAACAGGATATCGGTGACTGCCGTGGCACCGCCATCGCCGAACAGTTCCACCGAGGCGCGGTCAATGAAGAGATGCAGACGCACCACCGAGTCGGTGGCGATCCGGGGCGCATGGTGCACACCGGTCGCAAACTTCCCCGAGAACGCCTTCGGCAGTGCGGTGCGATCGCTGTAGAAGCGCCGCGTGGCCTGGTCAAAGCCGACGCGATACACCTCACCGGCGGCGTTGGACAGTTCGATCGCCACGTCGGAGCTGTCGCCGGCCCTGGCGAGGAACTCGAGATCGATCTCCGACTGCGCCGCCGTCCCACCTTCCGGCAGGCGCAGTGCGAGGGCACCGGACACGCGTTGGGCCGGCAACGTAATAGTGCCCGTGCGCAGCAGGCGCATTTCGCTGACCGGCGTGGAGTACACGCGCAGACCGGCCGGTGTGCGATGCAGCGAGAGCGTGCGTGGAATGGTCATGGCGCTCCGCCACGCATCCGTGGGCACCACGGTGGCGTAGTCCCAATTGCTCATCCAGCCGATGAAGAGCCGACGCCCGTCGGTGGCGGGGATGTCTGACCAGGTCACACCGGCATAGTTGTCGCGGCCGTGATCGAGCCACACGCCGCGCTCCGGTTCCTTGCCGGCACGGCCCACGCCCTGCGCGAACTGAGGATCGAGCGTGAACGTGGTGCCGTTGAAATCTCCGACGAAATACTGCGTGGCCGAACCGCCGTTGGGGCCACCGGGATTGATGCTCAACAGCAGCACCCACTTCGTCTCGCTGGTGCCCTCGATGCGCAACGGAAACAGGTCAGGACATTCCCAGACGCCGCCGTGTGCGCCCAGGTCGGCACCGAACTCACTGGCAGGTGTCCACTCGCGCAGATTCTCCGACGTGTACAGCCGCACACGATCGGCGGCCGCGAGTACCATCACCCAGCGCTGCGTGGCCTCGTGCCACAACACCTTGGTGTCGCGGAAGTCGCGGATGCCGGGATTGGGGATGACGGGATTGCCGACGTACTTGGTCCATGTGCGCCCGCGATCGTTGCTGTACGCCAGCCCCTGCGTCTGGAATGTCTGCGAGCCGCGTTTCTCGGCCGCCATGTCGTGATAGGTGAACATGGCCACCATGGGCGGCTTGCCATCGACGCCGAAGCCACTGCTGTTCTTCCAGTCGATCACCGCGCTGCCGGAGAAGATCAGGCCGAGCGAGTCCGGATAGAGCGCAATGGGCAGGTGCTCCCAGTGCACGAGGTCCGTGCTGACGGCGTGACCCCAGTGCATCGGTCCCCAGACGGTGCTGTCCGGGTAGTGCTGGTAGAAGAGGTGGTACTCGCCGTCGTAGAACACCATGCCGTTGGGGTCATTCATCCACTTCGCCTTCGGCGTGAAGTGGAATTGCGGGCGGTGCGGTTCGCGGTAGTTCGCAGCCTGCGTTGCCGTGGTGGCGGGCCGCGGCGTGGCCGGCTGCTGGCAGGCGCCGAGCGCCAGTGCGACGACGGTAATGGCGAGGAGGCGGATCATGGCAGCGATGGTGGGCGGAGTGACATCGGTGAATGATGTCACCCCGTCGCCCCGCTGCCTACGCCACGCGCCGCCGTGCGTCGAGCGCCAGACTGTCCTGCTCCCGGAACGCCAGCAGCACCAGCGCCCCGGCAAAGATGATCAGCGAGGGATAGAAGATCAGGTTCCCGCCCTGCATCACGAGCTTGAACGGGTCCACGATGGAGCGCCACACGGCCAGCAGCGTGGTGCCCGTGACGAGCAGCAGCAGCGGGTACGCCACGCGACGCAGCAGCCCGACCAGGATCAGCGCACCGAGGAGCACCTGCACCACACCGAAGGCCTGCATCGGCGTGGTTCCGACGGACAGCCCGCCGTAAAACTTCTCGGCGACCCCGACGCCGTGCGACACGTTGATCAGCTTGTCGATGCCCCAGTAGACCATCAGGCCGCCGAGGGAGATGCGGAGCAGCAGGAGCGCGTTGCGTTGCATGGAGGGTCCGGGAAGGTGGAGATGTCTCGCGTCGCCGAACTATCCCCTGCCCACCGTCCCGGTTCCCGTCATTGGCCGTGCATGCGCCGCAGCAGCGCCAGCAGGTCCAGCGAATGAATGGCCCACGCAATACCGACGACGCAGAGGAGCCCGATGGTCCAGGCAGCGGATCGACGTGACATCTGTACGCTCTCAGGTGTGAGAAATGGCGTCACGCACCGTCAGATCGGCGGCGCGCGAGGCAGGAAAGGCACTGACGATGGCAGCGCAGACGGAGAGCACCACCGCCCAGACCAGCACACCGGGCGCGGAGAGCGAGAGCACCAGGTCCTGCTGCGCCACGGAGGCAAGCACGCGACCCACCGTGAGCGAGACGGCGCGGGATGCCAGCACGGCAGGCACGAGGCTGAGCAGCGCGATGAACACCCCTTCGACCAGCACGATCCGGATGATGATGCGACGCGTGGCGCCGATCGCGCGCATCACGCCGAACTCGCGCGTGCGCTCGAACACCGAGACACCGAGCGCCGACGCCAGACCGATCAATCCGACCACCGCCATCACCAGTGCGATGGCACCGAGGGTGGCGACGAGGATGAAGACATGCCCGCCCTGCGCCGCCGACATCCGGGCCGACGTCGAGACGCGCCGCACGGTGATGCCGGCGCCGTCGAGCGCCTTCACCATCGCGCGGGCGGCAACGGTGACCGAGTCGGCATTACGCTGCCGCATGCGCACGCGCAGCGTGCCGGTGCGGGTGAAGCCGGTATGCCGCATGAATGTCGTGGGTGTGACGTACGCGGTGGACTGTGTCAGCGACTCGTGCATGATGCCCACCACGCGCAACGGGCGTACGACGTCATTGACGCGCAGTCGCACCGTGTCGCCGACGTGCACATCGGCGAAGAACATGTCGTAGGCCATGCTGTTGAGCACCACCGCACCACTGTCGCCCGCTGACAGCCAGCGGCCGTCCGCCATGCGGTGCCTGATCATGTCGGTGGTCGGTGCCGCTTCACGGTACGCCAGCGCGCCATGCCCGCCATCGCCATGGACGCGGCCCACATCCGCACCGTGGTCGTCGGTCTCACGCACGGCGCCCGTGCTGTTCCACCCCTCCAGTGCCTCCACCATCGGCAGTTGCGGCGCCAGCGTGGCCAGTTGCGACGTCGGGATCGGATCGCGCAGCCGGACCTCGACATCGAACAACCGATCGCGTACGGCGGTGCTCACCTTCGCCTCCCAGGCGGCTCGCAGATCGAGGCTGGCGATGAACATCGCGCCGGCCCCGGCCAGCAGGCCGGTGGTCATCAGCAGGCGACCGCGACGACGGAACGCGTTGCGGGCGGCGAGCGTGGTGGCCACGTCGCTGATGCGCAGGCGCGCCAGCCATCGCGACAGGCGATCGTCGTCGTCGGTGGCCATGCGCGCATCGTGATCATCGATGGCCTGCCGCACCGTGCGACGCGCCGCGCGGCGAATGGGCAGCGCGGCCGCCAGCGCTGGTGCCCCGATGCCGAGCGCGATCGCCACCGCAAACAGCCACCACGGCAGCGCGAGGCTCTCGATGCGCAGGTTCAGCAACTCGGCGACGACCGACACCAGCCGGCGTCCAGCAAGCAGGCCCACCGGTACGGCGACCAGCACCGCCAGCGCACCCAGCGTACTGACCAGCGTGAGGTACATGGTGCGCAGTTGTCTCGAGCGCGCGCCGATGGCCTTCATGATCGCCAGCTGACGCACCTGCTGCGCGAGCAGCGCGCCGATCACGGTGGCCGTCAGCACCGTGCCGAGCACCATGCCGAGCAGGCTGAAGATCAAGAGCATGGTGATGATCGCATTCATCTGCGGCTGGTGCGGATGCTGGCGCACCGGTGGCACCTGGGCCGACAGAACGGCGCGCCCTTGCGATGGCACCCACGCCATGATGTCACGCACGATTCCGTCGATCACATCGGTGTTGGCAGTGGTGTCGCGCACCACCAGCTTGAGCTGGTCCACCACCACCGGTTCACCCAACGCGCGCATGGTGGCCTGTGTGGCGTACGCATAGACGACCTGCTCCTGCCAGGCTGGTGCCACGCCTGGATCGTGCACCGTGGCGGTGATCGCGACCCGTCGGCGCCCACCACGCGGCAGCAACAGTGTGACGCTGTCGCCGATGCCCGCCCGCGTGAGTGCCAGTGCACTGCGTTCGATCAACAGCGCTCCAGCCGCGTATCGTGCCGGTCCGTGCTCGGGATAGAGCGCATCGACGCGCTGCGGGGCGAACTCCGGCACGACGAAGAACACCACCGGCACCGCTTCGCCATCACCCAGCAGCAGTTGCGCCGAGGCGAACCCGGACGCATCGGCCTTGGCGATCTCGGGGCGAGCCCGCACGGCGCGCAACAACTCGGCACTCACGTCCCCGTCGAGCGCGAGGCGTGCCGAGGCCGGGTTGGCGGCCAGGTAGCTGCGCGGCACCTCGCGGCGGAGCACGATGAACGACACCAGCATCGCCACCACGGCCAGCAGGCTCACGCCGAGTGCGCCGACGATCATCAGCAGGCGTCCCGGCGCGTCCTGCACGTCGCGCAGCAGTTTCAGCCAGCGTGTGTTCACGAGGCGACGGCCACGGGCACCGCGGTGTCGCGCACCAGTGCACCGTCTTCGAGCGCCAGCGTGCGCGTGAAGTAGCGATCCATCTCACGATCGTGTGTCACCGTCAGCACCGTCTTGCCATCCTGCGCCAGCGACGCCAGCAGGCTCATGACCGCGTGCGCGGTGGTGGAGTCGAGATTGCCGGTCGGTTCGTCGGCCACCAGCAGGGGTGGGTCGTTGGCCAGCGCCCGCGCGATGGCCGCACGCTGCTGCTGCCCACCGGAGAGGTCGGCGGGACGCTTGTTGGCCTGCTCCGGAATGCCGAGCCGCTCCAGCAGTGCCAAGGCGCGGTCGCGACGCACCGCCCGCGGGAACGCGTCGCAGAAATCCATCGGAAGCATCACGTTCTCGGCCACCGTGAGCGTGGGCAGCAGCTGGAAGAACTGGAAGACCACACCGACCGTGCTCCCGCGCCACACCGCCAGCTCCTCCTGCGACATGCCGTGCACAGCGCGGCCGCGGATCAGGATCTGGCCCGAGCTTGGCGTGTCGATGCCCGTCAGCAGGTTGATCAGCGTGGTCTTGCCACTGCCCGAGCGGCCCACGACCGCCACACACTCCGAGCCGGCGATGCTCAGCGACACGTCACGAAGCGCGTGGCAACGCTCGCCACCGGAGCGATAGACCTTCGAGACATCAATGCACTCCACCAGTCCGGCTCCTGCCCCCTGCTGCACCACGCGGATTCTCCTTGTTGCGGGTCGACCTCCCGAGCATACTGTGCCGTGAGCGCCGGGCGCCACACAGACGGCACCATTCTGTTCGTTTCCGGATATCCGCGTCCGTTCTGTTCAGGATCGTGGCATGACATCAGGCGTTTCCACCATCGATCGGCGGGTCCAGCGCACGCGCGAGCTGCTGCTGGATGCCTTGCGCGTCCTGATGTCGGATCGTGGCTATGAACGGCTCACGATCCAGAACCTGCTCGACCACGCCGGCGTGGGGCGGGCCACGTTCTACACGCACTTCAGCAGCAAGGACGACCTGCTGGCGACGAGTGTCGGCGGGCTGAAGGCCTGGCTGACACACCAGGTGGCGCATCGCCCCGCCGAGCGCCTGGCGTTCACGTTGCCCTTCTTCGAGCACCTCGCCAGCCATCGCGGGCTCTATCGACAGTGCGTGCGGCGCGGCGAGGTCACGATCGGCCGCGAAATCCGCACGATGTTGCGGGAGCTGGTCCGCGACGACCTCGCGCGGCAGACTGGCGCGGCGAACGACACCGCGTCGGTGTCGCTGATGACCGAATATCTGGTGGGCGCGCTCTGGTCCACCATCGCGTGGTGGATGGCGGCAGAGGTGCCGATGCCAGCGGCCGAGGTGGATCGGACGTTTCGGCGGCTGGTGTTTTCCGGCTTGCCGGGCACGGTCAACGAGCTGCGCTGACCGTGCCGGCGACTGCCGTCAGCTGATCGGCGGCTTCGGCTTCACGAAGACGCTCGGGATACCGAGGCCCTGCAGCATCGCGTTGAACTTCGCGATGTCATCCTGCTCGATGCGGTCCATCGCCTTCAACTGCACATCCAGCTTGGCCGAAAGGTCGGAATAGATCTCGCCGTGCTGCTGCGTGGGGGCATAGGCGCCGGTCTGGACCTGCGCGTTGAGCGTGATGAACCAGTTGTACAGCCGGACCGGCTGGTCGAGTGTGCACTGGTCCACGTGACACCCGATTTCGTACAGCTGGTCGCGCACGACTTCCAGCTTGGCACGCGCCGCCTTGGCCGCATCGGCCACCTGCTTGGCGTAGGCCTGGTCCTTCGTCTGCTCCACGCGCGCGTCGAGCTGTGCCTGCAGGTCCTCCAGCCGCTCGACGCGCTCGACGATCTCGGTGATGCGGGCTCGCACGCGCTGCGCCGCATCGAACTGCGCCACCAGGTCGGCGGTGGTGGCGGTGGCGCGGGGATCGGGGATCACCGTGAACTGCCGGCTCAACGTGTCGCGACCGACGATCAGGCGCACGGTGTAGGTGCCGGGTGTGACCTTCGGGCCAGTCAGCGCCCCTTCGTCGATGACGGTGTTGCGCATCTCGCGCGCGTCAGGGTAGCGCAGGTTCCAGAAGAAGCGGTTGGTACCGGCCTTGAGCCGCGGGATCGAATCCGCC
>JANMON010000117.1:0-74842 GCA_031369265.1 Gemmatimonadaceae bacterium | reverse complement strand
GACGCGGTGCTCAGCGCGTGGCTCGATCGCACGCTGCTCACCACCGATCATCTCTGGGCGTCAGCCAAGACCTGGGATCCGGAAGGGCTGCTCGGCTGCCTGCCGGCCGCCGGCTCGATGATGATCGGCCAGTTCACGGGTCGCTGGTTGGCCACACCGAAGCCGATCAGCGAGCGGCTCAACGGCATGTTCGCGATCGGTGCGCTGCTGCTGGTGGTGGGACTGATGTGGCACTGGGCCTTTCCGATCAACAAGAGTCTCTGGACCAGCAGCTACGTGGTCTTCACCGGCGGCATGGCGCTGGTCACGCTGGCGACCTGCAGTTGGGTGATCGACGTGCAGGGGGTCCGTCGGTGGACGACCTTCTTCGTTATCTATGGCACCAACCCCATGATCGCGTTCCTCGGCTCGGGCCTGATGGCTCGGTTGACGGTGACGCTGCTCAAGATCGACACGCCTGACGGTCCGGTCTCAGTGCAGGGACTGCTCTACCGGTCGCTCTATGCGCCGATACTCGAACCACGGGTCGCGTCTCTGGGGTATGCGGTGACGTTCGTGCTCCTCTGGTTCGTCATCCTCTGGGCGCTCTGGCGCCGAAGAATCTTTCTCAAGGTCTAGCGACGTGGCTTGTACCTCTGGACTCGCGCCGGCTCTCCGCGGGCTGGCGCTTCTGCTCTGCGCCATTGGCATCGCCTTGCCGTCGGACGCGCAGACGACGCGCAAGAAGAAGAATGCCGCCGTCTCTACCCGCAGTTCGTCGCGGCCACCGGCCGCGCGCAAGGCGTCGTCGCGCACGGCCACTCGTCCAGTGACGCGGAAGACCCGCATCACACGCTCGGTGCCACGGGGACGGGTCCGCCGACCTGCGGTGACGCTCTCCCGCCTCGAACCGCGCACCTCGTTCGGGCTCGACGCCCTGCGCGGCGACCTGGGATACCTGGCCGGCTCGTCGATCCGGACCGGCTCGTGGGGCATGATGGTGGTGTCGCTGACTCAGGGCGACACGCTCTTCTCGATCAATGCCGACGTCCCGCATGTGCCGGCCTCGACGCAGAAAGTGCTGACCTCGGTGCTCGCGTTGAACGCACTCGGGCCGCAGTATCGTTATCACACCGACGTGCTGTATTCCGGAAAAATGTCCGATGGACGCGTCGATGGTGACTTGATACTGCGCGGCGATGGTGATCCGTCGCTGTCGTCGCGATTCATCGGCGGCAAGCCCGATGCGGCCATGGATTCGATCGTCGGCCGACTGGTCCGGGGTGGCCTGCGCGAGGTGACCGGGCGCGTCATCGGTGACCCGAGCGCCTTCGAATCGCGGAACGTTCCGGAAGGGTGGCACCCGCGCATCCTGCAGGACGCCTACGCCGGTCGGGTCTCGGGGCTCAGCCTGAACGAGAACCTGGTCTGGGTGACCGTCCGCCCCACCACTCGTGGCCAGCCCGCGGAAGTGGTGCTCGAGCCGGCGACGTCGGCGATCCCGCTGCGCTCCACCGTGCGCACCGTCGGTGGACGCGGTGCCTCGCTACGCCTCGGCCGCGGCAGCGGCGGCATCACGGTCAGCGGCAGCATCGGCAGTGAGGTCTATCAGCGGTCGTATTCGTACATCGTCGAGGACCCGGCGTCGTTCACCACCGGCGCCTTCCACGCCGCGCTTCGCCGCCACGGCGTGAAGGTCGATGGCGGCATGGCACTCGGCGTCACACCAGCCGCGGCCACACCGCTCTTCACCTGGCAATCGCCGCCGCTCGAAGCGCTGCTCACGGTGATGAACCGCGAGTCCGTGAACGTGATCGCCGAGCACCTGTTCCGCGCTGCGTCGCGCGGTGCGGATCGCCACACCGCGGGTGCGGCGTTCACCGGTGACACGGCGCTCCGCGCGCTGCTGCAGCGCAACGCCGGAGTCCGCGGCGATGCGATCCGTTCCACCGACGGTAGTGGCCTGTCGCAGTTGGATCAGGTCAGCCCGCGCGCCATGGTGCAGATGCTGGGCTGGGCCGATCGCGCGCCGTGGGGATCGTTGCTGCATGCATCGCTGCCCCTGGCCGGCGAAAGCGGCACCCTGCGCCGCCGCATGGAGGGCACCACTGCGCAGACCAACCTCCACGCCAAGACCGGCACCACCAACGACGTGGTGGCGCTGTCCGGCTACGTCACCGCCCGCAACGGTGAACTACTGGCCTTCGCGATGCTCTACAACGGCCGCGACCGTTGGCGCGCCCGCGAAGCCATCGACGCCATCGGCGTCACCCTCGCCAACTGGGCGCGCTGACCGTTACGGCGTATTTGCGCTCTGCGGGATCTTTCGCCGCTGAAACGGCAAGAGCAACAGCCTGACGCAAAGCCGCGAGGACGCAAGGGCGCAACGAGTTCGCTCGCGGCAGCAATCTCAGGAACTTGGCGCAAGAACAACTGCCTGACACAAGGTCACGAAGTCACAAAGGCACGACGCGCTCGCTGATTCAACGCCGCGACAGGCGCGCACATCAGCTCTGTTGCAGTTCTTTGCGCCGTCGTGCCTTGGCGTCCTTGCGTCAAGCAGTTGCTGTTGCACTTGCAGTTGCTGTTGCTGTTACCGTCGTCCGCGGAACGAGCAATCGTCAGCTGATCCGGACGTCGATGCCTCGCGCTGCGAGTTCGGCGATGTAGCGGTCGCCGGGGAACACCTCGTCGGGTGTGTAGACGCCCGGTTTGAGTGCGCCCGACGTCATGAACTGGCCGGTGATGGACAGCGTGAAACCCGTCGCGCGCATCATTGCCGTGATGCCCGTCTCGGCATCGTAGTGGTCCAGCAGGTCGTAGGTGAGCGTCAGCGGCTGGCCAGCCTTGGTGCCGGTCACGATCACGCGCAACGCGACCAGGTCCGGTGCGCCGGGGCGGCGCAGTTTGGGGCCGACCTGCGCCACGAACACATCGCGCGGGACCACCGCCGTGCCCTTCACGTCGATCGCTGTGGTGTCGAACAGGCCCAGGTCGCGCATGGCGGCCATCAGCTGCGCATGGCCTGGGTAGCGCAGTGTCTTGTATTCCATCACCGGGATGCGGTTCTCGTACCGCCACGCCATGGTGGAGAGGCCGCCGGCCGTGTGGAACGCCTCCAGTGTGCCGAGTGATCCGCCGAACTCCACCGGCTCCCGCTCCGACAGCGCCTCGACCTGCACCCGCTTGCCGCCGCGCACCACCCACGAGAGCGTCGAGTAGTAGTCCAGCACGCCCTCGAGCGAGTAGACGATCTGGTAGTTGAGCGGCGGTTCGGGATGCTGCGGCAACCCGCCCACGAACAACTTCACGCGCTCCACCGTGTCCATCGCCTGAATGCCATGTTCAGCCAGCACGTTGATCATGCCGGGCGCCACGCCGGTGTCGGGGATCACCGTCACGCCCTTCAGCTGCGCCGCCTCGTGCAGCTCCTTCTGCTGGAACACGATCTCGGTGTTCCCGCCGAGGTCGGCGAAGTGGACACCGGCCTGCACCGCGAGGGCGGCCAGTTCGCCGTTGAAGTAGTACGGGATCGCGCTCAGGACCGCGTCCACCTGCGCCATCTCGGCCAGCATCATCTCGCGATTGCGGACGTCTACCGAGACCGGCACCAGGCGGGCATCGTCGGTGGGCAGGAACGACGGCAGGGACGAGACGTCGAGGTCGGCGAGACGGACCGCCGTCACACCGGGACTGCGAAGCAGGTCGAACGCGCAGGCGGAACCCTGCGCGCCGCGGCCGAGGACGAGAAAGCGCATGTTGATGAGGGCGAAGTGCCGCACGCGCGCAATCGAGCGCAGCGAGGCAGGCAGGAAATCGGGGTAGCAGGGTAGGATCCTGCGTGAGTCGCGGGAATTTAAGCGAGCGCTCACGATCGCGTCCCGCCCGCGCTGCGTTTGTCACCGACACCCTGCCGTCATGACCGCTTCCGAAATCGACACCCAGACCGACGCCTGGCGCCGGCACTTGCTCACCGAACCCGGCGCGATCCATGACGCCGTGGGCCGCCTCGAGAGCATCGCCGTGGTGGGCATCAAGCCCGCGGAGACCGGCGCACCCGCCTACTACGTGCCGGAATACGCACAGCGCGCGGGCTATAAAATCATCCCTGTTCCCGTGTACTACCCGGAGATGACCACCTTGCTCGGGGAGACGGCGTACCAGTCACTGCGTGACATCCCGAAACCGGTGGACATCGTTCAGCTCTTCCGCCGCCCCGCCGACATCCCTCCGCACCTCGACGACATCCTCGCCATCCAGCCGAAGATGGTCTGGATGCAGCTCGGTATCCGGCATCCACAGGTTGCGGAAACGCTAGCCCGCGCGGGTATCGACGTGGTGCAGGACCACTGCCTGCTGGTCGAACTGCGGCGGATGGGCCGGTGACCGCGTGATGCACTCGTCCGGCCCACCGCGCCCGGCACTCAGCGCGTCGAGGTGACCCGGAAGATCGTCCCGCCGTTGTCGTCGCTGACCAGCACCGACCCGTCACGCAGCACCGCGAAATCCACCGGGCGGCCCCACCGTGCGCCGGTCTCACCCTGCCAGCCGGTGATGAAGTCTTCGTAGCTCACCGGCTTGCCGTTGCGCACGCGCACGCGCACCACCTTGGCCCCCGTCGGCGTGTCGCGGTTCCAGCTGCCATGGAATGCCACCAGCGCGTCGCCACGCCAGTCGGCCGGGAAGGACGTCGCCTTGTCGAGGAACGTCATGCCGAGCGGTGCCGAGTGGGCCTGCATGCGGAGCGCGGGCGCTTCGGTGGCGTTGCAGCGCGCCTGGTCGTTGAACTCGGGATTCGGGATCTTCGGGCCGTGGCAGTAGGGCCAGCCGTAATCCTTGCCGGCGCTGAGGATGTTGAGTTCCTCGGTCGGCAGGTCCTGATGGTCGGGCTTCAGGTTGTCGCGCTCGTGCTGCGTGACCCAGATCGCCTTGGTCGACGGATGGAGTGCCATGCCGACCGCATTGCGCAATCCGCTGCTGTACAGGCGACCGTTCTGGCCATTCTCGTCATAGACCATCACCGCTGCGCGATCCTGGGTGGTCTCGACGCAGATGTTGCAGCTGCTGCCGATGCTGATGTACATGCGGTTGTCGGCGCCGAACAGGATGCTGCGCGTCCAGTGATTCTTGCCGGCGTCGTAGCGGTTCAGCTGTTCCGGTGCGCCGGAGGGCACGTTGCTGGTGAGCGCGTAGCGCACCACGCCGCCGGTGTTGGCGACGTAGAACTTGCCCTTGTGGAACGCCATGCCATGCGGGCGGTCGAGGCCCGTGAGCACCACCGTGTTGGAATCGGCGACACCGTCGCCATTGGTGTCCTGCAGCCGCGTGATCGCGTTGCGTCCCGGCGTGCTGACGTAGACGCTACCGTCGGGCCCCACCACCATCGCGCGGGCGTTCGGCACCGTCGCGAACTTCGTCACCGTGAAGCCGGCCGGCACGCTGAGTTTCCCCTCGAACGAGGCGCTGCGCGCCGGGATCAACCGGCTCGGTGTGGTATCGATCTGGGCGCTCGGCCCTGACTGCGCGTCGGCGCCGAGGGCGGTGCATGCCGACGTGGCGATGACAGCGAGGGGAAGCAACAGCGCGCGCATGGGAAGCCTCATCGTGGCGGAAAGGGTGTCACTGACATCGAACCGGTGCGCTGGCCGCCGTAGTGGCGGCGCGTCGCCGGGGCCTGCGAATGAATTCAGATCTCGATCTGCGTGCCAAGTTCCACCACTCGTCCCGGTGGAATCTTGAAGAACGCGGTGGCGGAACGGGCGTTCCGCGTCATCAGGATGAACAACTTCTTGCGCCAGCGCGACATGCGGGCCGGCCCATTCGGCAACAGCTGTTCCCGGCCAAGGAAGTAGCTGGTGGTGCCGGTCGAACAGATCAGGCCAGATCCGCGCGCGCTGGTCATGATGTCGCGCATCTCGGGCGACTGCATGAAGCCGTAATACGCACGGAGGCGCCAGAACCCGGCCCCGAGCGCCTCGACGGTCACACGCATCCCCGCGTCGATGTACGGCACCGGCTTCGATACCACGCTGAGGAGCACCACCTGCTCGTGCAGCACCTTGTTGTGCTTCAGGTGGTGCAGCAGCACCGGAGGAATGCCGTCGGCGTCGGAGGTCATGAAGACCGCCGTACCAGCCACGCGCACCGGCTCCTTGCGCTTGATGTCCGACAGAAAGAGCTCGGTGGGCAGCGTGCTTCGGCGGAGGAGCTGGCCGACGGCCTCGCGCCCGCGCTTCCAGGTCGTCATCAACGTGTAGATGCCCGCGCCGACCAACAGCGGCACCCAGCCGCCCTGCAGGATCTTGAGCATGTTGGCGCCGAGGAAGGCCAGGTCGATCGACAGGAAGATTCCGGCCAGGGTCATGGCACGCCACCGCGGCCAGTTCCAGCGGAGGATGCAGATCTGGTAGAACAGGAGCGTCGTGATCGCCATCGTGCCCGTCACTGCGATGCCGTACGCCGCTGCCAGCGCGCTCGAAGACTTGAAGCCGAGGACGACCAGCACCGTGCCAATCGCGAGCAGGGTATTGATCTCCGGAATGTAGATCTGCCCTGACTGCTGCTCGGAGGTGTGGACGATCGTGACCCGCGGCGAGTAGCCGAGTTGCACGCTCTGCTGGGTGATCGAGAAGGCGCCGGAAATGAGCGCCTGACTGGCGATGATCGCGGCCATCGTGGCCAGGATCAGGAGCGGAACCTGGAGCACACCCGGCGCCAGCGAATAGAAGGGATTGGCGCGCGCACCCGCGTCGCTCATCAGCACGGCACCCTGGCCGAAGTAATAGAGCAGCAGGCACGGGAAGACGAGCATCAGCCACGCCAGCCGGATCGGCCGCTTTCCGAAGTGGCCCATGTCGGCGTAGAGCGCTTCGGCACCCGTCACTGCCAACACCACGCCGCCAAGCAGCACAAACGCGTGCCAGCCGTGCTCGATCCCGAACATGACGGCGTACGTCGGGGAGAGTGCGCGCAGCACCTCGGGGTGCTCGAGCACGTGGGGCACGCCGAGGGCGGCGATGCTCGCGAACCACACGAACATGATCGGGCCGAATGCCTTGCCGACACGGTCCGTGCCGAATCGCTGGGCGCCGAAGAGGGCCAGCAGCAGGAAGATCGAGATCGGCACCACCAGGTTCTGCAGGCTCGGTGCGATCACACTCACACCTTCCACGGCGCCGAGCACCGACACCGCCGGTGTGATGATCCCGTCACCGTACAGGAGCGCCGCGCCGAAGAGGGCGAGGGCGATGATGCGTTTCTTCAGCTTCTCCTGTCCGGCGCCCATCATGCCGCCGGTTTTCTGCAGCAGGAGCGCAAGCAGCGCCAGGATGCCACCCTCGCCGCGGTTGTCGGCACGGAGGATGAAGCCGATGTACTTCACGCTCACCACGAGGATGAGCGACCAGACGATCAGCGAGAGCACGCCCACCACGTTGGCCGGCGTCGGTTCCACGCCGTGCGGTCCGTTGAAGCACTCCTTCAAGGCGTAGAGTGGGCTGGTACCGATGTCACCGTAGACCACGCCCAGTGCGGTCAGCGTGAGCAGTGCCAGCTTCTTCCCCGTCGCGGGATCACCGGTGTGATGATGATTGCTGTCGGCCACGACGGTCGAATGTGTACCGGTGGTGTGCGTCATCCCCGGCGCATGCAGCGCAGCCGGTGGTGGCGAGGCGCCCGGCGCGGAATCGGCGGGAGCGGAACTGCTGGACTGCACTGGGTCAGCAGCAGCAACGGGTGAGCCCGGTGCCGGCGACGCCGGAGGAAAAGGTTGCGGTTCAGTCATACGAAGGGCCGCGCCCGCGAATGCCGTGCGCAGCGAACAGGAAGGGCGTGGTGCTGCAGGCGCAGCACCTCGCCTCACACAGGAAGACGCCGCCTCTTGGACTGGCCAGGCGGCGTCGCATCGCGCCCTGCGTGATGATCGTGCATGTGGAACCTATAGACGACGATTTGGCGGGGTAGGGGGCACGGAGGCAGGAGTCGCGGCCCATGTTGGTTTACCCGGCTCGATCGATGTCGGCCTAGCGTTGTTCCCGCTTCACGCTGTCCTGGCTGAGTTCGAAGAGCACCTGGTCCCAGACGGCCTGCTGCGCGGGCGTCAGCTTGCCCCGGATCACCGCCCGGGCCGCAAAACGCAGCGAGTCCAGGCGTGGCTGTACCGGCGACAGCGCCACCTTCATCTGCTCGTTGCGGGCGTCGAGCACCGAGTCGAGCATCCGGCGCTGGTCATTGTCCAGCTGCAGGCGGTCCGCCAGCTGCGTCCGCGAGCTCCGCTGCGATTTGGGCAGCACATCGCGACGCTCGATCGCCCGATTGGCCGTGAAGCCGAGGGCACCACCCACCAGCACCGCACCGAGCAGGAAGAAGATCGCCTGCGCCTTGGTACGCTGGATGGTGTTCGACATCAGTAGCGGAAGAGGTCGGGGACCGTCTTCTCCCTCGGTGCCTCAGTCAGGGGTCGGCCGACCGAATCCAACGGCGTCGCCAACGCCTCGACGGCAGCCTCGTGCGCCAGCCGGGCGTCGCTCGAGCTGGTCTCCCACAGGCCCCACGCCGTCAGGGCCAGCGCGGCAACAGCAATCATGCCACCGGCGCGAGTCCACTGGGCGAACGGCTCCCACCAGCCGCTGATGGCGGCGAATCCACCCGTGACGCGCATGGGCGGTGCACCATCGGCCACGATGCGATCCAGGATGCGCGTTTCCAGCCCGTCCCAGTACGCGGCATCGGCCGGGGGACGGAGCAGGGAGCGCAGTTGCAGCGTGACCGCCGGATCGCGGTCGAAATCTTCGGAATGCATGGATCTCGGTCTTCAGGCCGGTCGGCGAAGCGTTCCGAGGATGGAGCGCATCGCTGCCCTGGCATGGTGCAGGTCGGATCGCGCCGTACCCTCGGGAATCCCGAGCATCGCGCCGATCTCGGCATGCTTGTAACCCTCGACATCGTGGAGCACGAGCACCGACCGCTGCCGATCAGGCAACTGCGACAGCGCACTGCGAAGACGATCGTGCAGCTCATCCGCTTCAGCCGGGTCGCGGAACGGACTGGCGTGAGTGTCGACCAGTTCGTCGGTATCACGCACCTTGCGGCGGCGGGCGAGGTCCAGCGCCGCGTTGCTGATGATGCGGTGCAACCAGGCGCCAAACGGCTGATCGGGGCGGAAGCGGCTGAGCGCCCGATGTGCGTGCAGGAAGCCTTCCTGCACCGCGTCCTCGGCATCTTCGTGCGACAGGAGCACGGCCCGCGCCACGGCGTAGGCCCGCTGCTGATGACGACGCACGAGCTGCGCGAAGGCCGACATGTCGCCCTCCTGCGCCGCCAGCACGTACTGCCGTTCCTGTTCGCGCGCGGCCTGCAGCGCCTCGGCCGAGGCCTTGGCCTCCGCCGAGCCAGGCACGGTACCGCGGCCGCCCTTACGCGACGACACGGACTGCCGCAGCGCCTTCGGCGCAGAGGGGTCCAAAACGAGTGTCAGGGCGGAAGCGGACATGGCAACGGGGTTGAGTTGCCACCTGTACGCAGCCCGGGTTCGCAGCGTTGCGGCAGAGCCGCGCCACGCCGTCGGTGTGCGAAAACCCGGACTGGAATTGCACGCGCGGCCTTACTTGGTGGCCTCGGGGGCGTGCTTCTCGCCATGTTCGGCGGCGAACTGTGCGTTGGTCAGCTTGACGGTCGTGAACAGGATGATGAACACGGCGATGGCGCCGGCAATCAGTCCGGTGAACGCCGCCTTTCGGTCGCTCGGAGCTTCGGTATGGGACGCGCTCATGGGATGGTCCAGGAGGAGTGACGATCAGGGCGACGATCCGCCGCCCCGATCGGGGAAGGCGAGCCGCTTACGCGACGCGCACCGTGTTCATCACGTCGTTGCCGACGATCGAGTTCACCACGTCCATGCCGTCGGTGACCTGCCCGAAGACGGTGTGCACGCCGTTGAGGTGCTGCGTGTTGCGCTCGTTGAGCACGATGAAGAACTGGCTGCCGCCGGTGTTCTTGCCGGCATGCGCCATCGAGAGGGCGCCCGGCTTGTGCTTGTGCGGGTTGCCGGCGGTCTCGCAGGGGATCGTGTAGCCTGGCCCGCCGGTGCCGACCTGCGGATGGCCGTTCGGGAGGTCACGCGACTTCGGATCGCCGCCCTGCACGACGAAGTCGGGGATCACGCGATGAAACTTCACGCCGTCGTAGAACTTCTCGTTGGCGAGCTTCTCGAAGTTCGCGGCCGCCAGCGGCGCCTCGCCGTCGAACAGCTCGGCGGTGATGATGCCCTTGTTGGTGTCGAACGTGACGATCTTGGCCACGGGGTGCTCCGGAGTGCGTAGGTGAGGCAGCCACCGACATTGGGAGCCGGGGCGCGCAGCCGTGAATCTACCCGATTCACGGGGCCCGTCACAGCTCGGTGACGGGCCCCTGCAGCTCGAGTGGTGCCGAGGGGCAGCGGGGGCGCAGCGTGCACACACCGCAGCGTGGGGAGCGGGCGTCGCACACCTGGCGCCCGTGCCAGATCAGCAGGTGCGACACCATCGTCCACTCGGCGCTGCGAAACAGCGGCATCAGGGCAGCCTCGACCTTGACCGGATCGGTGGCCTTGGTCAGGCCGAGGCGGTTTGCGAGGCGGCCGACGTGGGTGTCCACCACCACGCCGACGTTGATGCCGAAGGCGTTGCCCAACACCACGTTGGCGGTCTTCCGCCCCACCCCGGGCAGCACCACCAACTGGTCCATGCTGGATGGGATCTGGCCCGCGTGATCGGCCACCACGGCCTGCGCCATTCCCACCAGGCTCCTGGCCTTGGCGCGGAAGAAGCCGGTGGACTTGACCAGCTCCTCCACCCGATCCAGCGCCGCCGCGGCCAAGGCGGTGGCGTCGGGAAACTCGGCGAACAGTGCTGGCGTCACCATGTTCACGCGCTTGTCGGTGCACTGCGCACTGAGGATCGTGGCCACCGTCAGCTGGTATGGATCCTGGAAGTCCAGCTCGCAGTGGGCGTTCGGGTACAGGCGTTCCAGCTCCGCGTAGACGGCGGTGGCGTGTGCACGCAGCGCCGGTCCCCTGAGCTGTGCGAACCGCGTGCGCAGGACGAGTCGTGTGCTCGCCTTCGCGCGCTGCACCGGCTTCGGCTGTGCCTTTGGTTTTGCTGTCGGCGTCGACTTCCGCACTGGCGCCGGCATCAGGCGGTGGTCAGCGCCACAGTGCGGCGGCGTCGCGCGAAGGCCAGCACGTCGTCGGCGCTGCCGGTGTTCAGCACGTCGGAGGCCCGCAGCCAGCCCTTGCGCGCCATCGACACGCCCAGCGACACGTGATCGAGTCCCGCGATGGAGTGTGCATCGGGACCCAGTTCCACCTTCACGCCCGCCTCGCGCGCGGCGCGGCACCAGCGCCAGTCCATGTCCATCCGGTGCGGATCGGCGTTCAGCTCCACCGCCACGCCCAGCTGCGCCGCACGCATCAGGATCGCATCGAGGTCGATGGCGTACGGCTCACGCGTCAGCAGCAAGCGGCCCGTGGGATGGCCGATGATCGTGACGTGCGGATCCTCCATCGCCTTCAGCACGCGGTCGGTCATCTGGGTGGCGTTCATGCCGAACCGCGTGTGCACCGACGCGATCACGTAGTCGAAGCGATCGAGCACCGGCGCCCCGAAGTCCACCGTGCCGCAGGGCAGGATGTCGGCCTCGACGCCCTTCAGCACGCGGAAGCGACCGGCCAGCGTGGCGTTCACCGCATCGATTTCGTCGTGCTGCTGGCGCACCGCCTCGGCCGACATGCCATGCGCGTTCAGCGCCGAGCGGGAATGATCACTGATGCCGAGGTAGCTCCATCCGCGAGCCATCGCCGCCGCCGCCAGGTCGCTGATGCCGAAGCCGCCGTCGGAGTAGAGCGAGTGACAGTGCAACACGCCGCGCAGGTCCGACACGTCGAGCAGTGCAGGCAGCGAGCCTGCCGCGGCTGCCGCCACCTCGCCCATCGACTCGCGCAGTTCCGGTGCGATGAACGGCAGGTCGGCCAGCGCATACAGGGCCGGCTCGTCGGTCACCGGCACCACCACGTTCTCGGCGTCGCGCAACTCGTCGTCCAGCACGCGGATCCGGCGCTCGGTGAGGCGCTGCAGCACTTCGCGCACATGCTCGGCACTGCCGGTGGTGCGCAGCAGTGTGACGGCGAACTGCGTGGGATGCACGCAGTGCAACGTGGCCGTGGTGGCGTCGGCGAAGTGCAGCGAGATCACCCGGGTGCCACCACCCACCACGCGCTGTACGCCGCGCAGGTGCGTGAGTGCTGCCGCCACTGCGATCGGCTGGGTGGTGCATTCCACGACCAATGCCAGCTCGGTGATGGTCTCCATGCGACGGCGAAGCGCGCCGCTCACGGCCACCCGCGCGACACCGGCGTGCCCGGCGATCTCCTGCAGCAACCGTGCGGCCTCGGCATCCGCATGTGGCAGCAGCACCGGCGCGCCGGTGGCCCGCAGCTGCTCGATGCCGTTGCGCACGCGCTCCACCAGCCGGGGGCCGAAGCGCGGCAGTGCCGCCAGCCGTCCGTCGCGCACCGCGTCCTCCAGCTCCTGCAGCGTCTCGATGCCGAGGCCCGCGTGCACACGCTGGATGGTGGACGGGCCGAGGCCGGGCACGCGCAGCATTTCCTGCAGCCCTTCCGGCGTTTCCTCGCGCAGGTCGTCGAGCAGGCTGGAGTCGCCGTCGCTGAGCAGTTCCTGGAGCACCGCCGTGATGGCCGGTGGGAAATCACCATCCCGCACCGCATCGGCCAGCGGACGTGTGAGTTGTGCGCCAAGCTGCTTCGACGCGCCCTCGAAGGCGGCCGTGTCGGCATCGTCCTCGCCACGCAGTGTGCGCAGGGTGGCGATTTCGGAGAGCACGTGGGCTGCGGCGCGGGCGTCCATGAAAGGAAAGCTACTCGTCGGCAGCAGCCCGGCCTCCCGGATCATGCGGGCTGTGTGGCGACGAAATCGCTGAGGGCGCGCTGCAGGGCGTCGGGCTGTTCCACGTAGGGGACGTGCCCACAATCGGCGAGCTCGACGTAGGTGGCGCCCAGGGCGGTCGCGGTGGTGCGGGCACTGGCGATCGGGATCGGATCGCGGTCGCCATGCACCACCAGCGCGGGCAGACCGATGCCGGGCAGCGCCGCCATCACCGCCGCCCCCTCCACGCTGGCCCAGGTGGACTGCTGCACGCGTCCGGTGACGCGGAAGGGCGTCAGGTTGGACGACCGTTCCGGATGCGCGAAATAGCCCGCCACACTGAGTTCGAAGGCGCGCTGCCGATATGCGTCCAGATCGCGCTCGCGCAAACCGGAGGCCTGCAGCGCGCTGCGGAGGCCAGCCACCTCGGGCGAGAGCTGTCGGCGGGTCAGTTCGGCCTCGAACGTCGCTCGATCGGCCGGCAGGAATGGCGCGGGTGCGATCAGCATCAGCCACGGCGGCAGGGTCAGGCCGTGATGTCCGGCGCGCGCCGCAATGGCGACGTGCAGCGCCAGCAGCGCCCCCCATGAATAGCCCGTCAGCGGAGCGCCACTCACGCCCAGCTCCGCACTCACCGCAGCGAAGTCGGCGACGTGCACGTCCACCGTGACGGGCGTCGGATCATCGCTCTTCGAGCGCCCGCCGCCGCGCTGGTCGTAGAACACGAGGTCGAACCCTGTGCCGAGCGTCGCCAGCGACAGCAGTTGCGGCAGCAGGTAGTCGTGATGCGCCCCCGGTCCGCCATGCAGCACCATCATCGGCGGCGCACCCTCGCGTCCGTAGCGACACCAGTACAGCGGCACACCGGTGGTGGTGGTCATGCCGCTCAGGCGCGGCGCAGGGATCGGGATCGGCATGCGTGCAATCTACGTCGTACTGAAGCGTTGATTCCGGCGGTCGGCATTCAGCAACTGTCGCCGTTCGCAGCGAACGTGCGAAGACGTCAGCTGGCGTGTCTCGCCGTGATGCCCACGGTCTGCAGGTGCACGCGCACCGTGTCGGTGATGTCGCGGCCGTAGCCACCGGCGATCGTCACGCAGACGGGCAGGCCGATCTCGCGACAGGTGCGCAGCACCAGCTCGTCGCGCTGGGCGAGGCCGGCGAAGGTCAGCTTGAGGCGGCCGAGCCGGTCGCCTTCG
This sequence comes from Gemmatimonadaceae bacterium, assembly GCA_031369265.1. GTDB lineage: Bacteria > Gemmatimonadota > Gemmatimonadetes > Gemmatimonadales > Gemmatimonadaceae > JACMLX01. The sequence goes on along the minus strand of JANMON010000117.1, from coordinate 60,747 downwards.
TGCGGGTCGGCACCGGCGAGATAGACCACCAGGTCGGGGCGTGCATCACGCAGCACTTCGGGCAGTGCCTGCGACAGCCGTGCGAGGTAGTGCGCGTCGTCGGTGCCGTCGTCCAACTCCTCGTCGCGACTGGCCGGCACCTTGTGGAACGGGAAGTTCTTCGCGCCGTGCATGTCGAAGGTGTACACGCTGTGGTCACCGGCGAAAATCGCGTTGGTGCCGTTGCCCTGGTGCACGTCGAGGTCCACGATGCACGCACGGCGAATCGCGCCGGTGAACTGCAGGCGCCGGATCGCGATCGCGACGTCGTTGAAGACGCAGAACCCTTCCCCGTGGTCGGCAAAGGCGTGATGGGTGCCGCCGGCGAGGTTCATCGCGATGCCGTGCGTCACCGCATGCGCACTGGCCTCGATCGTGCCGCGCACCACGCGGAAGGCGCGCTCCACGAACGCCTCGCTCCACGGCAACCCGATGCGCCGCTGGTGCGCCGGGTCGAGCGTGCCGTGCTCCACACCATCCACGTACGCGCGGTCGTGCACCCGCCAGAGATCGTCGTGCGACACCCGCGGTGGCTCGTGCAGGTGCGCCGGATCCACCAGACGCCCGGCCAACGCGCCCTCACGCAGCAGCGCGTACTTGGCCATCGGAAAGCGATGCCCATCCGGCAGCGTGATCGCGTACCGCGGCGACGACCAGCAGTGCAGCGCCATCTGCGTCACACCACGGCGAGCGGCCCGATGCGCCATGCGCACCGGACCCGCCTCACCGGTCGGTGAAATCCGTGCTGGCGTCCACGCGGCGGCAGACTTCGGCGATCAGTGTGGCCGCCTGGTCGAGGTCATCCAGGCTCACCATCTCGTTCGGCGAGTGCATGTAGCGATTGGGGATCGATACCAGGCCGGTGGCCACGCCGTCGCGCGCCAGCTGCATCGCGTCGGCATCGGTGCTGGTGGCGCGACCGGCCGCGTGCAGCGAATACGGCATCTGCAGCGATTCGGCGGTGTCGCGCAGCAGCCGAAACACCACCGGGCTGGTGACGCTGCCACGGGTCAGCACCGGGCCGCCGCCCAGCTTGTGCTCACCCACTTCCTTCTTCTCGATGCCAGGATGGTCGGTGGCGAAGGTGACGTCCACCGCGATCGCCATCTGCGGGCCCAGCGCCTGCGCGGCGACACGTGCGCCGCCACCCGAGTACCCGATCTCCTCCTGGCAGGTGGCCACGGCCACCACGCGCGCCGCGCCCGGCTTGGCCGCATAACGACGCAGCGCCTCGAGCACGATGAATGCCCCGATGCGATCGTCGATGCTGCGCGACACGATCCGGTTGTTCGGCATGTCGGTGACCTTCGCATCCAGCACGCCGCAGTCACCCACCGACAGCCGCTCCGCCGCTTCGGCGCGATTCAACGCCCCGATGTCCACCCACAGGTCCGCGAACTTGGTGACCTTCTCGCGCTCCTCGGGCTTCATGAGGTGGATCGGCTTCTTGCCCACCACGCCATACACCTCGCCGTGTCGGCCGAGGAAGCGGAGGCGCTGGCCCACCAGCACCTGCGTATCCCAGCCGCCGATCGCCTCGATGAACACGAAGCCGTTTTCGTCGATCCAGGTCACGATCACACCGATTTCGTCGATGTGACCAGCCAACAGGATCGTCGGGCCGCCACTGCCCGCCACCTCGGCCATCGAGTTGCCGATTACGTCCGACCGGACCGAGGCGAAGGTCGCAGCCTCCGTGCGCCAGACCTTGGCGGGTGCGGACTCGAAGCCTGACGGACCGGGGGTGTCGAGCAGTTGCTTCAGGAACGCAATGGAGGAGTCGTTGAGCATTCGGACATACTAATTTGATGAGTCCGCAGTGCGAGGCCCCTCGGCCCCCCATCGCGACCGGCGTCAGCGCCCCGTCAGCTCGTAGACCTTGGCCCCGCCCACCCACGTCTGCAGCACGCGGGTCTGCAGCACCAGTTCCGGTGCGATCCGCATGATGTCCTGATCGAGCAGCACGAAGTCGGCGTACTTGCCGGCCGTCAGCGAGCCGAGGACCGTCTCCTGGAACGCGGCCCGGGCGGGCCAGATGGTCATCGAGCGCAGCGCCTCCTCGCGTGTCATCCGCTGCTCCGGATACCACCCTTCCACCGGGAAGTTGTCGGCATCCTGCCGTGCGATCGCGGCGTGGAAGCTGATCAGCGGATTCACGTTCTCCACCGGGAAGTCGCTGCCATTGGGCACGATCGCGCCGGTGGCCAGCAGCGAGCGCCAGGCGTAGGCGCCGCGCAGCCGCTCGGTACCGAGGCGGTTGCCGGCCCAGTACATGTCGCTGGTCTGGTGACTGGCCTGCATGCTCGGGATCACGCCCAGCGAGGCGAACCGGCCGATGTCGTCGTGGTGGATGATCTGCGCGTGCTCGATGCGGAACCGGTGGTCGGCGGTGGGCACCGCCTTCAGCGCGGTGGCGTAGGCGTCGAGCGCGAGGCGGTTGGCGCGGTCACCGATGGCGTGCGTGGCCACCTGCCAGCCGGTGCGCAAGGCACGCTCGGCGACACCGGTGATGTACGCCGGCTGCATCACCAGCAGGCCGTTGTTCTGCGCATCGTCGGCGTACGGATCGAGCAGCGCCGCGCCGCGTGAGCCGAGGGCCCCGTCGCCGTAAAGCTTGATGCTGCGCACCCAGAGCCGGCCGTCGAAGAGCGCGCTGCGCGGCCCCTTGTTGAAGGCCCAGGCCACGCTGGCGCTGTCACCCGAGAGCAGCACGTAGGCGCGCAACGTCAGCTCGCCCGCCTGTGCCGCCGCTTCGTAGGTGCCGACGACGTCCGGTGCCACGCCCATGTCGCACGCCGGTCAACCCCCAGCGGTTGGCCTCCTGCACGGCGCTCCGCAGCAGGTCGCGCGGGTTCGCCGCCACGCCGCCGGTGGTGGCGCCGGCCATCAGGCGCTGCGCGTTGTCCACGAACACCCCAGTGGCCACGCCGCGCGCATCGCGCAGGATGCGGCCACCCTCGGGATCCCTGGTCTCGGCGGTGATGCCGACCTTCGCCACGGCCACCGCATTGGCCAGCACCGCATGCCCATCCACGCGCGTCAGCACCACCGGGTGGTCGGGCGTCGCTGCGCTCAAGCCGGTGTTGGTGGGCAGGCGCGTGTCGCTCCAGTCGTTCTGGTCCCAGCCGCGACCGATGACCGGTGTGCCTTTCGGCAACGTGGCGGCCTTCGCCACCACACGCGCCACCACCTCGTCGTACGATCGCGTCCCCGTCAGGTCCACCTGACGCAGCACGCCACCCAGCTGGTACAGGTGTGCATGCGCGTCGGTCATCCCGGGAATGATCGTGCGGCCGCCAGCATCGATCATCGTCGTGGACGGGCCGCGCAGCGCCATCGCCTCCACCTTGCTGCCCACGAACTGCAGGCGTCCACCGCTGATGGCCATCGCTTCGGCCAGCGGCTGCGCGTCGTCGGCGGTGTAGATGCGCGCATTGGTGACGATCATCTCGGCGCGCGGTGGCGCGGTACGCGCCGGCGCTTGTGACGACAGCGGTGCGGCGCTGGCGACCAGCAGCAGGGCGACGGTGGAGCGGAACTGGGACACGGCGGAATGGGCAGGTGTGTTGGTTCGCCGGCGAGGGTGCCGCCGACGTCCGGATACGCTACCGGACTGGACGCCGTTGTGCGATCCTCACCGCAGAAGCACGCAGGCGTCGACCCGAACGCGCGACGCCCTGTCGATCCTCGCGGACCGACAGGGCGTCGTGGTGCAGCATGGCGGTGACTCGCGTCACCGCCGATCGGGCATTCAGTTCGGCGGCAGGATCACGGTGTCGATCACGTGGATCACACCGTTGCTGGCCTGGATGTCGGTGGCCGTCACGGTCGACGCGTTGTTCAGCATGACCTTTCCGCCCATCACGTGGATGCCGATCTTGCCACCCTGCACGCTGGTGGCTTCCGACAGGCCGGTGACCTGCGCGGCCATCACCTTGCCCGGCACGACGTGGTACGTCAGCACGGCGGCCAGCTTGGCCTTGTCCGCCAGCAGGCCGTTCAGCACGGCCGGCGGCAGCTTCGCGAACGCGGCATCGGTCGGTGCGAACACGGTGAACGGACCCTTGCCCTTCAACGTCTCGATCAGCCCGGCGGCGGTGAGCGCCTTAGCCAGCGTGTTGAACGTGCCGGCGGCGACTGCCGTCTCCACGATGTCCTTCGGGCCCGCTGCCATGCCCTGTGCCTGCACGGCGCGCGGGGCCAGCACCACGGCGCCAAGAAGTGCGACTGCGGTCATGAAACGCTTCATGTTCTGTCATCCCGGAATTCAGATTCGCGAACCGGCGCGGTGATGTCCGCCCGTCGGTTCTGGCGACTGAAGTCCGGACCTTGCACGGTGGTTCCCGCGACGTGCATGACGATTCGCGGGAACTTTTTCACGGTCGGGCTTGCGGGTGACGTCAGTGCTTCATGCCGTCCATCATGCCCATTGCCGACGGGGGCATCAGCACGGTGTCGATCACATGAATCACGCCGTTCCTTGCCTTGATGTCGGTGGACGTGACCGTGGTCGCGCCGTTAAGCATCATCGTCTGTCCCGACATGCCGATCGCGAGCTTGCCACCCTGCACCGTGGTGGCTTCTCGCATGCCCATCACCTGCATCGCCGTCATGGTGCCCGGCACCACATGATACGAGAGCAGTGCACGCAACTTCGCCTTGTCGCGCATCAGTGCCTTCAGCTCCGCGGGCGGCAGCTTGGCGAACGCTGCGTCGGTCGGTGCGAAGACGGTGAACGGACCGGCACCCTTGAGGGTCTCCGTCAGTCCTGCTTCACGCAGTGCCTTCGACAGGGTGGCGAACGTGCCGGCCGCCTGCGCCGTCTCGACGATGTCGCGGTCGTTCATGGCCATCGCCATGCCCGAACCCTTCCCAGAATCCATTCCCGAACCCATGGCCTGCGCCCGCGCGGCGGCCGGGGTCAGGAGTACGGCGCCCAGCAGCGCTGCTGCGGTCACGATACGCGTCATCGATCATCCTGCGTGAAATGCGAAGTGGGAACCGGTGCGGTGAAGTCCGCCCTGCGGCTCCGCACAAAAAACGACGCATTCCCCGCTTCGGATCTCCGGCCGCCCCGACGGGTGCGTGTCAGTCCTTCGATCGCGCCGTGCCGAAGTGGTACAGCGGCACCAGCAGCACGGCGACGAAGATCGCCACCGCCACCGTCGGGCTCTCGGCCAGCGCGCCGAGTGCGGTCGAGAAGTTGTAGCTGCCGTCGTACCCCTTCACCGTCATCGCGGCCAAAAGAATGCCGGTGATCGCGCCACCGCCGATCAGGCCCGACGAGAAGAGGACGCCCGGTCCCGAATCACCACCCTCCGCCGCCGCGCCCTGCGTGCGCGCCACGCGCTGATCCACGATCCAGCGCAGCACACCACCGATGAACATCGTCGCCGAAGTGGAGATGGGCAGGTACACGCCCACCGCCACCGGCAGCGAGTTGATGCCGAAGATCTCCATCGCGATCGCGAGGAAGGCACCGATCAGGATCAGCCCCCACGGCAGCTTCTGCGTCAGGATGCCGTCGATCACCAGCGCCATGATCTGGCTCTTCGGCGAGTCGAGCTTGTCCACCGACTTGCCGCGATAGTCCACCGACTCGCGGCCACCGATGCCGGGGTCGATCAGGTACTTCACCTGGTTGGTGCTGCGATCGAGCAGGTAACGACCCACCGGCACGTCGCCCTGCACGGTGTACAGTCGTCCCACCTTGTACACGTCGGCGGTCTGCGCCGTGCTGGCGACGCGCTCCGTGATGCGGCCATCCTGCACCACCGCCAGCAACGGCTCAATCTCCGACATCTGCACGTTGGCGTACGAGCGCTGTACCAGCGTGGTCTTGGCATCGTTGAGGAAGCTGATGATCAGCCCCACGATCAGCGCCGAGGTGGTCACACCCACCACCAGGCCGATCTGCTGTCGCGCCGGCGTGGCGCCCACCAGGTAGCCCGTCTTGAGGTCCTGCGACGTGGCACCGGCCACTGCCGCCGCGATGCACACCACCCCGCCGATGCTCAACGCCAGCACACGATGCTCGATGCCCGTCCAGCCGACCGCGAGGAAGATCATCGCCGTCAGCAATACCGTCGCCACCGTCATGCCGCTGATCGGGCTCGCCGAGGCGCCGATCTGCCCGGTGACGCGGCTGGCGACGGTCACGAACAGGAAGGCGAAGAACAACGCCAGCAGCGCGCCCGCGATGCCGATGGCCACCGGTGGCACGAACGCCATCACTGCCACCAGCACGGCCACGCCGATCACCACCACGCTCATCGGCAGGTTGCGCGCGGTGCGCGCCACGGCGGTGCCAGCCTTGGAGCCGGAGAGGTCACCGACACCGGCGCGCAGCGCGGCCCAGATGGTGGGCAGCGAGCGACCGAGGCTGATCAGCCCCGCCGCCGTCACGGCACCGGCACCCATGTAGAACACGTAGTTCGCACGCACCTCGCGCGCGCCCATCTCGCTGATCGGGATGGTGGCCGGAAAGATCGGCGCGGTCAGCCCATCGCCGAACAGCTTGATCGCCGGGATCAGCACGAAGTACGACAGCACGCCGCCGCCGAACAGGAAGCCGGCGATGCGCGGCCCGATGATGAAGCCGACGCCCGCCAGCTCCGGGCTGATCTCGGCCTGCATCTCGCCGAACAGCGCCTTGCGACCGTTGGGCATCACCTTCTCGAACGTCCACCGCGGCACTTCGGTCCAGAGCCTGGCGCCCGAGTTCAGGAATTTGTACAGCGCGCCGATGCCGAAACCCATGAATACCGTCTTCGCCTGCACGCCGCGCTCCTCGCCCACGATCAGCACGTCGGCGCAGGCGGTGCCCTCAGGGTACTTGAGCGTGCGATGTTCCTTGACGATCAACGACTCGCGCAACGGGATCATCAGCAGCACGCCCAGCAGGCCACCGATCAGTGCCACCGCCGCCACCAGCGTCCATGGCAGCTCGTAGCCCAGCAACAGCAGCGCCGGCAGCGTGAACACCACGCCGGCGGCGATGGACTCACCCGCCGAGCCGGTGGTCTGCACGATGTTGTTGCGCAGGATCTGCGGTCCGGTGGCGCCGAGCGCCTTGTTGATCGAGCGGAAGATCGTGATCGACAGCACGGCGATCGGGATCGACGCGCTGACGGTGAGGCCGATCTTGAGCGCCAGGTACACGCTGCTGGCGGCGAAGAGCAGGCCAAGCAGCGCCCCGATCACCACCGCCGGCACGGTCAGTTCCGTGATCTCGCGATCGGCGGTGATGTACGGCGTGAAGTCGTTTTCGTCGCGGGGCGCGTCGGCTGCAGCGGCGCGGCGGAGGTCGGGCGGAGTGGTGGTGGCCATGCCGCGAATGTAAGGGCGGGTCAGCCGCGGCATGGCCGGCCGACCCGCGTTTGGTTCAGCGCGGGGCGGGGATGAACTGCCAGCGACCCACCACCGAGGCGTTCACCGTCTGCTCCGTCGGCGCCACCACCGGCGTCTCCTCGTCGGCCGCCTTGCCGCGCATCGCCATCGCCTGCATCACGTACGGGCGCGGGCCGTCGTTCATCTGCGTGGTGAGCGACAGCAGCGGCCCCAGTGAGCCGCCCGCCGCCCGCGCCATCACCTCGGCGCTCAGGCGAGCGTCCACCGTCGCCGCCGCCATCGCCTGACGCCGTACCGAATCCAGCTGCGCGGTGAAGAACGAGATCCCGTTGACGTTGTTGGCACCGGCGCCCAGCGCGGCATCGATCACCTTGCCCACCAGCTCCAGCGATCGCACCTCGACGCGCACGGTGTTGGTGGCGTCGTAGCCCGTCAACTCCGGCTTCCGCCCGTCGGGATAGTACCGGTAGCTGGGCTGCACCGAGTAGTTCATGGTGCCGATCTGCTCGCGGGCGATGCCCGCCGTGCGCACCGCCTGCAGGATGGCGTTGGCCAGCTTGGCGTTCTCCTGGCCGGCGATGGCGGCGGTGCGACCCTTGGTCTGCACACCGACGTACACCAGCGCACGATCCGGGATGGCCTTCGACTCGCCGGCACCGGTCACCTCGATCACTGGCGGCGCCGGCGGTGCCATCATCGTCTGCGCCCCCAGTGGGGCGACGAGAAGTGCGCCGAGCAGCAGCGATGCGAGCGGGAACGACGGACGGATAGTGGGCATGGATTCCAGCTCCAGAAAGGGATTCGTATGGTGCTCCGGACCCGGGCACCGGCAGGGAGATGCGCCAGCCGACCGCGGATGCACAGCGCCAAGATACCCCGCGCCCGGACGCGTCGTGCCACGCGAGCACCGGTCCGGCGCCTCGTCGTGTTTCGGCTCCAGCCTAGCGCCCGTAAGGGTTTTCCTCGCCGGCGCCGCACGGTGCGCGGGCCACCCCATGGCGCGGAATGCCGGAAAACCCTTGCCCCGCTTGCAGAAATTGTGAGTCGTTGCCAGCTTCTTGGTGCGCCGCTGGCGCGGAATCACGTGTGTACACCGTCAATTGGAGAATGCAGCTATGAGCAGAATCGCCATCGTGAATGCGCTGGTCGACAATGTCGGCCTCTCGAAGAAGCACGCCAACGCCGTCATGAAGGAGCTGTTCGACGCCAGCGAGGGCGTGATCGCCAAGGCGCTGAAGAAGGGCGAGAAGATGGGCATCACCGGCTTCGGCACCTTCAGCGTCGGCAAGCGCAACGCCCGCGTGGGCCGCAATCCGCAGACGGGCGAGAAGGTGAAGATCGCCGCGTCGAAGGCCCCGAAGTTCAAGGCCGGCGCCAGCCTGAAGGCGTTCGTGAACGGCAAGGCCACCGCCAAGAAGGCCGCCAAGAAGAGCGTCAAGAAGGCCACCGCGAAGAAGTCGGGCAAGAAGGCCGCCGCGAAGAAGAAGTAGGCAGCTGCTGGCGGTGTGACGTGAGCGCGGGGCGCCGACGGGTTCCGTCGGCGCCCCGCGTCACGTTCCCGCCCGCGCGCGAACCGGTGGCACCACCGGCTAGACTCCACGCATGACCGCTCCCACGCGCGTGCGCCCGTCGCTCGATGCGACGCTCGATGTCGAGACCCCGGAACAGGTGGTCGTCTCGTACACGCTGGCCGGCATCGGCACGCGCGGCGCGGCGGCACTGATCGACCTCGCGCTGATCTTCGTGCTCATCGGCACGCTGTGGTACGGCGCCTCGTCGCTGCCGAAGCTGATGCCGGGCCTGCGCGACTTCGGCGGCGGCTGGCTCACGGCCGTGATCATCATCGGGCAGTTCCTGCTGATCTGGGGCTATTTCGTCGCCTTCGAGGCGATCTGGGATGGCCAGACGCCGGGCAAGCGACTGCTTGGCCTGCGCGTGGTGCGCAACGGCGGCGGGGGAGTGGACATCGGCGCCAGCGCCGCACGCAACGTCATCCGCGTGGTCGACTTCCTGCCGCTGGGTTACTTCGTCGGCATGATCGCGATCGTCGCCAACCAGCGCAATCAGCGCCTCGGTGACCTGGTGGCCGGCACCATCGTGGTGCGCGAGCGGCTGCTGCGGCATCAGCGCGCGAGCGCTGCGGCCAGCGTCATGGATCCCGACGGCGAGGCGCTCGTCGCCACTCTCGATGACGAACGCTTCGCCCTGCTCGATCGCTTCGTCGCGCGCGAGGCGACGCTGGATGACGCGTCACGCACGCGCATCGCCGCCGCCCTCGTGGCCCGCCTTGCTGCCGAGGTGCGCACCGATGCCGTGGCCGCGCTGCGCGTGCTGCACCAGCGCGAAGTGCAGGCACGGCGCAGCCACCGGCCCACCAGCAGCGCCACCGGTACGCGACGTGAGGAATGGGCCGTGGTGGCCGAGGGGCGTCCGCGATGGGATGCATTCGCCGCCGAACTCACCAGCGTGCGTCGGCGCGGTCTCGGGACGCTCGGCGAGGACGAGGTCACCACCTTCGTCGAGTCGTACCGCGAGGTGGCCACCGACCTGGCTCGCCTGCGCACGGCCGATCGTGGTCGCGGCGGTGACGCGGTGTTCACGCTCTCGCGCCTGGTCTCCGCAGGGCACAACCTGCTCTACCGCCGCCCCACGCAGGGCATCGCCCGCGTGGCGCATTTCATGGCCTTCGACGTGCCGCGCGAGATCCGGCGCAGTTGGCGGCACGTGCTCGTCGCCGGCGCGTTGCTGTTCGTCCCAGCGATCGGCACCATCGTGGCCATCGTGCGCGAACCGGCGCTCGCCACCCGCATGCTGCCCGCGGGCATGATCGCACGCGCCGAGGAAGGGCAGCAGCGCGGGCAGACCGGCGCCGACTACCTGCCCAACGGCGAGGACGAGCGCGGGTCGGCGCTGTCGGCCTTCCTGATGACGAACAACATCAAGGTGGCGCTGCTGGCCTTCGCCGGTGGCATCACCGGTGGGCTGCTGACCGTGTACGCGCTGGTGTTCAACGGCATCGCGGCACTCGGTGCCGGCGTGGGGCTCTACATCACCCGCGGCATCGGGCGACAGATCCTCGGCTTCGTGGCCGCGCATGGGGTGCTGGAACTGAGTGCGATCTGCATCGCGGGTGCGGCCGGATTGCTCATCGCGACCGCCATCCTGGTGCCGGGCGATCGTACGCGACGTGAGGCGCTGACGGCCAATGGGCTGCGCGCACTGCACCTGGTGGCGTGTGTGGTGCTGTTCCTGATCCTCGCCGGCCTGATCGAGGGCAACATCTCGCCGTCGAAGCTGCCCGACAGCGCCAAGTACGCCACCGGGGTGCTCACCGCGATCTGGATGGCGTGGTACCTCTCGCTCGGCCGGGAGCCCGCCGCCGATGCGGTGGTGCCGGTTACAACTCCCCGCGTGCCTTGATCGACAGGTAGCGATTCACCAGCGCCGCGCTCATCGCCTGCGGTGGCACGTCCAGCACCTGCACGCCCGAGCGCCGCATGCGCACCAGCGCCTCGGAACGCGCATCGAGCAGTGATTCCGCCGCCGCGCCGCGCCAGGCACCGGCCTCGCTGCCGCCGACTGCCGGTTGAGCCGCGGCCACCAGTTCATCGTTCCGCAGCGCGAGGAACACCGTGATGTGTCGCAGCGCCGCATGCCGCGTGTGGGTCACCACCGCGCGGCTGGCGCGCACGTCGATCACGTCGCTGAGGCAGATGACCAGCGCGCGGGAGCGCTGCTTCTGCGCCAGGGTGCGGAACGCCAGCGCGTAATCCGGCTCGGCCAGCCGCGCCTCGCATCGCGCCAGCGTGCTGCGGATCGCGCGCATCGCCGCGGTGCCGCTGGACGGCGGTACCCAGCCGCGGATCTGGTCGTCGAAGACCAGCAGGCCGATCTTGTCCTTGCCCTGCAGCGCCACGTCGGCCAGCACCAGGCAGGAGTTGATCGCGTACTCGAAGCGCGAGCGGTCGCCCGCCATCTGCGTCATCAGGCGACCGGCGTCGAGCGCCAGGATCACCGTCTGACCCTGCTCCACGGTGTACTGGCGCACCTGCGCGGTGCCGCGACGCCCACTGGCCTTCCAGTCGATGTGGCGTGGATCGTCGCCCGGCACATACACGCGCAGCGCATCGAAGCTCATGCCACCACCGCGTCGGCGAATCTGTCGCACACCGGCATCACGCAGGCGCCGCTGCACCGCCAGCAGCCGGAATCGTCGCACCTGCGACAGCGACGGCACCACATCCACCTCGCCACCGAGGTCGAAGTGATGAATCACGTCCACCAGCCCGATCGTCCCGTGCACCCGCACCGCGGCGCGATCGAGTGCGGCCGGTCCACGGCGCAATCCGCGAATCGGTGTCTGCGTGCTCACGGTGCCGAAGGCGGGCAACGTCAGCTCGTGCGTGGCGACGCCGTCGCCACCCAGTGCGGGTTGCCCGCGATCGGCCAGTTGCACGCGCACCGTTCGTCCCCACGCGGAGCTTATCGCATATCCGATCACGGCATCGTCGCCGGAGCCGAGGTCGTTCGGTGCCGTGCGTGTGAGCTCGAGGGCGGAGCGCGGCGGCAATTGCAACAGGTCCCACGCCGCCAGCGACAACACGACGCCGATCGCACCGAAGCCGAGCAGCAGGGACCACGGCGAGGGCAGCGGCAACAGCCACGCCAATGCTGCGCACGCGAGCCACGACGCGAGGCGCGCCGTCGGGACGTAGCGCAGGACGGAGGCGGCCAGCCGTTTGATCACGCGCTCACACCGGCGCCGGTACGCGCAGCAGGACGGCGGCCAGTACGTCGTCGGTGGTGCGCCCCTCGACGTCCAGCTCCGGGCTCAGGATCAGGCGATGCCGCAGCGCGGCGGGCGCAAAGCCCTTCACGTCATCAGGCGTGACGAAGTCGCGTCCTGCCAGCAGTGCGGCAGCGCGCGACAGGCGCAGCAGCGCCACGGCGGCGCGCGGCGATGCACCCAGTGCCAGCGCCGGGTCCTCACGCGTGGCACGCACCACCGCGGCGATGTACGCCACCACCTCGGGCGCGAGGGTCACCCGATCGGTGGCGTCGCGCAGTGCATCCAGTTGCTCGGCGGTGATCGCCGCAACATCACCGGCCACCGTACGCTCCGGATCCTCGCCGCGGGCGTGCGCCTGCAGCATCGCCAGTTCATCGGACGCGGCGGGGTAGCCCACCCGCACCTTCACCAGGAACCGGTCCAGCTGCGCTTCCGGCAGCGGATAGGTGCCCTCGAACTCGACGGGGTTCTGCGTGGCCACGACCGTGAAGCGCTGGCCGAGGTCGTGCCGCGTGCCATCCACCGTGACCTGCTTCTCCTGCATGGCCTCGAGCAGCGCGGCCTGTGTCTTGGCTGGCGCGCGATTGATCTCGTCGGCGAGGATGATGTCGGCGAACAGCGGTCCCGGACGGAACTCGAAGCGGCCATCGGCGCCGCGCAGCACGGAGGTGCCGGTGATGTCGGCGGGCATCAGGTCAGGGGTGAACTGGATGCGCCCGAAGCGCACCCCGGCGGCACCGGCGATGATGCGCACCAGCAGCGTCTTGGCGACGCCGGGCACACCTTCCAGCAGCACGTGGCCGCGCGCCAGCAGCGCCGCCAGCAACTCGTCGATGGCGAGATCCTGACCGACGATGCGTCGGCGAACGGCGAGACGCAGCGCGTCGATCGCGTCGGCGGAGGTGAGGGGCTGCTCGGGCGTGGTCATGTCGGTGGGGAGAATGCAGTCACGGAGTCAGGCACTCCGCATCAATGTGCGCGGCAGCCTGTCGCAGCGCAGGAAGGTCGGACGGCGACGGTGTGCTTTCGATCGCGCGCGTCAACCGCGTCACGTCGTCGGCGATGGCGGGGTGACGCTCGGCCAAAGCCGTCAGGAACGCCGTGTCGTCGAGGGAACGCCAGCGTCCCGCCGCGTGCCGGCGACGGATGCCGCGCGCCAGCAACCGCGCCACGGTGCGCGTGCCGCGCACGGTCTGCCATGCCGTCGCCAGCGCATCCACATGTTCCAGCGCCGAGCGGCGTTCCTCGCGCTGACGGTAGACCGGTGCCAGCGTGCGACGGCCGCGCGCCGCGAGCAGCACCAGGGCCGCCGCGAACAACGTCAGCACCGTGCGCCCCAGCCCCGTGCCCACCAGCCACTCGCGCAGCACGACACCCGGCCCATCCGTGCTCACGACCTGGTAATACTCGGCGAACACCACCGGACGGCGGCGACCGTCGCTCAGGTACTCGAGGGCACGTACCACACTCAGCGCACCGCCCATCGCACAGTTGCGCATCTGGTCGGTGCGCAGCACGTCGGGATCGGCCAGGGCCACCACGCGACCCGTGCCGAGTGGGAAGGCGACCATCGTCGGACGGAGTTCCACCAGCGCCTTCGTGATCGGCGTGGCGCGCAGCGTGCGGGTCTTCACGGTCGAATCGTCGCGTGGTGCGTTCGTGGTCGTGTCCCGCGTCGCTGCCGGTCCGACAGTGGGCACGGTTCCCGTGGCCTGATCCGCGTCATCGTCGCCCGACAGGCTGGGAACGCCGCGCACGTCGCTCGACAGGAGGGAGCGTGCGCCAGCGGGATACGGCACTCGCCACGCCTCGCCGCGAGGTGGCACGGTATGGAAGGTCACCATCCGGGTGCGGACGCGCAGCGACGACAGCGGATCGGTTTCGGCAGGGCAATCACCCAGCGGCTGCGGTGTCACCAGGCCAGGCTTTCCCGGATGCAATCCCAGCGAGTCGAACAGCGCGAAGGGTGTCCCTGCCTGCGGCGCGATCAGCAGGCCCGCACCGCGCCGCACCGCCTGCAGGATCGCGTTGCGGTCGGCCAGCGACATCGGCCGCGGGCCGTCGAAGACGGCGTAGATGACCGACGTGTCGAGGGTCCCGCGCAAGGGCGACGACCGGTTGCTCACGGGCCAGCCGAGTCGGTGCGCCAGGTCCGACGCCAGCCGCGCATTGCCGGCACCGAAACGGAGTGTGGTCAGCCGGTCGTCACCGTCATCGTCCTTGACGGGTGTCAGCAGCACGATCAGCACCAGCAGGAAGGCGAGAGCGGCGACGGTGATGAGCGTCGCGCGGCGGGCCCGACGCCGTGCCACGGCGTCGTCCACACCGTTGGTAAGGTCGATCGGGACCGGTGCCATCAGGCCGCGCGTGCGGACGCGCCACCGACGGGCCGCTGCATCACCGGTGCGGCCAGCTGCTCGAGGCGGGCGAAGCGCACCGCGTCGCAGAGTCCGTCGCCGTACGCCACGATCTCGTAGGTGTGCGCGAAGGCACGATAGGCCGCGAATGCGCCGTCGTTCGTCATGCGGAGCTCGCGCGCATAGTCACCCACGGTCTTCGATGGATGCGGGCGCACCCGTTTGCCTTCCGCCAGGCGCGCCACCAGCGCCGCGTGCAGCAGGTGCGCCGCGTCCACATACGCCCCCTGCGCCGCCAGGCCGCGCGCCTGCGCCAGCAGGTCGTCGGCGCTGACCTCCACCGCACGTCGTGCGACCGCCTGCCGTCGCGCGCGCGCCACGATCACGCTCCGCGCAATGCTGACGATGATCACCAGCGCAATCAGCGAGAGCGAGATCAGGTACGTGCCGCGACTGCCGGCGGCCTGCTGGAACAGGTCGCGCAGCGTCCGCGTGAACCACTCCCAGGCGCGCGACAGCAGCGTGGACGTGACGCTCCGGTAGTAGCCCTGCTCGAGCACGATCCGGGAGATCGTGTCGCGGACCGCCGCCGGTGTGACCGGCGGCAGCGACTGCAGCAACGCGAGCATCATCCTGGCGTGAAGACCTGGCCGGGCAGCGCATCCAGCGCGGCATCGAGGTCGGCGCCTTCGCGTCGGACGCGGAGGTCGGCGTAGGTCAGCAGCATGATGCTGCCGAGGATCGGCACGACGGGGATGATCAGCACGCTCAGCATCGCCTGCACCAGCTGCTGCTGATCGCGGAAGGCGAGGGCCACCATGCCGAGCACGACGTACACCACCATCACGATCACCAGCACCAGGCCATACGTCTTCGCCAGCCGGATGTAGCTGCCGGCGGAGAGAAAGTGTGCGCGTCGCAGGGCCTGGATCGGGCCGAGCCCCTCCGCGATCACCAGCGACGTCATGATTGCCGAGCGCGCGAAGACGGTGAGGAAGATCACCGCGATCAGGACCAAAACCAGCAACGCGATCACCGCCGCGACGACCGTCGATGCGTTGCCCGCCTTGGCGAGGTTGGTCAGCAGCGAACTGCCGCCAGCCGCGACCGCGAACGCCAGCACCAGCACGATAGGCAGCAGTGTGAGCACCATCACCGCCACCAGCAGCAGGTTGGCACCGAGGAGGGCAAAGATGCGCCGGAAGGCCATCATGAACGCGTCCCACACGGTGGGCAGCACGTCGCCGCGCAGCAGCGCCAGCGCCCCGCCGATGATCGCGCCCGACTGCATGGTGGCGAAGGCGTACGTCAGCAGCGTCAGTGGCAGCATGGTGTACTCGCGCCGCAGCATCGCAGCTGGATCGAGCGGCGTGGCGGGAAACACCACCAGCGTGATCACGGCCTGGATCAGCGCCGGGATCGCGCCCACGGCCGCGATGCGCAGGAAGTAGCCGAACTCCGGCCGGATCAGTTGCACCGCCCCATCGACGATCTCGGTCGCGGAGCGGGGCGGCAGGGGCGGCAGTGCAGGAACGGACACGGTGGATCGGTCAGGGTTTCAGGGAGACGGCGCGCGACGGTGCCTGGCTGTCACGCGCCAGGCATCTGACGGAATTTCTGCACAAGTCGCCCATAAGTGCAGAGGGTCCCTACCGGAGCACGCTCTTCGCGATCGTCTGCAGCTGCATGTTCGACGTGCCCTCGTAGATCGCGCCGATCTTGGCGTCACGGTAGAACTTCTCCACCGGATAGTCCTTCACGTAGCCGTAGCCGCCAAACAGTTCGAGCGACACACTGGTCACGCGCTCGGCCACCTGGCTCGAGAAGAGCTTGGCCATCGCACCCTCGCGCACGATGTCGTGACCGGCATCCTTCAGGCGCGCCGCGTTGTAGACCAGCAGCCGCGCGGCCTCGAGCTCCGTGGCGGCCTGCGCCACCTGGAACTGGATGCCCTGCATCTCGCTCAGCGGCTTGCCGAACTGCGATCGCTGCTTGAGGTACTCGCAGGCGGCGTTCAGCGCGCCAGCCGCGACGCCGATCATCTGCGCCCCGATGCCGATGCGCCCACCATTCAGCGTATCGATCGCGATCTTGTAGCCCTGGCCCACCGGACCGAGCACGTTGGCATCCGGCACCTCCACGCCGTCGAGGATCAGCTCACAGGTGCTGGAGGCCCGGATGCCGAGCTTGTCCTCCTTCTTGCCGACCGCGAAACCGGCGAAGGCCTTCTCGACGATGAAGGCGGTGATGCCGCGATACCCCTTCTCGAAGTCGGTATTGGCGAACACCACGAAGATCTCCGCCTCGGCGCCGTTGGTGATCCACAGCTTGCGTCCCGTGAGCTTCCAGCCGCCGGCCGTGCGCTCGGCCTTGCAACGCAGCGCGAACGCATCGGACCCCGATTCCGGCTCCGAGAGCGCGTAGGCGCCGATGGTGTCGCTGGTCAGCCGCGTCAGGTAGCGCGCATGCTGGCCGGGAGTGCCGTAGGCGTGAATCGGATAGTTCACGAGCGTGTTCTGCACGTCCACCATGATCGCCGCGGCCGGATCGACCTTGCTGATCTCCTCCACCGCGAGCGCGATCATCATGGCCGACCCGCCGCTGCCGCCGGCCGATTCCGGGAGCTCGATGCCCATCAAGCCCATCTCGAAATACTTGGCGATGATGGCCGCATCGATCTTCCCGGCGGCCTCCATGGCGCGGACCCGCGGTGCGACGTCCTCGGCGGCAAAGGCGGCGACGGCGTCGCGGAACATCGTTTCGTCATCCGACAGCTGCGTGAGCGGCGGGCGGGCATCGGAGGTGCTGAGGCTGGACATGGGCGGGAAGGGCGAAGACGTCAGGCCGGCGGCCCGGATGGGCTTCCGACGGATGGCTCATATATACGGAACTGACTCCTGGGTGGCGTCGGCGTCGGTCGGATGTGGACGGCTGCAGGTCCCTGTTGACATATAAGCATAGCTTTATATGCTTCCACCATGGCCGCCACACCGCTCCGAGAGACCGCCCCGGACATCGATGGGTCGGTCGCCAGCTACCGCACCCTCCTCGACGCCCTGCGCGCCGCCGCCGAACCCACGCGGTTGCGGCTGTTGGGGATCCTGGCGCAGTGCGAGCTGACCGTCACCGAAATCACCCAGGTCCTCGGCCAGAGCCAGCCGCGTGTCTCCCGCCACCTGCGCCTGCTCTGTGACGCGGGATTGCTCGACCGGGTTCCCGAGGGCAGCTGGGTCTTCTATCGCCTTGCTGACGCGCACGTCGCCCGCACCTTCGTGCAGCTGCTCGGTGACCACGACGCCGTGATTGCGGCCGACATGGAGCGACTGGCCGCGGTCCAACGGGCTCGGCAGGAGGCGGCGGACGAGTACTTCGAGCGGCATGCGCACGAGTGGAACGACATCCGTTCGCTGCATGTCCCCGAGGAGGAAGTCGAGCAGGCACTGCAGACGCTGCTCGGCGAACGACCGGTCGGTGACTTGCTCGACATCGGTACCGGCACCGGTCGCATCCTGAGCCTGCTGGCACCGCGCGCTTCACGTGCGGTCGGCATCGATCGATCGCACGAGATGCTCGCCTTCGCCCGCGCGGCGCTGGCCCCGGCCGATTTCCGGCATGTCCAGTTGCGGCACGGCGACATGTACCATCTCGCGCTGCCCGCCCGCAGCATGGACCTGGTGGTGCTGCACCAGGTCCTCCACTTCGCGGACGACCCGGTCGCCGTGCTGCGTGAGGTCGCGCGCGTGCTGCGCCCGGGAGGGCGCCTGCTGCTGGTGGACTTCGCGCCCCATCGCGAGGAGTCGTTGCGCGACCAGCACGCGCATCGCCGCCTCGGCTTCGCCACCGACGACATCGTGCACTGGGGCGCTGCGGCTGGCCTGCAGGCGCGCGAGGCAGTGCGCCTCAAGGGTGCACCGCTGACCGTCGTCATCTGGGACTGTTCCCTTCCACTTCCGTCGGCAACCGCATGAGTCCCTCGATCCTGAACCGGCCCGGCGCACGGAGCTTCGGCGTCTCCTTCGAGTTCTTCCCGCCGAAGACCGAGGAGATGGAGGCGCAGCTCTGGCGCGCCGTCGAACGCCTCGCGCCGCTGTCGCCGAACTTCGTGTCGGTGACCTACGGCGCCGGTGGCTCCACTCGTGAGCGCACACACGCCACGGTGCGTCGCCTGCTCACCGAGACCACGTTGCGTCCCGCGGCGCACCTCACCTGCGTGTCCGCCACCCGCGAGGAAATACTCGAGGTGGCGCGCGATTACTGGAATACCGGCGTGCGGCACCTCGTGGCCCTGCGCGGTGATCCGGCGGCCGGCGTCGGCACGGCGTACGAGCCACACCCGGGTGGCTTCCCCTACGCGTCGGACCTGGTGTCGGGCCTGCGTCGCGAGTTCGACTTCGAGCTCAGTGTCAGTGCCTATCCCGAGACACATCCCACGGCCGGATCGATGCAGGCCGAGATCGACAACCTGAAGCGGAAGGTGGATGCGGGGGCCACTCGCGCCATCACTCAGTTCTTCTTCGACAACGCGATCTTCCTGCGCTACGTGGAGCGCGCGCGCGCGGCTGGCATCACGGTGCCGATCGTGCCGGGCATCATGCCGGTCACGAACTTCGCACAGACGCGCCGCTTCGCCACCATGTGCGGCACCACGGTGCCGGACTCGATGGCGCGCCACTTCGATGGGCTCGAGGACGACGCCGACACGCGCAAGCTGGTGGCCGCCACGCTGGCGGCCGAACAGTGCACCAAGCTCGCGGACGAGGGCGTGGAAGATTTCCATTTCTACACGCTCAATCGCGCCGACCTCGCCTACGCCATCTGTCACATCCTCGGGCTTCGCGCCGCACGCGAACCCGCTCAGGCCTCCGCATGAAGACCGGCGCACACACGCACCATCACGATCACGACGCCGACTGGGCGACCGAGCCGCTGCCCCCCTTCTCGCTCGCCGACGCGCGGGCCGCGACGCCGGTGCGGCCGCGTGCCGAGCGGATCGCGATGCTGGACCTGATCCTGCCGCAGCGCATCCTGCTGCTGGACGGCGCGATGGGCACCATGATCCAGCGCGAGCGGCTCGACGAGGCGGCGTATCGTGGCGCGCGGTTCGCCGACTGGTCGCGTGACCTGCGCGGCAACAACGACCTGCTGGCGCTCACGCGTCCGGAACTGATCGGCGCCATTCACGCCGCCTACCTCCACGCCGGCGCCGACATCCTCGAGACCAACACCTTCAACTCCACGTCGATCGCGATGGCTGATTACGGCATGGAGTCGCTGGCGTACGAGTTGAACGTGGAAGGGGCACGCCTGGCGCGACAGGTGTGCGACCTGTTCGAGTCGCGTGAGCCGTCGCGGCCGCGCTACGTCGCCGGCGTGCTCGGTCCCACCAATCGCACCGCGTCGCTGTCGCCGGAAGTGAACGATCCCGCCGCCCGCAACGTGACCTACGACGAGCTGGTGGTGGCCTACAGCGAGGCCGCTCGTGGGTTGCTCGATGGTGGCGCCGACATCCTGCTGGTGGAAACGATCTTCGACACGCTGAACGCCAAGGCGGCGCTGTTCGCGATCGAGCAGGTCTTCGCCACCACGCATCCGCGTGTGCCGGTGATGATCAGCGGCACGATCACCGATGCCAGCGGCCGCACCCTCAGCGGGCAGGTCACCGAGGCCTTCTGGGTGAGCGTGATGCACGCCAATCCGCTCAGCATCGGGCTCAATTGTGCGCTGGGGCCGAAGGAATTGCGCGCCTACGTGCAGGAGCTGTCGCGGGTGGCCGAGGTGCACGTGTCGGCGCATCCGAACGCCGGCTTGCCGAATGCGTTCGGTGGCTACGACGAGTCACCCGACGACATGGCGCGCATCATCGGCGAGTGGGCCCGCACCGGCTACGTGAACATCGTGGGCGGGTGCTGCGGGAGCACACCGGCCCACATCCGGGCGATCTCGGCATCGGTGCGTGGTGTGGCACCGCGCACGGTGCCACGGTTACCCTCGGCGCTGCGCCTGAGCGGCCTCGAACCGGTGGTGATCCGCGAGAACACGAACTTCGTCAACGTCGGTGAGCGCACCAACGTGACCGGCTCGGCGAAGTTCTCGAAGCTGATCCTGGCCGGTGATTACGAGGCGGCGCTGGAAGTGGCCAGGCAGCAGGTGGAAAGCGGCGCGCAGGTGATCGATGTCAACATGGACGAAGGCATGCTGGACGCCGTCGCCGCGATGACAACCTACCTCCGCCTGGTGGCCAGCGAACCCGCCATCAGCAAGGTCCCGCTGATGATCGACAGCTCCAAGTGGAGCGTGATCGAGGCCGGACTGCAACAGGTGCAGGGCAAGGCGATCGTGAACTCCATCTCGCTCAAGGAGGGCGAGGCGGAATTCATCCGGCAGGCCACGCTGGTGCGCCGCTACGGCGCCGCAGTGATCGTGATGGCGTTCGATGAGCAGGGGCAGGCGGACACCAAGGAACGAAAGGTGTCCATCTGCACGCGCGCCTACCGGCTGCTCACGGCGCAGGTGGGGTTTCCGCCGGAAGACATCATCTTCGACCCCAACATCTTCGCCATCGGCACCGGCATCGAGGAGCACGCCAACTACGCGGTGGACTTCATCGAGGCCACGCGCGAGATCAAGGCCACGCTGCCACACGCGCGCATCAGCGGCGGTGTCAGCAACGTCAGCTTCGCGTTCCGGGGCAACAATCCGGTGCGCGAGGCGATCCACGCCGTGTTCCTGTACCATGCGGTGAAGGCCGGCATGGACATGGGCATCGTCAACGCCGGCGCACTGACGCTCTATTCCGACATCCCGCCCGCGCTGCTGGAGCGGGTGGAAGACCTGGTGCTGAACCGGCGTGCGGACGCCACCGAGCGCCTGCTGGAAGTGGCCGCCGACGTGAAGGGCACCGCCGCGGTGGCGACGAATGCGCTCGAGTGGCGTGAGTTGCCGGTGCGCGAGCGTCTGTCTCATGCGCTGGTGCATGGCATCGCCGACTTCATTGTGGAGGACACCGAGGAGGCACGCCTCACGGTGGAGCGTCCGATCCACGTGATCGAAGGGCCGCTGATGGATGGCATGAACGTCGTCGGTGACCTGTTCGGCGCCGGCAAGATGTTCCTGCCGCAGGTGGTCAAGAGCGCGCGCGTGATGAAGCGGGCGGTGGCGCACCTGATTCCATACATCGAGGCCGAGAAGCTGCTGCAGCCGGCCGCGGAGCAGCGGAACAAGGGAAAGATCCTGCTCGCCACGGTGAAGGGTGACGTGCACGACATCGGCAAGAACATCGTGGGCGTGGTGTTGCAGTGCAACAACTACGACGTGATCGACCTTGGCGTGATGGTGCCGGCAGGCCGTATCCTGGAAACGGCACGCCAGGAGAACGTGGACATCATCGGACTGAGTGGGTTGATCACGCCGTCCCTCGAGGAGATGGCGTTCCTCGCCGGTGAGATGCAGCGCGAGGGGTTCACCATCCCGTTGCTGATCGGCGGCGCCACCACCAGCCGCGCCCACACGGCGGTGAAGATCGAGACACAATACGAGGGACCGGTGGTGTACGTGCAGGACGCCAGTCGCGCCGTCGGCGTGGCCAGCGCGCTGCTCAGCGACGATGGGCGCGATGCGTACGTGGCATCGGTGAAGTCGGAATACGAGGCAATCCGTGTCCATCGCGCGAGTTCCGGCAAGGCCACGCGGCTCGTGTCGCTGGCCGATGCGCGCGCCAACCGGATGCGGATCGACTGGCAGGCATCCAAACCGCCCGTGCCGCAGCGGCCGGGCGTGACGGTCTTCGACAGTTGGCCGCTGGAAGACCTGGTGCCGCGCATCGACTGGACACCGTTCTTCCAGACCTGGGAGCTGGCCGGGCACTACCCCGACATCCTGCAGGATCCGGTGGTCGGTGAAACGGCGCGCAGTCTCTGGAAGGATGCGCAGGCCATGCTGTCGTCGATCGTCTCGGAGCAATGGCTCACGGCGCGCGCGGTGATCGGCCTCTTTCCAGCCAACGCCGTGGGTGACGACATCGCGGTCTGGTCGGCGGAATCGGAGCGCGGCAAGGAGCGGGCGGCCACGATTCACACCATTCGCCAGCAGATGCAGAAGGGGGATGGCCGGCCGAACATGGCGCTGGCGGACTTCGTGGCGCCGGCCGAGAGCGGTGTGCGCGATTGGGTCGGGGCGTTCGCCGTGACGACCGGCCAGGGCATCGACGCCCGTGTGGCGGCGTTCGAGGCGGTGCACGACGACTACAACGCGATCCTGCTCAAGGCGCTGGCCGACCGGCTGGCCGAGGCGCTGGCGGAGCGGCTGCACGAGACGGTGCGGCGCGACCACTGGGGGTACGCGCCGGGAGAGTCACTGGACAACGCAGCGCTGATCCAGGAGGCCTATCAGGGCATCCGTCCGGCGCCCGGGTATCCCGCCTGCCCGGACCACACCGAGAAGCGGACGCTCTTCCGCCTGCTGGACGTCCCGGCGCTGGCCGGAATCACGCTGACGGAGAGTTGCGCGATGCTGCCGACCGCGAGTGTGTCAGGCTGGTACTTCTGGCGCCCCGAGGCCCGCTACTTCGGCACCGGGATGATCGGGGAGGATCAGGTGCTGGACCTGGCCGAGCGGAAGGGGATGGCCGCAGGGGAGATGGCGCGCTGGCTGGCGCCGATCCGGGCCTGAGGGGTGCGCGCAGCGGACCGGCCGGTATTGCCGGACTCTGGCAAACTGTGGCACCCGTACCACGATTGTCGCTCCATTACACACACACCGCGCGAAAGCGAGCTCGACTGGATTTTGATCGGGTTCTCTCAAGTCGTTGCAGGGTAGGGAGTTCCCCGATGTGTGGGGAGGATGCGGCACTGGTCCGAGCGCGGCACGGCCCCTGCACATGTAGTCGTCGTCCGCGTTAACACAGCACGCTTCATCATCGAGGATTACCCGCATGCGTCGTACTTCTTTCGTAGTCGCTCTGGCGGCCGTAGCGGTGGCAGCACCGCTCAGCGCACAGACGTGGCAGGCCATTGGCACCCCGAATA
This sequence comes from Gemmatimonadaceae bacterium, assembly GCA_031369265.1. Lineage (GTDB taxonomy): Bacteria > Gemmatimonadota > Gemmatimonadetes > Gemmatimonadales > Gemmatimonadaceae > JACMLX01. The sequence goes on along the minus strand of JANMON010000117.1, from coordinate 37,189 downwards.
ACACCAACACGGGCGCCTACTGGAACAACGCCTCCGACGACAACGTCGGGAACGCCGTCTGCAACGTCGGCGCCGTCCTGACGAACACGCCGGCCCTGAACGCCGCGTCGTGCTCGAACCAGGCCCCAGTGTACCTGCCGCTGACCCCGACCCGCCTGACCACGTCGGACTTCTTCCTCGGCGGCACCGGTGGCTCCAACCCGGGTGGCTTCGGCTTCAACTGCACCTCGGCCTGCTCGGTCAACCTGCTCGGCCGGATCGCCGGCACCACGTCGACCAATTGGGGCGTCGTCCTCGCCAACGGCACGGCCTACAACGCCGCGCAGCTCCTCGGCGGCCAGCAGGTCACCGGCACGTTCGCCGTCTGGATCAGCCAGGCTCTGCCGGTCGCCGGCGCTGGCACGATCTTCACGTCGGGTCAGTCCACGTTCGCTGCCGGCGTCTTCACGCCGAACGCGAACCAGCAGTTTGCCGTCTTCTCGGCGACGGCTGCTAGCACCTCCGCTGGCGTGTTCGGCACGATCATCAATGTCGGCAGCGGCACGTACTACGTCGGCATGGAAGACAACGTCAACGGTGGCCGTGGGTTCGGCGCCGCTGGTGCTGGCCGCGTGTCGGATCGCGACTACAACGACATCCTGGTCTCCATCACGGCCGTCCCGGAGCCGGCGACGGTTGGTCTGATGGGCTTTGGCCTCCTGGCCTTGGCCGGCGTCGCAAAGCGTCGCAAGGCGTAAGCGATCGTCTCGCACGACTGAAAGCGGGGTGGCTGTCTTCGGACAGCCACCCCGCTTTTTCGTTTCTCCCCGCCGCCCCGTCGCGCGATCGCAGCTGCATCATCCTTACTCAGCCGGACCGTGCCGGACCGTGCCGGACCGCGCTGGGCGCTGCTCAGGTCAGCGGCTCGAGACCCTCAGATCGACCGCACGATGAATCCACCGACGAACTGGAGCAGGTAATACAGCACCAGCGGTGAGATGTCGAATGGCCCGAGCGACGGCAGTACGGCGCGTAGAGGTGCCAGCAGCGGTTCCGTGATCGTGAAGGTCCAGCGCAGCCAGCGCGCCCGCGCCAGGCCGCCGAACCAGCTCGACAATACGCGCACCATCAAGGCGATCTGCAGCACCGCAAAGGTGAGCTGCACAAGCGCCCTCAGCGCACCCCGTGGCCCGGACGATACGCCAAGCGCCACCGAGGCGATGATGCCGATCAGGTATTCCAGCAGCGACTGCGCCAGGATGCCCAGGACCACGAATGCCGCCAGACCCCACCACGGCACCGTGGTTGGTGAACCGCCGGCGTTCAGGACCATCGCCTCGATGCCCCGCAATCGCGGGTCGACCTTCTCCCGGGCGAACCGGCCCAGCGGGGTGAACGGACTGATGCGGCGCGTACGCGTCGCCCAGCTGATGCCGCAGAGCACGGCGGCGACGCATGTGGCGAGGAAGAGCGCCGGGCGGGTGTATGCGGCCACGGTGGCCAGCAGGGAGAGAAGCATGTTCATGCCGGGAATCTACGAGTCACCGACGGTCGCGCGGCTACCGGCACCTGGCGACCCGCGTCGGTCTGCATGTTGCACGGCTTTGCAGCCTGTCGTCATCAGCGACTGCCCAGTGCTGCGGATATCCCACGCCGCTCTGGGGTAGGGGTGTGCGGCAGGACGACATCCAGCGATTTTCAGCGATCATCTCGAACCGGCGCCGACAGCATTTCAGGCACCGCGGAGTCCATCTCAGTGAGGCGTATACAGTGACGGAAGAGCGCTCCCCCGCGATCGATCGATCGCTCTGGTTGCCGCTGGGTGCAGCGATCCTCGTGTTCGCGCTGCTCTACGCGAAACCGGCGTACCTTCTGGTCAGGGACTGGACGAACTTCGACAATCCGGACTCCGGGACCGGCCTGCTGCTCGCCCCGCTGGCGTTCTACTTCGCCTTCCAGACGGGCCTCAAGGAAGCACGCAAGCCGGCCATCGGCCTGGCCGTCGCGTTCCTGCTCGCAGCCATCGGCATCCGCTTCGTCTCCGACCTGGCGGCGGAGCTCTTCACCATGCGCGTGTCGATGCTGATGGGCGCAGCCGGCCTGATTCTCTGGTTCTTCGGCCTGCGTCAGCTGTTGGCCTTCTGGCTGCCGTTCGTCCTGCTTGGCCTGGCGATCCCGCTGCCGGAACTGGTGATCGCGAAGCTCACCGCCCCGCTGCAGCTGGTGGCGTCCCGCATCGGTGCGTCGCTCATCGAATGGCGCCACATCCCGGTGCTGCTCAACGGCAACGTGATCCGCATCCCCGGGCATGACCTGTTCGTGGCGGAAGCGTGCAGTGGGCTCCGGTCGCTGACGGCGCTGGTGAACCTGGGCGTGCTGCTGGGCGCCATGCTCCTCGCGAAGCCCTGGTCACGGGTGACGCTGCTGGTGCTGGCGGTGCCGATGGCGATCCTGATCAACGGCTTCCGCATCTTCCTGACGGCCTTTCTGGTGTTCTTCGTCAGTCCCGAGGCGGGCACGGGCTTCATGCACACCACCGAAGGCTGGCTGATGTTCGTGATTGCATTCGCGTCGCTCGGCGCCGTGGCGTCGCTGCTGCTGTTCATCGAGGGCAAGATGGCGGCGCGCGGTCGCGTGATCTCCGGTGCCGTCGCCCCTGCCGCCGCCTGAGGCGAAACACACATGGCCAACGTTTCCGCATTCATTCCCGCCGTCATCCTTGGCGCCGGTCTCGGTCTGCTCGGGCTCACGCACGAGCAGGAGCGCCCGCGTCCGGTGACGCCGATTTCCGGCATTCTCGACACTGTCGCCGGCTACACGCACGAGCAGATCACGGTGGACTCGAACTCGGCGCGCGTGGCCGGGATGGACGAGTACGTGAATCGTGTCTACTCGCGCGATACGTCGCAGGTGTTCAGCCTTTACGTCGGCTACTACACCTACCAGACGCAGGGCAAGGCAATCCATTCACCCCGCAACTGCCTGCCCGGTGCGGGCTGGGAGCCGGTCGAGAGCGGCACGCTGCCGATCGCGTCGGCACCGGGACTCGGGGCGCGCAACATGAACAAGTACATCCTTGCCAACAACGGCAGTTACGCCGCCGTGTACTACTGGTATCAGGGCCGAGGACGCATCGAGAGCAACGAATACACGGTGAAGTACAACCTGATGCATGACGCGGCGTTGTACGGTCGCACCGAGGAGGCCTTGGTGCGCCTGGTGGTCCCGCTACACACCGACAAGGACCGCACGCAGGCCGCGATCCGTCGCGAGATCATGCGCGCCGACTCCCTCGCCACGTCGGTGGCACCGCGTCTGGCGAATGAAGTCGGGAAGGCGTTGCCGCCGGCGCCCGCGACGTGAGTACCCGGGGCTCGTCGCGTCGGCCGCGGTTCGTTCAGCGCGTCGGCGTCACGGATGGTGCGCGCGTTGCCGCCGGACAGCCGAAGGCGCGCGTGATGTCGCGCGCCAAGACCTGCGCCACCACCGCCGAACCTTCCTCGGTGAAGTGAGAAAAATCCGCGAACGCCGTGGCGGGATCGCGTCCTGCCATGGCGGTGGCGAGATCGCTGCTGGCAACACCGGCATCGGCGGCATCCGCCAGGATCAGTGCATTGGCGGCCCGCTCGAACGCCGGCAGCACCGACATCGAGGCGCGTGGATAGAACTTCGTCCACGAGATCAGGCGGGCCGTATCGGGCGCCACGCCGGGTGGAAAGGCATTGGCGTGCGTGGCCACGAGCACGCCGGAGCCGGACGCCTTCACGGAGTCGATCAGGCTGCGCAGGTCGCGACGGAAGGCTGCCAGACGTTCGGTCGGGATCGTGTCGAACACGAACCCCGGCGTCATGCGCACACGCGACGCGGAAATTTCCCTCGAGCGCAGGTACGTTTGCACGAACTGCGGCAGCGCCACTTTCATGTGGTCGCGGAGTCGGCGCGCCACGCGGGGACGGAAGCCGGGTGCCGTGCCGCCGCGTGGTGATGCGGGTGGCTGCCATGTCGGCGTCTCGTAGTCGAGGTACTGCACCGGCGTTGGATACACGACAACCAGCGAGGCGTTCAGCCCGCGCAGGCGATGGAGATACGTGGCCGTGAGCGTGGGCAGCGAGAAGCCGGGGAGGGCGGTGTTGATCACATCCACGTCACACCCCGCCGCCGCCAGGCTGTCCTGCAGCTGTCGCGGGTATTCGTGCCCCGATGGTTCGTACAAGCCGAAGGTTTCCGATGCACCGACGACCAGCACGCGCGGCTTGCCGGCGCGCGGCTCGGGGCCACGAAAGCCGAGTGAGTTGATCGCGAACTGGCGGTACTGCTCACCCGGCACGCCACGGCCGCCGGTGGAGTCCACGATGATCAGATCCCCGACGGCGCCGGCCCGTGCCAGCAGCGGTGTCTTCCAGCGGACCCACTCGTCAGTGCGGGTAGCGACTTCGAGGCCGACCGCGAACGCCAGCAGAAGTGCCGCACCTTTCAACACACGATTCATGAATTCCTGCGACATGGATGCCCCGGCGCACGGCAGCCGGCGCGCGCCCTGCGTGCGGGAACAGTAGCCAGCCCGACATGCTTTTCAACAGCTTCATCTTCCTGTTCGGGTTCCTGCCCGTCACGTACGCCGTGTTCTGGATGTTGCGCACCGCCGACACGCGCTACGTGTGGCTGGCGATCACCGGCTACGTGTTCTACGGCTACTGGGACTGGCGCTTCTGCCTGTTGATGCTGTTCTCGACCTGCGTCAGTTATTTCGCGGGTCTGGGCATGCTCCGCTGGGATGCGGACGCGCGCAAGCGGAAGTTGTGCCTGGTGATCCCGATCACGGTGGACCTGCTGCTGCTGGGCTTCTTCAAGTACGCGAATTTCGGCCTCGACGTGACGAAGGGCGTGCTGGAGACGGCGGGCATCACCGCCACCATCCCGCACCTCGACATCATCCTGCCGGTCGGCATCAGCTTCTACACGTTCCACACGATCAGCTACATCGTGGATGCCTATCGTCGGCAGATCCGGCCGACGCGCAACTTCTTCGAGTTCAGCGCCTACGTCTCGTTGTTTTCGCAATTGGTGGCGGGGCCGATCGTGCGCTTCCGGCAGATCGAGGAAGACCTCGAGCGGATCGCCAATCACGACCGCCGCGCATTCATCCGGCCTGGCTTGTCGCTGTTCCTGATTGGCCTGGTGGAGAAGATCCTGGTGGCCGACACGATCGCGGCGATCACCGACCCGATGCTGGCGGTGCCGGGCGCGCTCGGGACCGCCACCGCCTGGATCGCGATGGTAGGCTACAGCTTCCAGCTCTATTTCGATTTCTCCGGCTACAGCACGATGGCGGCGGGCCTCGGGCTGCTGTTCGGGCTGCGTATCCCGAAGAATTTCAATTCACCGTACAAGGCGCTGGACCCGTCGGACTTCTGGCGGCGCTGGCACATCTCGCTGTCCACCTGCATGCGGGATTACCTCTACATCCCGTTCGGCGGCAATCGCGGCAGCGGCGAATGGTTCACGTCGCGGAACCTGTTCCTGACGATGCTGATCGGCGGGCTCTGGCATGGCGCCTCGTGGAACTTCATTCTCTGGGGTGCCTACCACGGAGTTCTGCTGATCACCTACCGATTCAACGCGGCCAAATGGGATGCGCTGCCGGCCGCCGTACGGCAGGGACTGCTATTCCTGTTCGTGCTGATCGGGTGGGTGCCGTTCCGCCTGCCGACGCTCGGCGGTGCCGGGCAGGTGCTGTCGGCGATGGTGGGTGGGCAGGGAACGGGTACCGTGCTGTTGCCGCCCATTCTGGCGGTCGTCCCCTTCGTGGTAGCGGCCTGGTGGGCAATGCGTGGCCCGAACGCCTTCGAGATCGACACCTCGACGGTGAGTTTGCGGCGTGACGCCCTGCTGTTTGCGACCGGCGGTGCGGTGCTTGCGCTGATCGCGACTGACCGGTCGTCTCCTTTCCTGTATTTTCAGTTCTGACGTGTCCAGCCATCCGAACCGCAGTGCCCTCACGCTCCCATCTGGGACGCAGTCTCGCCACAGCGGCAGGACGGCTCGCAGCGGCGTGTCGCCGAACGCGTCCATGGCGGTGTTTCGATGAGGGGCATGGCGCTGCAGCCATCCGGCGCCTACGCGGCCGCCGGACTGGCGGGCGGACGTGAGGCGAGTGTCGGCCTGCGCCGGGCGACCTTCCTCTTCCTGCTGATCGTCGTCTTCAAGCTGCACTCGATGCTCCCGCCGTTGCCGCGGCCGGCGTTGCTGTTGGCGCCATTCATGTTGTGGATGGCGTGGAATCAGTCGTCGCCCGCCGAGCGTCAGCAGCTGTCGCGGAATCGCATGCTGCAGGGCGTGGTGGCGTATTTCGCGTGGGGCGTGCTGACCATCCCCACCTCGGTGTTTCGTGGCCAGTCGTTCGATGTGGCGCTTGGCCTGGTGCCGCTGGTGCTGATGGTGGTGGCCGTCGGCCTGTTGCCTGCCGCGCTGAAGAGCGTGGACTTGCTGCTGATGACGATTCTCACCGGCGGCGGATTGCTCGGATTGGGGTCGCTGGCCTGGAACAACCGCACCATGGGCCGCCTGTCGGCGCCGGCGATGTTCGACCCGAATGACCTCGGTGCCGTGATGGCGGCCACCGCGCCGATCGCACTGGGCTTGATCCTGCGCGCGAAGGGATGGAAGCGGCTGGTCGCGATCGGCGTGCTGATCGTCTGCGCATGGACGCTGGTGCAGACCAGCTCGCGCGGAAGTTCGATCGGGTTTGCGGTCGGCATTCTGGCCGTGATTTTGGCCACCGGTGGCGGACGACGTGCCGGCGGACTTGCGATCCTGCTGGTCGGCGGCGCGATCTTCATGGCCAACCTCCCGGAGAGTTACCGCGAGCGCATGGCCAACGTCGGCGAGACCGACTACAACACCACGGATTATTACGGCCGCAAGGCGGTGTGGCGTCGTGGTACCGGCTACGCGCTCGCCAATCCGCTGCTCGGTGTCGGACTGGGTGCGTTTCAGGTGGCCGAAGGCAACACACTGGCCGAGATGGGCCGTCCCGGTCGATGGATGAACGCCCACAACGGATACGTGCAGTCGCTGGCCGAATTGGGTTTCCCCGGTGGCCTGATCTACGTGTCGCTGATCGTCGGCGGTATCGTCGTCGCGCTGCGCCATACCTCGCTGGCACGGCGCCAGAAACCGCCACCACAGGATGCGCGACCCGAGATATTCGGCGCCATGATGGGGCTGGCCGTGGCCGGCTTCTTCCTCAGCTTCGCCTATTTCGCGATGTGGTACCTGCTCTGGGCGTTGGCGAGCCTGCTGAGCCGCATCCCGGTCGGCCTGCCGCAGTTCGCGTCGCAAGCAGCGGCGCCGACCGCCGCGCGCGGCGCGTCGATGCGTTCCACGGGCGGGTGGCGTCCTGTACGTCCCACGCCGCCCGTACCGCAGCTGCCACAGCGCACCCTGCGTGGCGGCGTGCGCAGCACCCGACGTCAGGCGTAAATGCGCGTCCTGTTCGTGATTCGGTCGCTCGACTCGGGTGGTGGTGCGGAACGGCAACTCGGTCAGCTGGCGCGCGGGATGGCGGCGCGCGGGCATGCCGTCGCAATCGCGGTGATGTACGCCGGCGGTGCGTTGGAGCAGGAACTCGAGGAACGACACGGGATCCAGATCCTGCGACTCGCCAAGCGATCGCGCTGGGACACGCTGACGTTTGCACGCCGGAGCATCCGCATGGCGCGTGCGTTCGCGCCCGATTTGGTTCACGGCTACATGTCGGGTGCCAATGAGCTGGCGTTGTTTCTCGGCACCGCACTACGGCGACCGTCGGTCTGGGGCATTCGCGTCTCGGACCAGGATTTTGGGGGATACACCCGTTTTCGCGAGGCCGTCTTTCAGGCGGGCATCCAGCTCTCGCGGTTTCCAGCGCTGATCATCGCGAACTCCAACAAGGGACGCGAGTTTCACCTGGCGAAAGGATTCCCCGCCGAGCACTTCGAGGTGGTGCCGAACGGGATCGACCTCGCGCGCTTCACCCGCAACGCCCTGCGCGGTGCCGAGTGGCGCGTGCACCACGATGTGGCTGCGGCGTCACAGCTGATCGTGCTGCCGGCCCGCCTCGACCCGATGAAGGATCACCGGACGTTCATCGAGGCTGCGCGATTGACGGCAGCGGTGCGGAAGGACGTCCGGTTCCTGGCGCTCGGTCGTGGGTCGGAGGCCGAGCGCGCCGCACTGGGGGCACTGGTGCGCGACGCCGCGCTGGTGGATCGTGTGGCGTTCCAGCCCGATGAAACGCGCGTCGAGGACCTCTACAACGCCGCCGACATCGTGACGCTGACATCCGCCTTCGGGGAGGGATTCCCGAACGTGCTGGGTGAGGCGATGTCGTGCGGACGGATGTGCGCGTCCACCGACGCCGGTGATGCGAAGGTCGTCATCGGCGATGCCGGTCGTATCGTCCCGGTGCGATCACCGGAGGCGCTGTCCCAGGCCTGGCTCGAGCTGCTGGCACTCTCGAGCGACACGCGCGCGGACCTGGAGCGCCGCGCACGGCAGCGCATCGAGGAGAACTTCGGCACCGAGCTGCTGATCGACGTCACGCTGCGCCATTTCGAGGCAGCGCTTGCTCGCGCACGCTGACCAATCCGGGCTGCGTCGCCAACCCGCACGGCACTGCACGGCCACGCGTGGCAGCGTGACGTGAAGATACGGCTGGTGTTGCCCGGTCTGTACGTCGGCGGCATGGAGCGCCTCGTCATCCATCTGGCGGTGGTGATGCGCCGGCGCGGCCATGACGTGCGCGTCGTCTCGCTCGATGGCCCCGGACCGCTGGATGCGCATGCGGAGGAACTGGATGTGGCGGTGGACCACGTGTCGTCACGTGGCTGGCGCACGTTGGTGCAGGCGTCGCCGCTCTCGGAGTACCTCCAGCGCGAACGCCCCGACATCGTGCACAGTCACGCCGGATCGTGGGCGCGCGCGGTGGCGGCGGCGCGGATCGCCGGGGTGCGCGGCCGTGTGCAGACGCTGCACGGATTTCACGAGAAGGACGTGCTGAAGATGCGCTGGATCGATCGCGCGCTGATGCCGCTGACACCGGCGGTGGTGGCCGTCTCGGAGGAGTTACGCGTGCATGCGGTGCGCGAGCTCTGGACCTCCGACCGTCGCATCGGCTACATCCGCAACGGCGTGTTGCAGCCACCGGCACAGCCAGCGCCGCTGGACCGCACCGCGATCGGCCTTGGCCACGAACACGTCGTGACGATGGTGGTGGGGCGCCTGGTACCGGTGAAGGCACTCGACGTGCTGCTGACGGCATTCGCCGCGGTGTCGAAGTCCGAGGCGAACGCACGTCTGGTCATCGTGGGTGATGGACCGGAGCGCGCCGCGCTCGAGGCACAGCGCGAGGCACTCGGCCTGCAGTCGGTGGTGACGCTGCTCGGCTCCCGTAACGACGTGCCATCGTTGCTGGCGGCGGCGGACCTGTTCTGCCTGCCCAGCCACAGCGAGGGACTGTCCATCAGCCTCCTGGAGGCGATGGCCGGCGGCCTGCCGGTGGTCGCGACGTCGGTGGGTTCGACGCCGGAAGTGGTCACGCCCGACGTGGGCCTGCTGGTGCCACCGGGCCAGCCGGCTCCATTGGCCGCCGCGCTGCAGGCGCTGATCGCCGATCCGTCACGCCGCCAGCGCATGGGCGTGGCTTCGGCGGAGCGCGTGCGCGCGCATTATTCGGTGGATACGACCGCGGATGCCTACCTGCAACTCTACGCCAGGCTACTGGACCCTGTCACTGCTTGATCTGGTTGCCGTGTCAGGCGCTTGGTAGTTCGCGCAGCACCCGCAGCGCCAGGCGCTGGTAGGTGCCATTCTCGTAGCGGTGGGTGCCGATGAAGTGCACCATCGCTGCCTGCGCGAAGTCGAACGTGGTGCCGTGCGGGAAGTGCGAGCAGTACAGGTCCAGTGGAAGGACCTCGGCATCGCCTCGTTGTGCCACCAGCGTGTTGGACGTGATCTGCTCACTGCCCCACGTCTTCCACTCGCTCGTGCCCACCAGTGCTTCGTAGGTGCGGTGCACGGCCTCGATGCCCGCCAGCGTGATGCTGTGCGGCGGGAAGGACGACAGGGCGGCACAGCCGCGCACGTATTGCCACGCATCCGGATCGGGGAGGCCGTCGAGTGCCCGCTCGAAGCGGAGCTGAAAGAATTCTCCCGGCTTGCTGCGTGCGACCGCGGCGGCCTCGCGCGCCGACATGATCGTGCAACCCTCCAGGTCACCGGGCATCGTGAAGGAGCGTTGCGCCGCGACCAGTTCGATCAGCCCGTCGGGCCGGCGCAGCGTGAGCATGTCGGAGTCGAGCTGGATCACGTACTCCGTGGCCGACAGCTCACCGATCAGGCAGAGTCGTTCCCAGCAGCCGCCCTGCTGGCAGATACCGCGTGGCACGTCGGTCTTGGCCACGATCGAGATGCCGGGGACATGCCGTCCGAGCAGTGCGACATCCCCGGGGCGCAGCGTGCCGTCATCCAGAATCACCACCCGGCCCGGGACGCAGTGGCGTGCGAACGACTTGATCGAGAGCAGGTACAGCGACAGGTCGTGACGACCGACCATCGTGACCACTGTCGGGCCCCCCGGTGTGATCACGACCGGCGCGGTGTTCCTGATGCCGGCGATGGCCGAGACGAATTGCATGCGCTCGAGCTCGGACTTCACGCGCGAGAGCTTATGGGTGACCCAGGAGTGCATTGCAGAGACGAAGGGTTGTCGGCGGTGACGCAGGGAAAGCCGTCCGGCTAAACTACCCGCCAGTCGGACGGCAGGATCCTGTGCAACGGGAATGCCGTCCAGGTTCCGCCAGTGGACGAGCGGACGGTCGGCGAAGGCACGGCACGCGGCTGGCATGGGAGGGGACAGCCCTGCTCCGCGGTGACCGTCGTTCGCAGTGGGGTACGGACATCGTGCCGCCGCGGGGCGCTCGTGCGTCCATCGTCGGGCCCGAGCACCGTCACCGCAACGCGGCGCACGATGCTGGCCATCTCACACTGGAGTGAATGTCTTGGAGCACGACGCGTGACCCTGCAGACCTCCGCGCGGCAGCTGACCCACAGCATCTCGTGGTCGATCGTGATTGCCGGACTGGGCGCCGCGGCGGCATTCGTGTCGCAGACCGTGCTGGCCCGCGGATTCGGAGCCGATGCCTTTGGTGTCAGCGTGTACGCGATGGGGTGGGCCAACCTGCTGCAGGTGTGGGGCGCGTGGGGGCTGTCCTCGGCGATCGCGCGTTTCGCGCCGGGATATTCGCTCACCGCAGGCACGCAGGAATTGAAGGCGCTGATGCGCTTCAGCTACCTCGTGATCCTGCTGTTCACCGTCACGGTGGCGCTGGTCATCGCCATCGGCCCCACCAGCGCGCTGGTGACCAAGGTCAGTGCCAACCGCCCCTGGCTGCTGCTGGTCCTGATCCTCTCCACCACGGGGCTCGACCTGAACGCCTCGGCGCTGACCTACACCGGCCACGCGGTGATGAGCCAGGTGATCCAGGGGTTGGTGCGTCCACTGGCGGCGCTGGTGGTGGCGATCGTCTGGCCGTTCCTCCTCCCGGTCGGGCGGGAGACGGCGCTGCTGATCGTGACCGGATCGGTGGCGCTCGCATTCCTGCTCTCCACCATCGCCTGCCTCCGCACGTTCGGCATTCGCGATTTCGTGGACATCGGCACACCGGCGCAGTGGAAGTTGTGGCTGCGCTATTCGACACCCTACATCATCTCGGCCACCGCGATCTCGCTGATCTCGACGCAGCTCGACACGATCGTGGTGGGGACCATGCTGACCCAGCGCGATGCCGGTGTGTATGCCGTTGGTGCGTCGCTGGCCAACCTGGTGCATCTCGCGCCGCAGGCCGTGGAGCGGGTGCTGGCGCCGCGCTTCAACGCGGCCATCGACCTGCGCGGCGTGGAGGAGCAGGTGGCGCGGCTGGCCGACCTGGTCACGGCCAACGCCGTCTCCGCGTTCGGCAGCTGCCTGTTGGTGATGGTCATTGCCCAGCCGCTGCTGGCGCTGTTCGGCAAGGACTTTTCACAATCGGTGCTGATCAGCGTGATTCTGGCGGTGGGCGTGTTCATCGGCCGGACCGGCAGTGTCGGGGCGAGCACGGTGCTGCAGGCCACCGGTTTCCAGCAGCGCGCGGCGGCGATCAACATCGTGGTGGCGGTGTTCGCGGCGGCCGCATCGATCCTGATGACGCGCCGCTTCGGATTGATCGGCACCGCGGTGGCCACGGTGGCCTCGGGCATCCTTCGCGCGGTGGCGCTGTCCGTCGCGCAGCATCTCTCGGTGGAATTGCGCCTCACGCGCTGCGACATCGCGGCAGCGCTGCGTCGGTCGCGTACCCAGCTGGTGGCGTTGCAGGCCTCGATTCGCGCGCGATGAGCGCTGCCGAAGAGCGACGCGTGTCCCGCCGCCTCGGCTGCGCATTGCACTACGGTCGAGTGCGGTGCCGATTCCGCGCCGCGACGCGATGCCGAGACTGGCACGATGCCCGCGTATATTCGGGCGGCAGAATCCCCCGTGACCGAGGCTCACACGCTGTCGTCCACGGGTAGCGCCGACGCGGTTTCCGCGCGCCTTGGCTGCGCCCTGCGCCCGGCGTGACGCTCTCCTGCTCCAGACATGCCTGATACCATTGCCGTAGTGCTGCCGGCGTACAACGAAGAAATCACGATCCGGGACGTCATCCTCGACTTCCACCGGTCGCTGCCGGAAGCCTCGATTTACGTGATCGACAACCGCTCCTCGGACCGCACGCAGGAGATCGCCCGCGCCACGTTCGCCGAGTTCGGCGTGCGAGGCGACGTGCTCTTCGAGCCCCGGCCCGGCAAGGGCAGCGCGGTGCGCTACGCGTTCCACTACATCGACGCCGACTACTACCTCCTCGCCGACGCCGACCTCACCTACCCGGCGTCGCGCGCGCGCGACATGCTCAAGCCGGTGCAGGATGGTACGGCCGACATGGTGGTGGGTGACCGGCTCTCCGCCGGGCACTACGACAACGAGAACAAGCGGGCGTTCCACGGCTTCGGCAATCGCCTGGTCTGCTGGCTGGTGAACAAGTTCTTCCGCGCGTCGCTCGCCGACATCCTGAGCGGTTACCGTGCCTTCAACCGACAGTTCGTGAAGAACTACGCGGTGATGGTGGATGGCTTCCAGATCGAGACCGACGTCACGCTGCATGCGCTCGACAAGCGCTTCCGCATCCGCGAGATCCCCGTCGAGTACGTCGATCGGCCGGCGGGGTCGTTCTCGAAGCTGAACACCTTCTCCGATGGCATGCGGGTGATCTCCACCATCGTGCAGATCCTGCGCTACTTCAAGCCGTTCGTGTTCTTCGGCACGCTGGCGCTGGTCTTCTCGCTGGCCGGATTCCTGGCTGCGATTCCGGTGCTCAAGGACTGGTTCCTGTTCAAGTACATCTATCATGTGCCGCTGGCCGTGCTGGCGGCGTCGCTGGAGCTGTTCGCGGTGATCCTGCTCGCCATCGCGCTGATCCTCGACAACCTGAATCAGCAGGAACGTGTCCGCTACGAGCTGCGACTGCTGTCCATGACCGGTCGGTGACGCCGATTTCCTCCGGGTCCCCCGCCACCGGACGCGAACTCCTGGGTGCCAGGTTGATAGCGATGCTGGCCGCGATCGCCATGTGCATCGCGGCGCTGTACTGCCTGCGGTGGGCCGAAGGCATCGGTGACGATTACTACTTCTACCGCCTCGGGTTGGGCGCGGAGCAGCGCGCGGTGGGTCAGGGTATCCATCTCGATCTGCTGGCGCGCGCTGATTCGCTAGCGATCCCGCGGTACGACCGGCAGGACCTGAAGGTGAAATCGAAGGCGGCGGTGAACTATCCCCTGCTGGCCTTCAGCGTCGGTGTGGCGCACGCGACCACTGAACCACTGCGCGGCGCCGCCTGCCGCGACGAGTTCTCGACGCTGGTGCTGCCAACGCTGATCCGGGCATGGACGCTGCAGTTCCTGATCTGCCTCGGTGTGACGTTGCTGGTGCTGCTGGTGTGGGGTGAGAGCCAGCATCTGCGCGGGTTCGCGCTGCTGGTGCTGGTGCTGGCCGCGCTGGAATTCGCGCTGGTGCCGCCGCGGTACGACTGGCGACTGGCGGAGAGCGCCGGCCTGCCGCAGCTCTTCGGTGCGCTGGGACAGTTCTTCCTCAATCCGGCCGTGAATCTCTCGCCGTTCGGGCATACCGGGCGCAATGCGTACCTGCTGCTGCTGCCGGCGTTCGCGATGTTGCGCTGGTCACGCCTGTCGCGATTCAGCTACTGCATCCTGCCGGTGATGATGGGGGTGCACCAGATCAACACGCTGATGACGATGCTGCTGTTGATCCCCTTCGACCTCTACGTCCGGCCGCAGCTCTTCCGGCAGTGGCCGACGCTGCTCTCGATCGCGATCGTCTGCCTCTTGTTCCTGTCCGGCAACCCGCTGTCGTATTCCGTGGAGTCGTCGTCCAGCGGTGCCGTGCTGCCGATCGGACTGACGCTGGTGGCGCTGGCACTGACCGTCGGCAGCGCCGAGGTGTCGTCGCGCCTCTTCCAACGGCGCGGTGACGTGTCCGGGCCGACGCCGATCGGCCCGGAACTCGGGTACGTCACGGTGGTGCTCCTCGTCACGGCGGTGAGCACGTGGGGCATCGTGCAGGTAGTGGGCATCGATGCGGCGAAGTTCACCTGGTCGGAGTTGAGTGGTCGCCTGGTCTCGGTGGCCCGCGTCCTGATCCTCTTCGGTCTCGCGATCATCGTCGTGCGGTGGCTGGATGCGGCTGCCGCGCTCACCCCGCGGCGTGTCCTCAGCGCCGGTACGGTCATCGGACTGCTCGGTCTGATTACGGTGACCGCACTGCGGATCCAGCGCGACCCGATCGATCCCATGAATGAATTCCGTGACGAGGACCGGCGCTTCCGCAGCCTCACCAGCGCCACGTTCCACGACACGGTGAACCAGGACATCGTGCTCTACCTGGCGGCGCGCGGTGCCGAGTGCGGGCGAGAGTCGGTGCTCCTGCCGATTCGAAACCTGCGCGGTGCGCGGCCGTAGCTTCGGGCCGGGACGGTCGCTATCGTTGCCGACATATGGTGTGATCCAGGGCCGAAAACACGGCCTCCTCTCGACGGGATGACGATGGGCGACACGCGGGCGTTGATGCCCTCGACTGACTCCGTGTACTACCGCGACGGCGCCAACCACGCCTGGGCGCTGGCGCTGCTGAAAAAGGCGAGGCTGGCGATGTTCGCGCATTTCATGGCGGCCATGCGCCCCACCGAGTCCACCCGCATCCTCGACATCGGCATTTCCGACGATGAGAACGAGGCGTCGAACTTCATCGAGAAGCTGTATCCCTGGCAGCACCGGATCACCGGTGCGGGACTCGGCAGTGGTGACGCAGTGCGCCGCGCCTTTCCGCAGATGTCGTTCGTGCCGATCACGCCGGGTGCGCGCCTGCCGTTCCCCGACCGCTCCTTCGACATCGCCTGCTCGAATGCGGTGCTCGAACATGTCGGCGACGCCGCGGCTCGGCGCGCATTCATCGCCGAACACCTGCGCGTGGCGGATCGTGTCTTCCTGACGATTCCCAATCGCTGGTTCCCGGTGGAGCACCACACGCGGCTGCCGCTGGTGCACTACCATCCGCGTCTCTTCCGGCGACTGATTGCCGGGACACGACTGGACTACTGGGCCCACGCCGCCAACCTCGACTTCATCGACGCCGCACAACTGCGTGCGGAGTGGCCAGGCCGTGTGGAGGTGCTACCGACGGGCCTCCGGCTCGGCCGCTTCAGCTCGAATCTCGCGGCCATCGTCCGCTGACCGAGTGCCGGGCGCAGGTTCGATCGGCCGGATCGGCACCGCCGGATTGCCGCTGATCAGCATGTTGGCCGGATAGGCGCCGGAACAGACCGCACCGAACCCGACGACGCTGTTCTCACCGATCGTGGTGCCGGGCAGGATCCCCGCTTCGGCGGCGACCCAGACATTCCGTTCGATGCGCACCGGCTTGATCCGCACGGGGGCATCCGGATTCCAGCGATCGGCGCGGGTCGAGTGAAAGTTCGAGTCCATCACCCGACTCTCGGCGAGGATGCAGTCGTCGCCAACGAAAATCGACTTCGCGCAGCCGAAGCGGACGCCATTCAGGAAGCAGTGGTTGCCGACCTGCAACACCGCATCCCTGTCATGGGTGAACGGCGTGACCAGCATTCCGACGACGACGTTGTCACCGAAGATCACGCGACCCGGGCCGCGCACCTTGAGCGTGCCGAAGACCTTCAGGTTGCGCCCCGCGCTGAAGCGGATGCCGCGCAGCGGAAGCCACACCTTGCAGAAATGGCCCTTCGCCAGTGCCAGCACGAGGTCGAGCACTGCGGTGGGATTCCTGAGCGCGCGAAGGAGTTTCGACACCGGCGGGGTCACGAAGGAAGCGGGCGGGCAATGCACGAACGACGGGAGGTGCGAGGCGAAGGTAACAGTCTCCGGGCACCCGAGTCAGCCGCACCACTGCCGGTGGTGCGCCAGATCGATTGGCGGTCGCGGATGGCTCACGATGCGGTCACCGTCGCGACGCGCCGCGACCCGACCAGCCGGCGCAGTACCGGCGCCAGTGGCAATTCCACCAGGTGATGAATCGCGGTCGCGACCGCGACGACCAGGCCAATGACGATGAGCAGCGCGAGTTCCGGGTTCAGCTGTCGTTGCACCAGGATCGTGAATACCACGTAGCCGACGTGCTGGTGAATCAGGTAGACGGGATAGGTGAGTTTTCCCGGCAAGGTCGCCCATCGTGTCTTCGGCACGTGCAATTTACCGGTGCTGATCGCGAGGAAGAGCAGCAGGAACACCACCAGGACTGCAGCGACCACCGGGAACACCGGTGGCGCGCCCCGGAACGACTTCGCGACGTAGGTCACCTCGCGCCAGGCGTGCACGAGCATCAGCGCGGTGGACGCGAGCAACATCAGGACGCGCTGGGGTGACCAGCCATGCCGCGTCGCCAGGAATGACGCGGCCCCGATCGTGAACAATGGCGCCCAGTTCGCGATCAGCCACCGTTCGACTGGGTACATCGGGTTAATGGCGTCGACGAGGGAGAGGAGCAGCCAGGCCCACAGCAGCTGGTCGAGCCGCGCTTCGAGGCGTGCCACCAGCGCCAGCCAGACCACCACGTAGAACTGCAGTTCCACCGCCAGTGACCAGTATGCGCCATCGACGAAGTTGGCACCGACGTACTGCGGCACGAGCGTCATGTTCCAGGCCCAGTCGCTCCACGACACCGCGAAGCGTGCATCGCCGTGCGTCCACGTGACCAGCATCGTGATGGTGGCGCCGGCCCACAGCGCCGGATAGAGGCGCGAGACCCGCGACGCCACGAATGCCCGCGGACTGCGTCCCAGCGCCGACAGCAGGATCACGTAGCCACTGATCATGAAGAACAGGTGCACCCCGAGGTAGCCGTAGCGCGCGAGCGGCTCGAACGCCGGCAGTGGTGCCGCGGGGATCCAGCGCGAATCCACGCCGCGCGCGATGAAGTGGAACAGCAGCACCGACAGGCACGCCACGCCGCGCAGCAGGTCGATGCCATAGCTGCGCGGCGCGGCAGGAGGTGCGGGGCGAATGTCGGTAGTCACGTCGCGGTCAGTGAGCAGGCGGGTCAGTGGTGATGAATCACGATCTGCACGTACCTCGTGCAACATCAGTGTGCACCGCACAGCGACAGGAACGCGTCGGCGGGTCATGCGCTGATGCGTCTCGATGCGCCAGCGCAAACTAGCAATTGACGACCGTCGCAGGTCGGTGCTGACGTATCACTCACTGCGCCCGCATGGCACGATCTGTGCTCCGCTGCGGCGCGTGCGGCCGAGGGAATGCGGCGGTCGCCCGTGCGGTGGGACAGGCGCGTGGTGGGCGGGACGTCTCCGGTGCTGGCACCGGAGAGAGGGCTGCTCCGGGCGCGCACGTCACGCAGGGTACGCTGCACCTCTGGTGCATGGGCGGGCTCGACGCACGATCGCGGACCGCCAGGGGCGGGAGCGACAAAGGCAAATCCGGCGAAAGCCGGAGACGCAAAGCCACGGAACTTCGGGGTGCCTCATGGTGGGGCACTACATGTTGGCCGGGCTGCCGAACACACACCTCCTGAGGATCGCGTGCCCGTCATCACACGTACCATCACCCGCACCATCACCCGTCGATGGATTGCGGGGCTGTGCGCCTCCGCCGGCCTGTTCACCGCCTGCGACGAGCCGCCGACCATCCCCCCGATCCGCAGCGCTGCAGTGGCCGAGGTGCCACTTCTGCGCGTGACCGACGACCTGGTACGACTGCACGAACACGAAGTCGCGATCATCCGGCTCTCGGGCCAGCAGCAGACGCACGGCGTGCGCTGGTCATCGGACGACCCGAGCATCGTGACCGTGGACCCCGACGGCAAGATTCACTGCCTCCGCACCGGCTCCACCACCATCACTGTCTCGGTGAAGAACCAGGCGACCGACGTGTTGGTTACCGTGCTCCCGGCCATTGATGCCGCCGAGCAAGCGGTCGGGCTGACCGCCTTCTGAAGTGATGCCACGGCGCTGATGGTCAGCGCCGCTCGAACGGCATGAAAGCAACAGCGCGCCGGGAGCATTTCGCTCCCGGCGCGCCGTCGTTTCCTGCCTGTTCGACCCGCCTCCGGCCTACCGGCGATATGCGAGGTAGTTGTAGGAGTTGTAGAAGAACTGGTTGAACTGCTTGGTGCCGCTGAGCCACGCGCCGGCGATTGCGCCCAGCGCAATCGTATCGGCCTTGGTGCGGTAGCTGGTGTCGCCAGACAGCTTGCCGTACCAGGCGTAGGCGCCGACGAAGAACATGTTCAGGTCCGGCGCCGGTGCGATGGCATCACCGGTAGTGCCGCTGGAGCCGTATCGGAACGCCTGACCCGTGGCCAGCCACTGCGTGGACCAGAGGTAGTCGAGCGACTTCTTGATCGTCGGCGCGATGCGGCTGTCGTCGGCGACCCACTCGAGGTACTTGATCATGGCGTCGTTCTGCAGCGCGACCATGAAGTTGCCCTGGCCATTCCAGCCCTTCCAGAAGTACGAGCCGTCGGGCAGAATGTTGGTCACCATCGCATGCACGTAGCCGGCAGCACGGGTGCGGAACATCGGGTCACCCTCGAGCACCACCGCCAGCGAGCTGGCCATCAACATGCGGGCCTGGATGCGGCCGTCGTTGTACTCGAAGTTCGGGTCCAGCATGTAGCTGGCCTGGAACGTGTCGGTGACACGCGTGGCCGTCTTCAGCACCGTGGTGCGCGAGGTCTCGTCGCCCGTCAGCCAATAGTGCACGGCGAGGCCTTCCAGCTGCGACCAGTGTGGCGACGGCAGGTAATCGCTGGCCACCAGATACTTGTCGCGATAGTCCACCGCCATGTCCAGCGCACGGCGCATGTACAGGACCTCACCGCCACGGGCCCAGAAGGCGACGTGGTTCAGCACGCGATCGTAGTAGTTCACGTTGCCCCAGTCGGCGCCATAGAGCGTCCACTGCTCGTCGGCAAACTGACGGAACTTGGTGTCGTAACCGGACAGCGACGTGGAGTCGATGGAGCGCGTGGCACCGACGATCATGCTGGCGCGCAGCTGCTCGCCAGTGGGCAGGGCCATCGCGGCCGGCTTGGCCTGCGGTGCGACCGCGGCGGGCGCCGCGAGCGTCGAGGCCACACCCAGCTGCAGCTCGGCGGCGACCGGCGTGCTGCCGATGGCGACCGCGGCCTGCACCAGCACCGACCGCAGCGAGCCGTCGCGATGCAGGCCCTTGAGCGCGGTGAATCGTGCGGGCACCTCGTTGCCGTTGACCACAAGGCGGAGCTTCGCCACATCGGCGAGGCGCAGCTGGTTCGGCACCAGTGGCACGCCGCTGTTCACCTGCACCGTGCCACTGCCGCCGTCGAAGCGCGTCAGCGACAGCGCGATGCGTGATGCGGGTGCACCAACCGCAGGGGTGCTGACGGTGGTCGGCGCCATCACCGTGACCGGACTGCTGTAGGTGGTGCCGTCGGTGGCACTGACGACGATGGTGTCGGGGCCCGCCGTCGTCGGTGCGACGTACTTGCCGCCGCTGACACGGCCACGCAGCGCCTTCACGGTGAGTTGCGCAGGATCGAGCGTGGTGCCGTCAGAACGCGTGCCCGCAACGGTGACTTCGCTGCTGTCACCCGCGGTGACCGACATCGGAGCCGGCAGCACACTGAGGCGGGTGACGACAGCCTGGCGCACGACCATCAGGGCCGAACTGGAGACGGTGCCCGACGACGCGACGATGGTCACGCTGCCGGACTTGCGCGCGGCCAGCAGCCCATCGGCGGAGACGTGCGCGATGGTGCTGTCGCGCGAGACGTACGACACCGGTGCGGTGGTGATCACCAGGCCGTCGCTGCCGCGCGCGGTGTGCGTGTACTGTCGCGTGCCGTTGATGTCGACGGTATCCACCGCCGGAGTGATCTCGAGCGTGGCGACCGTGGTTGTGGTCGTCGCTGGCGCCACCGACACGCGTACGCGCACCGACTGCCCGTTGTGGGTGGCGGTGATGACCGACTTGCCTTCGCGCAGGCCGGTGGTCAGGCCACTGGCATTCACCGAGACCACCAGCGGCTCCGATGAGTCCCAGGTGGCACCGCTGACCGGCACCACCGTGCGCCGGTCGCTGATCTGGCCGACGGCCATCTGGAATGTCTGCGCCACCACCAGGCGCGGCACGGCCTGCGTGAAGACGAGGTTCTCCGCCCGCGCGGCAGCGGCACTGATCGTGACGGTGCCGGACGCGGTGAGGGCCTTCTGCGCCAGCGCCGGGGTCGCGAGGCCGCCGAGTGCGAGGAGCGCGGCTCCCATCATGCGTGCGATCATGGCGTTATCGCGTCGGCTTTGCATTACGCACAACCTCACCATCACTGGGAAGCACAGTCACCACGACGTCTGACGACCCGTTCCGGGAGACGACGGTGACCATGGTCGTGCCGATTGCCACACCGCGCACATTACCACGCAGATCGACGGCCGCGATCGATGCATCGGCGGTGCTCCACGAGACGTCGCGCGATGCCGTGGCACCATCCGCCGCGCGGATGCGAACCGTCTCACCTTCACGGATTGTGACGAGGTCGCGTGAGACGCCAATCTGCGTCGCGACGGCTTCTGCCTTGGTGCTGGTCGGATCAATCATCGCCTGGTCTTCACACGCCGTGAGTGTGAGGGCGATCGTGCAGAGTCCCACTACATGCCGAACGTAATTGCGTCGTGCGCCCATAGTGCGTGTCCCTCCGTCGGGATAGCCGTTCGGCAGCCCGGCGAGCATAGCACGTTCTGTGCCTTAGCCCCGTAGCTTTGCGACCCCGCCTTTCGACGGGTGTGCCGTTATCGCGACCGCCGATCTAGCGGTTCGCACCTGCGCGATATGGACGCGTCCAACCGCACGAAGTCACGAACCGGCAACCGGCTGGAATCCCGACGCCCGAACCTCTGTGGATATGTCAGATGAGCGCCCGACGACGTCAAAGGAGCGCCGGCGATCCCGAAGGAATCACCAGACGTCCCAGCGCCCGCGGACACCGTTGATCGAGGCCTGCACCAGCGCGCCGTTGAGCGACACGACCCAGCGGGCCAACGCGCGAACGCGACGACCCGTCGGGGGCAGGATGACAGCGCCGACGACCCCGGTTCCGGCCGCCAGTACCCAACCCAGCGGTACCGACGCCAGCATACGCACAAGGAGTGCCACCAGACTGAGCCCTCCGACCAATGCCACCCATGGGCTCGCCAGCCGCAAGAGCTTGTGACTGACGAACTGGAGCCAGACGGGATTCCGGAATGGCACCAACAAGACCGTGAGCCAGGCCACCAGCTGGAAATTGCCCGTCAACGTCCGCACCTTCCGCACGCGCTCCGAGTCGTGATCGGTGCGGCGCACATCCCAGGCGCGGGCCTCCAGCGTGTAGGCCACCCGGGCACCTTGCAGCACCTGCTGCATCGGCACGAAGACGTCGTCCAGAATCAGCCCGGCCGGCATGGGTACCCAGGCTGACGCACGCATCGCGTAGATGGAGCCGCTGACACCGATCGTCGAGTGCAGTCGCGCTTCCGCGGCGCGCAGTACGCGCTCGCCTGCCCAGTACCATTCCACCGGCGAGCGACGTTCGCCCGGCCGATCGCCGGGGAGGTACAGGGCGCCACCGGCCACCGTGTGCCGCGCGTCGGAGAGGAGGGTGGTCACCAGCGCGCTGATCGCCGCGGACTCGAACCGTTGCTGCGTATCGGTGAACACCAGCACCTCGCCGGTGGAAGCGCGCACACCAGCGTTCACGCTGGCGGCCTTGCCCCCCGGCGCATCGCCGCGCACGACCTGCACGCGGTCACCCGCCAGCGCCTGCAGCATCGCACTCCGTTCGACGGAGCTGCCGGGGTCGATCGCCAACACGACATCGAGTCGCGCCGCGGGGTAGTCAGCGGTGAAGATGTCGGCGATGCGCGCGGCCACCGCAGTCGGCTCGTCGCGCGACGCAATCACGACCGTGACGTGTGGCCACTGCGCTGGTGGAGCCGGCGCGGTGCGAGGGACCAGACGCGCCAGCGTCACCATCGCTGCCGGGTAGAGAAACCAGGTCCACGCCAGCACCGCCACGCTGCACAGGAGGACGGCTGCCGCGATCGTCATCGGCCGAAGGCTGCGCCGGACGGTGTCATCGTACAGGGATCAATGGGCGCCTTTGCGCCCGATCATCACCGGCAGGGTGTTGGCCATGATCTTCACGTCGAGCCAGAGCGAGCGGTTGGTGATGTACACCAGATCCAGCGCCACCTTGTTCTTCACGTCTTCCACGGTGCTGTCGTAGGCCTGGTTGATCTGGGCCCAGCCGGTGATGCCCGGCTTCACACGCTGGCGCAGGTGGTAGTTCTCGACCTGGTTGCGCAGCGACAGGAAGATGCTGGGGCGCTCCGGGCGCGGTCCGACCACGTTCATCTCGCCGCGCATTACGTTCCACAACTGCGGCGTCTCGTCGAGGCGCGTCTTCCGGATGAAGGCGCCAATGGCGGTGATCCGCGGATCGTCCTTCGACGCCCACACCGCTTCCCCCGGCGTCTCGGCGTCCACCCGCATCGAGCGGAACTTGTAGATCGTGAACACCCGGCCACCGAGGTCCTCTTCGCGGCGTGACTGACTGCGGTCGGCACGCGAGGCACGACGATCCAACCCGACGCGCGTCTGCGAGTAGAAGATGGGGCCTGGGCTGCTGAGCTTGATCAGCACCGCGATCAGCAGGGCAAACGGGGCGATGATCAGCAAGCCGATCGCGGCCACGGCCACGTTCAGGGAGCGATGCATCCATTCCGGATGCACTGAGGCACGATCGTCGGCGCTGCTGTGCGCCCGCGCCTGGCTGCGACGCTCACGCGTGTCGCCTTCATCGGGCGATGGCCAGCCCGTGGCCGCGCCTCCGAACGCGTCGCGTAATGCCGCGATGCGGCCTGACATCTGTGTCGCACCTGGTACCGTAGAGCCCACGCCTTCCTCGGCAGAATTGAGCGGTGACGCGCGGGTCAGCGCGCCAGAGACACGAGCGACAGGATTACACCGATGGCAGCCGACGCCGCCCAGATCATTCCGGTGAATCCACCCTGCTTCTTCTCACTGATGGCGATTTCATCGCCGGCACGGATATCAGCTTGATCCAGCGTCATGCCGGATCGAAAAATCGTTCCGAGGCTGTCGGGTTCAACGAGCGTGCCACTGCCCCGCTTCACCTTGGACTTGTTGAGCCGCGAGAAATTCGTCAGCCCACCTGCGCTGGAGACGACGTCAGAGACCGCTGCGTCACCACGCACCGTGACGAAGCCGGGCTTGCCCACGGCACCGGTCACCAACAGTCGCACGAGCGGCTGGGTCCGGATCACTGGACGCTGGATATATCGCCTGGCTTGCGCGACGAGTGCCGAGTCCGCTTCGGAGCGGAGCACACCGCGCAGCGAGAAGGCAGGGAATTGTCCGAGAAGGACTTCCTGTCCTGCGCGCACCGAAACCGTGTCACGTAACGGCTCTTCGCTGCCGAACATCTCGACTACCAGTCGATCGCCGGGATAGAAATCACCAACCTTCAGGCGATCGCGGATCGTGGCGGCCTCAGACGACTTGCCGTTCTTCTCGAGCGACGTGGCGACCGAGTCGAGGAACGGGCGGGTTCGGTACAGCGTCTGTTCAGCAGGCGCCTGCGCCTGCAACAGGCTGGCGCCGCAACCGAGCATCAACGCCAGTGCAACCAACGTTGGCAGACGTTGCGTGGAGGAAATGACGGACACAGATCGCATGACATTCCATTCCCCCGTGACGGCAGAGGCCGGCAGCGAAGGGTAGTTCTGGTGAAAAAGCATTACCGCGCAAGGACTTACCTGACGCCGCCCGACCCAGCTTCACACAGGCGGCCTCGAGTCCCTAGCGCATGAACTGCACCAGCGGAGTGGCACGATGTGACGGGAACAACTTATCACCTCCGTGCCGAGCCCTCCTATACACCTGCGTGACGCAAAGGTGGTCATCCCGGTAACGGTTTGGCTGCCGGCGCCGTCGGCACGCGCCTGGGCACCGGCCCAAATGGCGCGGTGCAGACGACCTCGACGTCCCTTGAGAGTGTGGCAAAACCGTGGATTCCGTCGGTTTGTGTTGCAGAGGTGCTGCACGTGCCAGCGTTTTTCGAGGCTGATGTTTCAGCGCAAGTGTTTGACTTGCATGCGTTTAGCTGTTCACGTCATCGGGTGCATGAGTCCTGCGTTCGCCCTGCTCACTGCCCCGTCTCCCACCGTACGCATCGCATGGCCACGCCGAACACACAGCTGCCGCAGACCAGTCGTCCGCCGATCATCGTCGTGGGCGTCGAGCAGGAGTGGGCGGCGCGCTCGCTGGAGACGGTGCTCGGTCCACACGGCTTCGCGCTTGTCCGCGGATATTCGGGTCGACAGACGATCGAGCTGGCCGCTTCCGTGTCGCCGGACGTGGTCCTGATCGATTCGCGACTGTCCGATGTGGACGGGCTGGACGTCTGCCGGCTCATCCGGGCCGAACAGCGGGTCGGCATCCACGTGCCGGTGGTGCTGATGACCTCCGGGGCGGCCCCTCGCGATTTCCTCCGCAAGGCCTACCTCGCTGGCGCCTGGAGCGTGTGGGAGCAGCCGCTGGATGGCGAGCTGCTGGTGCTGCGATTGAGAAACTGGGTGGACGCGAAGCGGGTGGTGGATGACGGGGAGCGGGTCCGGATGGTGGACGCCGACTCGGGGCTCTACACCTACCGAGGCCTCCATCGCCGGGTGCGAGAGATGCTGGCCGACGCCGTGCGCCGCCAGACGCCGGTCTCATGCATTGCCGTCGGAGCGGTGGCGGTGGCCGGTGCAGCCGACGCAGCGGATCGTCCGTTGCCGCCACGGGTGGCCAGCGATGTCGCCCGGACGATGGCCAGCGTGGCACGCGGCTCGGACGTGGTGGGACAGCTCGGCACCAACGAGTTCGCGATCCTGGCGCCGATGACTGAACGGCATGGCGCAGCGGAGATGGTGGCCAGGGTGCGCGAGCGGGTCGCGCTGTTACCGGCGTTCGTGGACGCCGGCGAGACGTATCGCGTGGAATTACGCGCCGGGACCGCCACCATCGCCCCGCCCACGCCGGCCGATCCGAGTGGCTCCGACCTGCTAGTGCGCGCGTCCACGGCGCTCCGATACGCACACGTGTCACGGGCAGTCTCGGTGCCCAGTTTCGATGAGGTGCCGGCGACGTTCGTGTGACGCCGTCCCGGCAGGCCCTCGGCGGCTACTTCCGCCAGGTGAAGAGCGACGTCAGGGCGTAGTTGAAGATCGTACCCACGATCACGCCGGCGCCGGCCGAGATCCACCAGGTGTAGTTGTCCTTGAACAGCGCTGACGCGATGCCGACGTTGGCCAGCGCGCCCACACCGCAGACCAGGTAGAAGCTGATCAGGCCCTTGAACCATCGCAGGCCGCGGTGCCGCTTGTCGCGATAGGTGAGCGAGTCGTTGAGCAGGTAGTTGGTGGTCATCGCGAACAGCGTCGCCACGCTCTGGGCGGTGAGGAACGCGATGCCCATGGAGAGCATGAAGCTGAGCAGCGCGAAGTGCACCACCACACCGGTCGCACCCACCAGCGCGAACAGGATGAAGCGTGGCGGCACGATGTGGCCCACCAGCTTGTCCAGCAGGAGGATGCCGTACTCCCAGAGCACCAGGCTATCCAGCTTGCTCTCGCCGTGGATGCGGTTGCGGAAGTGGTATGGGACTTCCGCCACGCGAAGCTTCGGGTCCACCGACGCGATGTAGTCCAGCAGGATCTTGAAGCCCTCGATCGAGAGCGTCGGCACCGCACGATCGAACAGCTCGCGACGCGTCATGAAGAAGCCGCTCATCGGATCCTTGAGGTCGCGCCCCTTCAGGATCGCGCGACTGAGCCGGCTGGCGATGTCACTCATCACCGCGCGCGACTTGGTCCAGTCGCCAAGGCTACCGCCCTCGGCATGCCGCGAACCGACCACGATGTCGGCGGCATCGGTACGCAGCAGCTCGAGCATCTGCGGTAGGATGCGCTCATCGTGCTGCATGTCGCCGTCGATCACGGCGACGTACGGCGCGCTGGACGAGAGAATGCCTTCCACCGCCGCGCTGGACAGTCCGCGGCGGCCGATGCGGTGGATGCATCGCACGTTGCCGCGCGCCTGCGCCAGACGCTTCACCTTGGTCGAGGTACCGTCCGGCGAATCGTCATCGACGAAGATCGCCTCGAACGCGATCCCTTCCAGCGCCACGCTGAGCGCGTCGTACAACGGCTCGACGTTCTCGGCCTCGTTGAACGTCGGGATGATGACCGATAGTTGTGCGGCGACAGCCATTACAGGCCGTCGTGTGCAGATGTGCGCAAACTATGCCTTGCCGCCAGTGAGCCGCGGCTTCGACTTCTTCGGCAACGGGGCGATCGGTTCGTCATCGTCGCCGGCGTTGGCCGAGTTGTAGCCTTCGAGGTAGTGGTAGTACTGGAACACGCCCTTGCCCTCGATGCCGTTGAGCACGGCACCGAGTGGACGGATCGGCAGGCGATCCATCGTTTCCAGCTTTGCGATGGCCATCTTGCGATCGGTGACGCCGACACGCAGCACCATCAACAGGCCACCAGTGAGTGTGGCGAGTGCGTAGGCATCGGTACCGGCGCCAAGTGGCGGGCTGTCCACGATCACCACGTCGAATCGCGCACGCAGGTCATCGAGCAGTGCTTCCATCGCGGCGGTGGTGACCATCTCCGGTGCCTGGCGATGACGTGACCCACAGGGCACCAGTGACAGACGTTCGTACGAAGTCGGATACACCGTCTCGTCGAGCGTGCTGGTGCCTTGCAGGAACTCCACCAGGCCCGGCTTCTGCGGAACACCGAACGCCTGCTGGATGGCGCCGCGCCGGGTGTCGCCATCCACCAGCACGGTGCGGAAGCCGGCTTCCGCGAACGACAGCGCCAGGTTGGACGAGACGAACGACTTGCCCTCGGCCGGCCCGGTGCTGGTGACGGTGAATGAGACCGGTTCGCCCGCCGTGAACTGATGGCGCAGCGAGAGCCGTAAGGTGCGGAAGCTCTCGACCAGCTGTGCCTGCTCTTCCACCGACGGGCGGCCCGGGTGTACCAGCGGAATCGCGCCGATGATATCCAGCCTCAGCTCGGCAGCCACCTGCTCGGGGTACCGCACTCGGCGATCGAGCAGGTCGAGCAGGATGGCAAGGCCGAGACCGAGCACCAGTCCGACCAGGAGGCCAGCGGGGATGATCTGCAGGGCCGTGTTCGAGGTCGGGCGGAACGGGGCGACGGCCGAGTCCTGCACGAAGACTTCGTTGCGCGCCGAATTTTCCTTCAGGCGCTGCGTCTCGAGGTTGTTGGAGAGGTATTCGACGATCTTCTGTTCGCGATCCACCTTGGCGCGGAGTTCTTCCTCACGGATGGTGCGCTCGGGGATGCCGCGAATTTCGGCCGACTGCCCGGCGATGCGGCGATTGAAGTCGGTTTCCTTGGCGAGCAACGAGGCCACCTGGTCCCTGATCAGATTCGGTAGCACTCTCGTTTCGAGACTCGCGATCTGGCCCTGGATCTTGACGACTTCCGGCGCGGAGTCGGTGTAGATGGCGCTCTTCGCACGGTACAGCGCGCGCGCCGTGTTGAGCTCAGCCAGGACGCCGCGCAACGCCTCGCCACCGGCGCCCTGCAGTGAAGTCAGGCCGGTCGCGACGCTCGGATCCAATTCCCGCAGGCGTCCCGGCCGCAGCAAACCCTGCAGGAACTCACGGTCGTTGCGGAGGTTCTGCGCCTCGAGCCGGAAGCGGGTGAACTGCTCCAGCACCGGATTCTGCGTGGATTGCACGCCCGGCGAGAGCACGGTCTGCTCCGACGGCATCGTGATGGCATTCACGCGGAAGCGCTCATAATCATTGCGCGCAGCGCGAAGCCGAGATTCGGCGTCGGTGAACGCCTTGTTGGCGGCATTGGCGGTGACTGTGGTCCCGCCGTTCTTCTGAATGCCGAGGTAGTTCACGAACAGCGACATCCACTCGTTCAGCGCCACCTCGGTGCGGGCGGCGTCCTCGCCCCGCAGCGAGACGTTCATGACGTCGGTGTTCGGCGGTGCGTCGGCCCGGAGCTTCTTCTGCAGGTTGGTCGAGGCTTCGCGCGGCGTGATCAGTTCGAACTCGACCGTGGCCTTGGCCGGGAGCAACTCCTTGACGGGGCGCCAGCGGAGCCCCGATTCGCGGCCGATCGAGTCGCCGATCAGGCCGGTCTCGATCTCACGCGAATCGCCATTGCGGGTGCGGCGGAGGCGGTACTTCTCCTTCTTGCTGTCGATCGTGAGTTCATATGTGCCCGGCACGAACTGCTGGGCGAGGGCGAACTCACGGAAATAGACGGAGTCGGCGTCGCGGCGGGTGTCGAGGTACAGTCGGAGCTTGCGCGCGACCGAGTCCGTGATGGAATAGGCCCGGAACACCTGCAGGTACGACTCGTTCGAACGCTGACGCGAGTTGCCGATGATCTCGGCGCTCGGGTCGCGCAGAGTGATCTTGCCCGACACATCGTACTCGGGCTTGATGTACCTGGTGGCCACGTACCCGCCCAGCAGGCCGAGCAGGACCATGGCGAGGATCAGCCACTTGAATCGCCCGACCGCCGAGAGGTAGCGCTGGTAGGCGGGGGACATTGCGGCGGGCGGCGGCGGGGGCGGGCCCCACTGCTCGACCTGCGCCTGCGGCATCGCAGGGAGCGAGGCAGGAGCGGAAGCAGGGGCCAGGCGCGAGCCGGCGGAGAGGGCGTTGAACTGTCGTGTCATGTCGCAATGGGACGCACTGATGTGTTGCAGCGTCACTATACCCCAGCATCGGACGACCGGTGCACCGAGCAAGCTGACGCCATTCGTGTGAGCGGGCTCTCACGAGAACCGCCCGTCGTCGCGGTCAAAGTGCAAGAGCCGGCCCACCGTAGCGGTCGGAGCCGTGACAAACAGACCGAACAGTCGTCAAAGCGCAGTATAAGCGCGACACCCTGTCGCAGGAAATACACGATCGTGCCATTTCGGTGTGGCTCGCGACCAACGTGTTGCTTGACACGCGCAACACTTCTTCACTAGATACGACGCAACAGCCCGTCGCAGGGATGAGCCTGTGCAGGGCGGTGCGGTCCCGCGGGACCCGTCGGATCATATGGGACAGATGACCTCGCCAGACCAGCTTTCAGCCGATGCGTCGGCGCGCGACTCGATGGCGGTGGCTCCCGAAGCGCGGGCGACCCTCCGGCTGCTGATCGTGGATGATGATCGCACCCTGCGTGAGGGGTGCGCCAGCATCCTGCAGGGCGACGGGTACAACGTGACGGTGACCGGTCGGGCCGACGAGGCGGTGGAGCTCGTCAAGCGCCGCCGTTTCGACATCGTGCTGTGTGACCTGTACCTGCAGCCGGTCTCGGGGATGGACATCCTGAAGGCCACGCTGGAGGCCAACAAAGACACGATCTTCGTGGTCATGACTGGCAATCCGTCGGTGACCTCGAGCATCGAGGCGCTGCGGGCCGGCGCCTGGGACTACCTCCCGAAGCCATTTTCGGCCAGCCACCTGCAGATCCTGGTGGGTCGGGCGTCGCACGCGGTGCTGGTGGCCCGTGAGACACGTGCGGCGCGCAGCGAAGGGGGCAGTGGCACCCCGCCGATGGGCAGCGGGGCCAGTTTCCAGAACGCGCACACCGGCGACAAGATCACGCTGCTCGGTCAGTCGCCCGCGTTCCGCAAGGCGCTCGACCTCGCCCGCAAGGTGGCCGGTACCGATGCCTCCGTCCTCATCAGCGGCGAAAGCGGCACCGGCAAGGAGCTGATCGCGCAGTTCATCCACAGCCACAGCCGCCGCACCGGGAAGAAGCTGGTGGCGGTCAACTGCGCTGCCTTGCCCGAGCAACTGCTGGAAAGTGAAATGTTCGGCCACAAGAAGGGAGCGTTCACCGGCGCCGATCGGGACAAGGCCGGCCTGCTCGAGGTGGCCAACGGCGGCACGCTCTTCCTCGACGAGCTGACCGAGATGTCGATGCCGCTCCAGGCCAAGCTGCTGCGCGTGCTGCAGGATGGCGTGGTACGCCGCGTCGGCAGTGAGATCCAGGATGCGGTGGTGGACGTGCGCTTCATCAGCGCCATGAACCGCGATCCGCTGGAGGCGGTGGCCCAGGGTCGCCTGCGTGAGGACCTGTACTACCGTCTGCGCGTGGTGCCCATCCGCCTGCCCCCCCTGCGCCAGCGCCCCGAGGATATCTCGGTGCTGGCCGCGCACTTCCTGCACCATTTCTGGGACCGCCATCGCCAGCCCGGCGAGCCGGCGCCGACGTTCAGCGAGGATGCGCAGGATTTCCTGCGCAGCCGGCCGTGGCGCGGCAACGTGCGCGAACTGCAGAACATGATCGAGCACACCGCGGTGGTGGCCGACCCGGGGAAGGCGCTGGTGGGCAGTGATTTCCCCGTCTACGACGACTCACCGGATGGTCCGACCAGTGCCGCAGCCGAGGCGACGACGTTCAGCGGCAGCTACATGAACGACGCCTACCACGTGGCGAAGGACAAGCTGGTTGCGCACTTCGAGAAGGAATACCTCACGCGCCTGGTGGCGCGCGCCGGTGGCAACATGTCCCGCGCGGCACGACTCGCGGGTATCGATCGCACCACGCTCTACCGCCTGATGGAGAAGCACGAACTGCGGCGCGACGAGTACTCCGGGTCGCTGGCATGAGTGCACCACGCCCGCGCCGCCCGACCACGCTGCGGGTCGAGCCGCGTACTGCGGCGCCATCCGTGTTGGCGGCCGGGCAGGTGTGGCGCGAGGCGCTGGCTGCTGCGGCTGATGTGGCAGCCGAGGAACTCGCGCTCTCGCCCGACGGTGGGTGGCCGCACGCCGAGCTGCGGGCTGGCGCGTCGCTGCTCTGCGCGGCGGCTGAAATCCACCTGCACGACGCGGTCGGTGCGGTGCCGCGCATCGCCTTTCCACCGGCGCTTCCGGCCCGCCGCATGCTTGCCGGCATGCGACGCGCGTTGTTGTCGCAGGCGCGCTTGGGCGCACTGGCGGCCGAACCGACCGTGAAACTGATCGACGCCCTCGAGACGTTGCGCGCGGAGCTCGACAACGATGCCGGCCATCGCTTCTCGTCGCGACTGGGCGGCATGGGCGGATTGGAGCTGATCGTGGACGTGGCCCACGACATGCGCTCGCCGCTGGGTTCGATTCTGTTCCTCGCCGAGCAGATCCGGCGCGGGCAGAGCGGCCCGGTATCGTCGGTGCAGGAACGTCAGCTCGGACTGATCTACGGTGCGGCATTCGGCCTGAGCACCATGGCCAGCGACGTCATGGACCTGGCGCGCGGTGGCGAGAAGCTGGTGCAGCAGGAACCACGACCGTTCCTGCTGCAGAGTGTGTTTCAGCAGGTGCACGACGTGGTGCGGCCGATGGCGGACGAGCGCGGCCTCGACCTTCGGTTCGAGACTTCGGTCACCGACGCGCGGCTGGGTCACGGGCCCGCGGTGCAACGCGTGTTGCTGAACCTGGTCACGAACGCACTCAAGTTCACCGCCACCGGCGAGGTTGCGGTGATCGTCAGGTCACTCAGCGCGACGCGGCTCCGGTTCGAGGTCAACGACACGGGCCGGGGCATTCCCGAAAGTGTGCTGGGTACGCTGTTCGATGCCTTCCGTCGCCGGCTGAAGCCGGGACAGTACGTGTTTTCCAGCGCCGGTCTCGGCTTGTCGATCTGCCAGAACCTGGTGCGCGCGATGGGGAGCGAACTGCTGGTGGAGAGCACGACGAATGTCGGCAGCTCGTTCCAGTTCGAGCTGGACCTGCCGCGACACCTGGAGTTTTAGGTCGCTTCGCGCGTGGCAGGCAGCGTCAGGCGATCGTGACGGTGGCAGTGTCCTGATGGTCGGCCCGCTTCGCCTCCACCAGACTGCGCAGGTTGGATCCGATGCCGTCCCAGCTGTACCGCGCCACGATCGTGTTCCGCGCCGCCGCACCGAGTCGCTCGGCTGAGGCGCGGTCGGCGATGACCGACGCCACTGCCGCGACGAATTCCGCCGGCTGATCACGCAGCAGGATGTCGACGCCATCCGTCGCCTCGATGCCTTCGGCACCGATCGTCGTCGAGATCACCGGTCGGGCTGCGGCCATCGCCTCGAGAATCTTGAGCCGTGTGCCGCCACCGGTGCGCAGCGGCACGATCACCGCGTCGGCCGCCTGCAACTCGCCACCGATCGAGTCCACGAAGCCGACGACCTCCACTTCGGGCACGTCGCGGAACAGCGCTTCGATCGCCGCCGTGTCTCCGGCGCCGACGATCCGGATACGGAAGCCCGGCAACTGTAGGCGCAGCTCGTCGATCATCGAGGCGCGGAGGAATTCCAGCGCATCGACGTTCGGGAAATAGTCCAGGCGACCGAAGAAAAGCAGCTGCGCGCCGCCTGCAGTCGGCCGAGGCGAGTCGCGTGCGGGGAGCGGTTCGACCTCCGCGCCGTTCGGGATGCAGAACACCGCCGCATCCGCTGCCAGTGATCGGGCGAGACCGATCTCGGAGTCGGAGCAGACGATGACCAGGTCGGCGTCGGCGAAGACCTGTTGTTCCCACGCGCGCATCTGCGGACCCGCCAGCGTCAGGAACGCGCGACGGAACGGATCCTTCGCCAGCGTGGCGAAGCGATCGACGACCAGCGAGTCGATGTTGTGCGTATCGACCAGGTGCAACGCGGCATGCCGCGCGTCGAGCGCGAAGTAGCCCGCCATGTTGACGCCGGCGCAGCCGATCAGGGCCACGTCGTTCGCTCCCAGGAACGTGGTCACCGCCCGTGCGAAGTCGGCATCGGTGTCAGCCGCGACATGGAACGGCCGATTGCGGAGGAGCGAGCCGAGCACGCCGCGCATCCTGCGGAATGGCCGCCGTCGGATGCTCTGTACGGTGACCGAATCACCGAGTGCGGCCTGCGCCTCGCGCAGCCGGGCCGGATCGCCATCGGACAGCACGATGACGTGCACCGGCCATTCCATGGCGAGTTGCCGGATCACATGAAACGTGCGACGCGACCATCCGTCCACCAGCGGCCACGGCAATCGATTGGCGAGGAACAGTGCTTTCCGGGGCATCGTGTGCGAGCGGGTCATGAATGGGCCGTCATCGGCTCGGGCCCCCGATTGGCCAGGCTTCGCGTCAGCGGTGCGATGATGCGCTGCGCAATTTGGGCCCAGCTGAACGTGCTGGACGCCAGCCGCTTCCCCTCGGCGCCGCACTGACGGCGACGCTGATCGTCACGCAGGAGCGCGAGGATCGCATCGCTGTATCCAGCGATGTCGCCGACGGCGGCACCGGCACCGACGCCGTAGTGGGTCACCAGCTCGCCCGGTCCCCCCTGATGCGAGACGACCACCGGCAGGCCGGCGCTCATCGCCTCGACCAGCACATGTGGTGAGCGGTCGAACCGATTCGGCAGGAAGAACAGGCTGGCAGATTTGAAGAGTCGCTTCAGCTCCTCACGATCCGAGAGCAGTCCGAGGTACTCCACTTCACTCAGGTCCACCGGATGATCGCTCTGATCCTTGCCCACGACGATGAAGCGGGTGTCGGGAATTTCTGCGCGGACGCGTCGTGCGACCTGCACCAGATAATCCACACCCTTCCGGTAGAAATCGTTGCCGACGTGGAGCACCACCGGCGGACCGCTGCGTTCATCGAGAGGCTCGGCGGACAGGTCGAACGCGCACGGTCCCCAGCCCGCCCACTGCACCAGAGAGGGGGGCAATCCGGGATGCGCGCGGGCCGTCTGGTCCACCGCCCAGCGCGACATGCAGAACACACCGGCCGAACGCAGGTAGCCTTCGCGTTGCGCCCTATTGCCGCCGCGCGGCCGCGGGAAGCGTGGCTTCAGTTCCAGCGGATCCGGCGTCACCGAGCGACTCTGGTCGATGTAATACACGTACGGTACCTGGCTCCCGTCGGTGCGGTGCAACCGCGGCGGAAACCAGCTGCCCCAGGTCACGATGCCATCGGCGGTGTCGGCATGCGCCTGCGCGTTGCGGCGGAACACCTCGGCGCGCCGCGCCTGCACCACCGGGTGCGTCTGGTAGTTCTGCCACCACTCCATGCGCGGGGACGAGAACGAGAGGACACCGGCCCGCAGTTTCGTCGCACGATCGATGTCGTCGAACGGCACTTCGACCAGTTCATGCCCGAGGCCGCGGATGGCAGCGGCGAGCCAGGCGGAACGCTTGTCGTTGGCGGCGAAGAGAAGCTTGGCCATCGGCTCAGGTGGGCTGACGGGCGCGCGCGTCGGCCTGCATGAACGCCAGCAGCGACAGCACCGGCCAGAGACGTTCCCCATGGTTGGCAACACCGCTGACGTGCTGCGACCAGAGACGGCGCACCATGGTCGCGTCGAGCAGGTCGCCCGTCTCGAGCTCCCTGCTGGCCAGCAGTGCCTCGGCCCACGGACGGAGTGGGCCGCGCAGCCATGCCGCGAGCGGTACCCAGAAGCCGCGCTTGGGCCGGTCGATCAGCGCGCGTGGCACGTAGCGATAGAGCAGCTCGCGCAGTGGTTGCTTGCCGATGCCGTCGCGCACTTTCAGCGCGTACGGTACACGCCAGGCGAACTCGAAGATGCGATGGTCGAGCAGCGGGGCGCGTGTCTCGAGACTGAACGCCATCGCCGCGCGATCGACCTTCACCAGCACGTCATCCGGCAGGTAGGTGGTGGCGTCGAACAGCATCCGCGACTCGAAGCCGCGATCGTCGCCGAGCCATGGGCCGACCAGGGCGCCGCTCCCGGCCTGCGCGCGCCGCGACGGATGAAGCAGGGTGGCGGCATCGACGCTGTGTGCCATCGCCGACACGAACGCGTCGGAGCCGCCGTCGGAGGCGAGCACGGCGCCGAGGCGCGAGAGCGTGTTGGCAGGTCGCGACTGCGTGCTGCCGGAGAGGGCGCGCGAGAGCGTGGCGGGGAGTGGATCCGGCAGCGATTGCAGCGCGGCACCGAGCGCCTGTCGGAAGATCGCCGGCGTGGCACTGGCGACGCGATCCACCAGGCCGCGCGCACTGTGGTGACTGTAGCCGCCGAACAGTTCGTCGCCGCCGTCACCGGAGAGCGCGACCGTCACATGCTCACGCGTCATCCGCGACACCAGCAGCGTCGGGAGCTGCGAGATGTCGGCCATCGGCTCGTCGTACAACTCGGACAGGCGCGAGACGAAATCGAGTGCGTCATCGCCGCGAACCATCAATTCGGTGTGGTCCGTCTTCAGGTGCGCGGCCACTTCCTTCGCGAACCCGGCCTCGTTGTAATACGGATCGTCGAACCCGATCGTGAACGTGCGCACCGGCCGGCTCGACTGCGTCTGCATCAGCGCCACGATCAGCGACGAATCCACGCCACCCGACAGGAACGCGCCCAACGGGACGTCGGCCACCATCTCGTCGTTCACGACGCGGCGCAATTCGGCATCCAGTGCCGTGACGATCTCATCCATATTGCCGGCGAACGGGTCGGCGATGCCGGCGCGTGCCGCCGACTCGGCGGACCAGTACGTCAGTTCGCGCGGCGCCTCGCCGACCTTCAGGACGACCATCGAACCGGGCCGGACCTTGTGGATGCCGGTGTAGATCGTCTGCGGCGCCTGGATGTAGCCGTGTCGCAGGAACTGGGTGGCCGCCTGCACGTCGATGCTCCCGTGCCAGCCGGGGAAGGCCCGCAGCGCTTTCAGCTCGGAGCCGAAGAGCCAACTGTCGCCCACCCGGCCGTAGTAGAGCGGCTTCTCACCCAGTCGGTCCCGCACCAGCCAGAGCGCGCGTTCCTGACGATCCCACACGGCAAGGGCGAACATGCCGGCGAACCGCGGGATGCTGGCCTCGACGCCCCAGCGCTCGAAAGCCGCCAGCAGGACCTCGGTGTCGCTATGGCCGCGGAACGCGTACCCCGAGCCAGCGAGCTCGTCGCGAATGGGCTTGTAGTTGTAGGCTTCGCCGTTGAAGGCCACCATGTACCGGCCGCCGGCCGAGGCCATCGGCTGGGCTCCGGCGGGCGAAAGGTCGATGATCGAGAGCCGACGGTGCCCCAGGGCGATCCCCACCTCGGCATCACACCACGCCCCATCGGCATCCGGGCCGCGGTGCGCGATGGCATCGGTCATGGCCTTCACGGAGGCCTCGGGCGTGCCACGTTTCGGCGCGCCGAGGAAACCTGCAATACCGCACATAATGGAATAGGAGCGAATCAGGGTGGTCGCGGCCGGCCGTCCAGTGGCCTGGAAATGAAGTTGGGGTAGCACAAAGATCGGTGGGCTGCGCGGCTGGCAAGGCGGAAACCACAGCAATACCATCGGTATTGCGAGGATTTCCAACGCCGCCAGCCGGGAGGGCCCACCGAGCGACTGCACCCCAAACTTCGTTTTCAGGTCACTCGATCGCGGTGATACACCGATGCCGTCCGAAAAGACTGGCGAGAGCCATGCCACGTCACGCCCGGACTGCAGAAAATGCCGGAATCGTGCGCGCGGGACAATTGCCGGTGGCGGACGCGCGCATGCGCGGCGATGCACGCGCAGCCGTCGGCG
>JANMON010000052.1:0-14013 GCA_031369265.1 Gemmatimonadaceae bacterium | reverse complement strand
GTCGATCGACGACTCGGCCAGCGGCACGACGTACTGGGGATAGCGGCGCCAGTCGGCGTAGGCGCGCTGGACGGCAACCTTGCCCTTGATGATGTCCGACGAGAGGAGGTTCTTGAGCTCCGTCTGCAGGTCGGAGCGGATGCCCATCGTGACGTTGTCGAAGTCGATGAGCAGGGCGGCGTTGGGCGCCTGGCTGTACTGGTTGTAGCTGGGGGCGGCGGCAGCAGTCATGCTGCTGGCCTGCGGCCCGCGATGCACCGGGGCGATGGGCCCTCGGGGTGCGTGCGGGCGCGACGTGCGTCCGTTCATGTAACTGGGGATGTGAAGAAGCGAATGGCACGCGCCGCATCGGCGAGGTGCCGGCGGCTGCGCGGTCGCTCACCCAGGCGCCCCGCCCAAGGTCATCAGGGCAAGGCCAGCCGGGGTCCGCGACAGCGGAAGTGCACCCGATAAACTAACGACGTCGCCGCGCAACGGCACCTCCACGGGCGTTCCGGGGCCGTCCACGTGGGTAGAATGCCCTGATCGTCACCTCCTCCAGCCCGTTTGCACCTCGCCGTGTCGCGCCTCGGGTACCGAACCCGTCTGCTCCTGATCCTGCTGGCGTTCGCCGTCCTGCCAGCTGCCGTGCTGACGACGGCGGGGCTGGTGGCTGCCGATCAGGTGCTGCCGCTGATGGCCTCGGGTGGGGCATGGTCGCGGGTGGCCGAAACGGGGAGCCGGGCGCTGGCTGCCGCGCGCCGCATCGCACCGGCTGGCGAAGCCACGGCAGCGCTGGATGCGCACGAAGCGGAACTGCAGGCGTCGCTGGACCAGGCCAAGCGGCTGGAATACCTGGCTCCGCGTGTCATCAAACCGTTGCTGGTGGTGGCGGTAGTGAGTTTCCTGCTGCTGGCGCTGATCGCCGCCCGGGTGGCCGGACATCTGAGCCGGCAGCTGAGTCGTCCGCTGGACGAGGTGGTGGAATGGACGGAGCGCATCGCCCGCGCCGAGCCGCTGCCGATGGGACCGCCGAGTCGCGGGGCACCCGAGTTCGACGTGCTGCGCGCCCGGATGCGGACGATGGCGGTGCAGCTCGACGCCGGTCGCAGCGCCGCCACCGAGGCGGCTCGCCTGGGCGCGTTCCGCGAGACGGCGCGCCGGGTGGCGCACGAGCTGAAGAACCCGCTGACGCCGATCCGGTTCGCGGTGGCGCGCCTGCGCAAGGCTGCCGCCCCCGACCTTCAGGACACCATCGACGTGCTGGAGACCGAAACCCAGCGGCTGGACACGCTGGCGAAGAGTTTCGCGCAGTTCGGTCGCCTGCCCGACGGCCCTGTCGCCGACGTGGACGTGGCCGAGTTGCTGCGCTACGCCGCCCGCTCCACGCTGCCCCCAACTGCTACGGTGCGACTCGAGTTGCCGGAGTCGTTGCCCTTCGTATCGGGGCACCACGATCCGCTGGCGCGGGCAGTCAGCAACCTCCTGCTGAACGCCGTGGACGCCGCCGGTCCCGACGGCACGATCACCGTTTCGGCCGAAGCAGTGGCGGCGCCGACACCATCCGTGCGGATTTCCGTACACGACACAGGTGCCGGCATGTCGCCGGACACGCTGTGCCGAATCTGGGAGCCGTACATGACCACCAAGCCGGGCGGGACGGGGCTGGGCCTCGCCATCGTCCGACAAACCATCCTCGCGCACGGCGGGACGGTCGGTGCGCACAGCGAACCCGGACTCGGCACGACGATCACGCTCACGGTGCCCCGTTCGGGCACGTCACTGCATACCGGCACGCCGCATGGATGAAGACATCGTCGTACCCGCCATGATCTTCCTGACCGTGATCATCCTCACGCTCAGGATTCCGCTGGTGCGCGCGTTTGCGCGCGAGGTGACCAATGCCTGAGACCACGACGACAATCGCCTTCGTGGCCATGATGCCGGATCAGGGGCGCGATGCGCCTCCGGCCGCCACCACGCGCCGCACGACCACCAGTACCGACGCCGAGAACGCGCAACTGGATGCGCAGCTGGAAGTGGCGGCGAAAAAGGCCGCGCTCCGGGGTTTCGAGGCGCAGGCGAACGGTGGACCGGCGGTGGCCGATGCACCGATGCCGCCGGGCGCGGCGCGTGGCACGATCATGATCGAACGGGACGGCAAGACGATCGTGCTCGAGAACCCGACGCCGGAGCAGCTGGCGCAGGTGGGGATCAGCGGTGCACCGCAGCCCGATGCGAGGATGATCGTGTCGCTGACCGGTGCCACGCTGGTGGCGATCGTGATGATCACATGGATGGTGCTCAATCACCTGCGCCGCAGTCGTACGCCGGCGGCGGTGGCACAGAAGGCGGACCCGGAGATGGCGGCTCGGATGGCGCGCATCGAGAATGCGATCGAGTCGGTGGCGGTGGAGGTGGAGCGCATCAGCGAAGGGCAGCGCTTCACGTCCCGCCTGCTGTCGGAAGGAGCGGCGGTGCCGATCGTCGGTGCTGCGCGAGGCGAGCGCGTGATGCGCGCCAACGGTGAGGGTTGAGCGGATGGCGATGACGGCACTGGCACAGAATCCACAGGAAGTGGCGGCCGCGCAGGCGGCGCAGGCTCGCGGGGCGGCCGAGGCGGCGGCGCAGCAGGCGCGCAATCAGGCAGAGCAGGCGCGGGACATCGCGCGGGCGCAGCGCGAGGCCGCGCAGGCGCAACGTGATGCCGCGCGAGCCGAGCGTGAGGCCCGTGAGGAAGCGCAGCAGGGCGACGGCGGTACCGGCGTGGTGACGATCACGAAAGACGGCGTCACGACGGTGCTCACGGAAGCGTCACCCGAGGCAATCGCAACCGCGCTTGGCATGCCCGACCCGCGAGATCGCGGGAACTCCGACGGGCCATTCGTGGTGGCCGGCCTGGGCATCGTCTCGACCGCTCTGGTGCTGATCGTCGGATTGATTTTGCGCTACCGCGGCAAGGCACGCAGCTCGGGCAAGGCACCGGACCTCAACGCCGACCTGGTGCAGCGCCTGTCGCGCATGGAGGCCGGGATCGAGTCGGTGGCGGTGGAAGTCGAACGGATCAGCGAAGGACAGCGCTTCACCACGCGGTTGCTCGCTGATCGCCCCATCGAGGAGGTTCGCCGTGGTTGATCGAATGCTCGTACTCCAGGGTCAGGCCGCACCGGCCGCACGTCCTGCGCAGCCGCAACCGCCGGCACCGGCGCCCGACGTGCAGGTGGACGTCGATCAGCCAACAGCTGGTCGCATCATCGTCAACGGCAAGGAAATCACCGTGGGCGACGGCGGCCCGGACGTCTTCACCCACACTGGATCGCCGTTCCCGTCCGACATCCCGCCAATGGCGGCCGAGGTGGCACAGACTGCCATCGTCTCCTTTGCACTCATGATCGCCGCGTTTCCCGTGTTCGGTTTCCTCAAGGCGTTCATGAACCGCCGGGCGAGCACACAGGCCCTGATGCCGCCGCGCGATACGACCGATCGCCTGCAGCGGATCGAGGCGGCGGTGGAAGCGATGTCGGTGGAAGTGGAGCGGATCAGCGAAGGCCAGCGATTCGTGACACGGGTGCTGGCCGAGCGCAGTCAGTCGCAGACCTGATTCCCGCCCGATGCCAAGTGTGCTGATCGTGGACGACGAGCCGAACATCCGCCGCATGGTGGGTGCCCTGCTCTCGGCGGAAGGCTACGAGGTGCGCGACGCGCCCGACGGGCATGCGGCGTTCGCGCGTGCGCTGGAGGCGGAACCGGACGTGGTGCTGCTGGACCTCATGATGCCGAACGACACCGACGGCCTGGACACGCTGGCGCAGTTCCGCGAGCGGTTTCCGGAGCTGCCGGTGGTGATGATGAGCGGTCGGGCCGGACTCAGTGACGCCGTGAAGGCGACGCGACTAGGCGCCTTCACCTTCCTCGAAAAGCCGCTGACACCGGAAGGCACCCTGCTGGCACTGGCGTCCGCACTGGAGCTCCGGCAGACGCGACGCGCGGCCCGTACGCTGCGCGAGGACCTGGGCCTGGCCGGTGGCCTGGTGGGCGAGAGTCCGGCGATGCGACAGGTGCGCGAACTGATCGCACGCGTGGCACCGAGCGATGCGCGGGTGCTGATCAGTGGCGAGTCGGGCACCGGCAAGGAGTTGGTGGCGGGTGCATTGCACGCGGGAAGTCCACGGCGCGACCGGGCGTACGTGCGCACCAACTGCGCCGCCATTCCGCGCGACCTGGTGGAAAGCGAGATGTTCGGCCATGAGCGCGGCGCGTTCACCGGTGCCACCGATCGACGGATCGGGCGGTTCGAACTGGCGCATGGTGGCACGCTGTTCCTGGACGAGGTGGGCGACCTGGGCAGCGAGGCGCAGGCCAAGCTGCTGCGCGCCATCGAGGCGCGGGAAATCGAGCGCGTGGGCGGCGGCAAGCCGATCAAGGTGGACGTGCGCATCGTGGCGGCGACCAATCGCGACCACGAGGCGGCGGTGGCCGAGGGCAGCTTTCGCGAGGATCTCTTCTTCCGCCTGAACGTGATCCCGATGACGCTGCCGCCGTTGCGCGACCGGATCGAGGACATCGACGCGCTGGTGCAGCACTTCACCGCCCTGCACCGCACGCGCACCGGTCGCGCCGCCCCGACCTTCACCGACGAGGCGATGACCGCGCTGCGTGCGCATCGCTGGCCGGGGAACGTGCGCGAACTGGCCAACATCGTCGAGCGCCTGGCGATCCTGCATCCCGGGCGCGTGCTGCGGGTGGGTGATGTGTACGAAGTGCTGCCCGCGCCACGCGGAGCCGACCGCGCGACGACCGGCACCGGACACCGCAGCGACGCCCCGATGCTGCCGCTGAGCGATGCGCTGGACACGTACGAGCGCCAGCTGATCGTGCGGGCACTGGACGACGCCACAGGGAACGTGGCCGAAGCCGCCCGACGCCTGCAGACCGACCGTCCCAACCTGTACCGGCGCATGAAACGACTCGGCATCGGTGGTGGCATGCACGACGTGCGAGGTGACACGTGAGGCGGCGCAGCGCGCTGGCACTGCTGGCCGGCGTGATGTGCTGCGCGAGCGCAGCGCGGGGGCAGCAGCCCACCTGGTCCACCTGCGGCGATACGGTCGGCGGCAAAGCCTGCGGCACGAAGGGGCTCACGCGGCGCGAACGTGAAGACGTGCAGGCCGTGTACAACGCCCCTGCGACGCGACGCGAGACGGGGCCGTTCACGTTGCCGCGCGATTCGGTGGTGCGCGGGGCGCTGGCGGTGCTGGGTGGGCCGGTGCGCATCAGCGGCACGATCGAAGGGGGGCTGCTGGTGCTGAACGGCGATGTGGAGTTCGCGCCGACGACGACGGTGACGGGTGACGTGGTGGTGCTGGGCGGACGCGTGACGGGGACCGACAGCGCGCGCGTGGGTACGCTGCGCGTGGACCCCGATTCGGTGCGCTATGCCGTGGACGACGGCATGCTGCGGCTGGAAGCACCCTTCGACGAGATCTGGCGCCTGATCGGCACCGGCCAGCCGAAGGCGGGACTCGGCATGCGGCTGGCGCTGACGCGCACCTACAATCGCGTGGAGGGCCTGCCGATCGAGTTCGGGCCGCGACTGCGCTACCGCACACCGGCGGGCACCATCGCGGCCGACATCTTCGGCATCTTCCGCACCGGCTCGCGGCTGGAGTGGAACGGCAACAACGTGGGCCACAGCGCGAAAGTGGAGATGCGCTTCGGTCGCAGCGAGCACTGGAGCGTGGGCGGTCGACTGTACGACGTGGTGACGGCCGTGGAAGAGTGGCAGCTCAGCGACGTGGAAGTGGGGTTGGCGACGTTCCTCGCGCACAGCGACTACCGCGACTACTTCGCGCGGCATGGCGGCAGTGGATTCATCGGCTTCCGCGACGGTCGCGCGGTGCGCGGATCGCTGGAGGTGAGCAACGAAAACTGGGCACCCCGCGGCACGCTGAACCCGTTCACGCTCTGGCGCAACGACGAGCCGTGGCGGCAGAATCCCGACTTCGACCGCGCCGACTACACGCGGATGCAGCTGCGCCTGAGCTACGACACGCGCACCGATCCGGTGCGACCGCGTTCCGGCTGGTGGGCACAGGGTGAGTACGAACTGGGCGATGGGACGCACGACACCTACGGCACCGAGATCTCGGCACCGCTGCCGTCGAACGGTCGTGCGGTGCGGTACGGGCGCGGCATGCTCGACATCCGGCGCTACACACGCCTGTCACCGACGGTGCAGATCAACCTGCGGGTGATGGGTGGCGGCTGGCTGCACGGCGATCCCCTGCCGCTGCAGCGCCGGCTGTCACTGAGCGGACCGGGTGCCAACACCGGCTTCGCGTTCCGCGAGCGAGTGACCACACCCGACCGCCTGCAATGTTCGGGCGCGGTGGAGCAGAGTGGCAAGCCGGCGCTCTGCGACCGCGTGTTCCTCTTCAGTGCCGACTACCGGCACGACATCCGGTGGCTGGTGGACCTGTTCGGCGGCGCACGGATGATCCAGCCGGACCGCAGCGGATACGGCGCGTGGGTGTTGTTCACCGACGTCAGTCGTGGCTGGCTGCGTGCATCGCGAGCGCCGGAACTGCCGGTGCCGTTCGACGCGCCGAAGGGGCTGGATGCGATGCAGACGAGCGTGGGCGCGGGCCTGGAACTTGGCCAGGGCGGCATCTACGTGGCCAAGGCGCTGGGGGCGCCACCATCACGCGGCGTGCAGTTGTTCGTGCGTCTGGTGCGCCGCTACTAGTGGTCACGCGCCGCGCGATGCTCCGCACGCTCCTGACCGCCGCGACGCTGGCCACACTCTCGGCGGGCAGCGTGTCGGTGGCGCGCGCGCAGCACGACCCACGACTGGACATCATCCTTCCGACCCGCGCGGTGGGGGGTGCCGATGGGCCGGCGTTCGCGCCGCGCTCGATGCTCGCCACGCGCGACCTGCGCGACCTGCTGCGCGGCGGGTTCCCGGCCCGCCTGCATTTCCGCTGCGAGTTGTGGCGCAACGAGCGCCTCAACAATACGCTCGACGCGGCAGTGGAGTGGGACATGCTGGTGCGCTTCGATCAGCTGAACAAGAAGTACGAGGTGTACCGCATCGTGGGCGAACAGGCGAGCCGCCTGGGCCGCCTCGACACGATCGAGGAGGCGGAGGCGCTGGTGGAGCGACCCTTCCGCATCATGGCCCCGCCGATGCGGCGCGGTCGCAGCTACTACTACGACTCCAGCGTGGACGTCGAGGTGCTGAGCCTCTCGGACCTGGATGAAGTGGAGCGCT
This sequence comes from Gemmatimonadaceae bacterium, assembly GCA_031369265.1. Taxonomy (GTDB): domain Bacteria; phylum Gemmatimonadota; class Gemmatimonadetes; order Gemmatimonadales; family Gemmatimonadaceae; genus JACMLX01. The sequence continues at coordinate 6,764 of JANMON010000052.1, read as the reverse complement.
GGCTGCGCGGCGAGGTGCGACCGGCGCTGCGCGGCGACCGCAACCCGGGCACGGCGGTGACGCGTACGGTGCGCACCTTCTTCGTGCGACTGCTCGGCGGCGAGCGGCGGCACTACCAGACGCAGACGAAGACGTTCACCGCTGAGTAGCGGCAGGCGGAAGGTTCATCCCTTCGCTGTAGTTGCCCGACTGGTCAGACCGCCGATGCCACTCGGGTCATGAAGGCCGACAGCTTGGCGCCGTCGAGATGGCCGTCGGTGCGCACGCCGGTGCAGAGATCGAGTCCGAAGGGGGCGACGGCGCCGATCGCGGCGGTGACGTTGGCGGCGTGGAGGCCGCCGGCGAGGAAGACCGGGCGGCGGCAGGTGTCGCGAATGCGACGCGAGAGCGTCCAGTCGTGCGTGCGGCCGGTGCCACCGAGTTCGCGCACCGGTGATTTCAGGCGACCGGAGTCGAGCAGCAGCGCGTCCACCGTACTCGCCGCACGACAGGCGTAGGCCACGCTCTCCTCGTCCTCGACGTGCACCACCTGCACCAGCGTGACGCCAGGCAGCGCGCTGCGCAGGGCACGATGCAGCGCCGGCTCCAGATGATCCACCAGCTGCAGCGTGGTCGGCCGCATGCGGTGCTGCTGCCCGATGATGCTGGCCGCGTCGTTGGCGCTGGTGAGCAGGAAGGTGGCGATGGGCGGTGGCACGGTGGCGATGATCGCTGCGATCAGCGCTTCGTCGATCGGGCCCGGGCCGCTCGGCATGCGACTGACGAGACCCAGCGCGGCGGCGCCATGTGCGATCGCGACAGCCGCCTCCTCGACGCTGCTGATGCAGCAGACCTTCACGCGCGGTACGACGCGACGCGCGGCGGCGGTGTCCAGCTGCGACACCGTGCCGGCGCCACCGGTCACGCGGTGGGAGCCGCGAGCACCGGGGCGCCTTCGATGCGACGGATCTGCGCCAGCATCTCGTCGCCGTAAAAGACCTTGATGTAGCGCGCCTGCTTCGGCGTGAGACGGCGCACCGCCCAGCTGAGGTGCACGAAATGCGGCTCCACCGGCACCGTCATCGGGTGCATGTTGATCTCGTGCGGCAACCGGTTCGCCTTGCGCGTGTTGCAGGGGCTGCAGGCGGTGACGACGTTGTTCCACTCGTTCAGGCCACCGCGCGAGATCGGGATCAGGTGATCGCGGGTGAGCTGCTCGCGCGGCTTCAGTTCCACCTGCGTGCGGCCGCAGTACTGGCAGCGATACTGGTCGCGCGCGAAGAGGAACGTGTTGGTCACCTGCCGGCGGAACCGCCGCGGCACGTGCACGAACTTCGTCAGGCGGATCACCACCGGGCGCGGGAACGAGAGCTTCTCCGAGCGCACCACCTTCCCATCATCCGACTCGACGATCTCCGCCTTGCCATCCAGCAGCAGGCGGAGTGCGCGACGCATCGGCACCAGCGTGAGCGGTTCATACGAAGCGTTGAGCGCCAGACATCCAACGTTCACGTACCCTCCGTCCGTCAGGAAAGTGAAACGCCCCTCGCACACGAGGCGTGGCGAGAGGCGCGCAGCGACACCGGGGCGGTGGCGTGAGTGGCGTGGACACAATGACGACTGGAATGCCAGTCGGCACGGAGACGCAGCTCGAAGCCACATCGCCCGGTCCCGTCACTCATTGCGCGGCTCCCGCCGGGACAGCAACCGGGGTGAGCCAGCCGTGCCGATCCTCGATGGTGCCCCGGGCGATGCCGAGGAACTCCGTCTGGATGGCGCGGCAGATCGGGCCAGGCTTGCCGGTGCCCACCGGGATCCGGTCGATGCTGCGGATCGGGGTGATTTCGGCGGCCGTGCCCGTGAAAAACACTTCGTCGGCGATGTACAGGAACTCCCGCGGCAACGCCTGTTCACGCACTTCATACCCCAGGTCGCGCGCAATGGTCGAGACCGAATCGCGCGTGATGCCATTCAGGATGCCGTGCGCCAACGGTGCGGTGTAGAGCACCTCGTCGCGGATGACGAACAGGTTCTCGCCACTGCCTTCCGATACCAACCCCTGGTTGTCGAGCATGATGCCCTCGACATACCCGTCCAGCCGCGCCTGCATCTTGGACAGCTGGGAGTTGAGGTAGTTGCCGCCGGCCTTGGCCATGGTCGGGAAGGTGTCGGGTGCCGCACGGCGCCAGCTCGACACACAGACATCGACCCCGTTCTCCAGCGCCTCGGGACCCAGGTAGGCGCCCCAGTTGTACGCCACCACGAACGTTTCGGTGAGTTCCGGGTCCTGCGACGGCAGCACGCCCATCTGCTCGCCGGTGCGCGCCATCAGCGGACGCAGGTAGCACTGCGACAGTCCGTTGGCGTTCACAGTATCCACCACCGCCTGCATCAGCTCGTCCACGCTGTAGCGCAGCGGCATGCGATAGATGCGCGCACTGTCCACCAGCCGACGCATGTGATCGCGAAGCCGGAAGACCGCACCGCCGGCGGGGGTCTCGTAACAGCGGATCCCCTCGAAGACGCTCGATCCGTAGTGGACGACGTGCGACATCACATGGATGTTCGCGTCCTCCCAGGCGACGAGGTGCCCGTCGCGCCAGATCTTGTCCGTGCGTCCGGGCTGCGTGGCGGCCATGGTCGGGTCGGAAAAAGGGTGACTTGACATAGTAACCGGTTCCCCTTGCCCGTCGCCACGGGCAGGCCGGAGCGGTGCACGACCGCGACCCGGAGCGGCGCTGGGCGGCAGGTGCGTCGTGCGGGCCCGCTGCGCGCGAGTCACGCCGTGATGTCGTCGGCGAGCGCGGAGCGCTACGGGGTGACGCGCGCGCGGGCAGCGACCAGTCGCTGACTGATGCTGCCGAACGCCCGTCGGTCCGCGTCGTGCTGCGACCGATCGACGAGCTGGCCGTCCATCACACGCCGATCGCCGGCCACCATCGTCATCCGCGCCGGGCTGCCGGCGATGCCGTGCACCAGCGCATCGGCGACGTCCTGCACCGGTTGCGCCGCCAGTCCATCGAGCGGGAAGGCGCAGAGATCGGCTGGCGCGCCGACCGTCAGCCTGCCGAGCATCGGCCAGAGCCGCAGCGCAGCGCCGCCACCGGCGGTGGCGTGCCAGAGGGCGCGCGCGGCTGGCAGCGCCGTCCAGGACAGCGCACGGGTGCAGGCCATCAGGTGCGCCACTCGCGCCTCGTCGAGCAGGTCCATGCGATTGTTGCTGGCCACGCTGTCGGTGCCGATGCCGACCGCGAGGCCCGCGTCGAGCATCGCCTGGATCGGCGCGATGCCATGTCCGAAGCGCGCGTTGCTGACGGGGCAATGCGCCACACTGCACCCGGCCGCAGCCAGCAGCGCGATGTCGGCGGCATCCACGCGCACGGCGTGAATGACGAGTGGCCTGGCACGCAGCGCTCCTGTTTCGTGCAGCAGGGCCACGCTGCTGCGCGCGCGTGCGCCCGATGGATCGATGCCGCGACTGTGCCAGTTATCGGCGTACGGTCCCTCACCGCGTGTCACCAACGCCTCCTCGAACGCACTTTCGGCGAGGTGCACCGCCATCGGCAAGCCCTCGGCAAACGCATAGTCGGCCACGGCAGCGAAGAGGGCCTTCGACACCGAATAGGGGGCGTGTGGCGAGACACCGACACGCACGCGATCGTCGGCCAGCGCTCGCAGCTCCTGCACCGCATCACGGAGCGTGGCCAGCGACGCATCACGCTGCGACGGGTCGGGGCCGAACACTTCCTTGAAGACCACGCCACGCGCGCCCATCGCCGTCAGGGCCTGCATCACCGGCGCGCCGGTGTCGCTGGTGTCGGCATAGGTGGTGATGCCGCGCAGCAATCCTTCGGCGATCCCGATGCGCGCTCCCACCTGTACATCGGTGGCGTCGGAGAGTTCGGTGCGCCGCAACTGCGTCAGGGTGCGAATCCACTGCGCGAAGTCGAGTCCTTCCAGCAGGTGCCGCAGCGGCGTGAGTTCGAGGTGCGTGTGCACATTCACCAGCCCGGGCATCAGCGCCGCATCACCGAGATCGATCACCGTGCCGGCCGGCGCATCGTTCACGGCGCCCACGAACGAGATGCGTTCGCCCGCCACCGCGACGGCGCCATTCGCGATGGGCGGCTGCCCCATCGGCAGCACCCAGCTGGCGCGATAGACGGTGGTGAATTCAGCCAAGGCGCGTGCCGTGCACCAGCGGGTCGTAGAGCGACTCATCGGGCACGCCGAGTGAGCGCGTCAGCGCCAGCGGCCAGGTGAGGTTGCCGATCTGTTCGGGCTGATGGCCGTCGGAGCCGAGCGACAGGCGCACGCCACCATCCACCGCGCGCTGCACCAGGCGGGGATGGGCGCGATAGCGATTGGAGACTTCAAAGCAGATGTCGTTGCGCTTCAAGGCACCGACCAGCCGCACCTCGTCGGCTTCGCTCCACAGCTCTTCGCCCGGCACCGCGCGCAGTGCGTGCGGTACGAGCGTGGGATGGGCGAAGATGTCGATCGGCATGCCATCGGCGAGGGCGTCGATCGCGTCGAGGTGCCGCGACATGTAGTCGGCGCGTGTCATGCCGCTCGGCAACTCCTTCTGGAACATGCGCAGCATGGTGCCGTCGTCGAGCGGGAACGCGTGCAGCGACCCGATGCGATGCGTCAGCCGCCCAAGCTGCAGTGGCGACAGTTCACGCCAGAGCGAGTCGTGCGAACAGAACTCGGCGCTGCGGTACGGCAGGTGCGCGATCATCGCCTCATAGACATCGATCGCGTCGGGCGACTTGAGCGAATAGCGCACGTCGCGACTGGCGTGGTCGCTGACGGAACCGCGCACACCGCGGGCGTCGGCAGTGGCGACGACTTCATCGGGACTCAGGACGCCGTCGGAGCAGGTGCTGTGCGCGTGACAGTCGAGAGGTCGCCAGTCGCTCACGGGAGCCGGAACGGATTGGCGGAGTCGCGCGGCACTGGCTTGCCCTTCGGCGGCATCACCGCATCGGGGACGCTGCCCGGCAGCATGAAGACGCTGTCGGAGGCAGGCCCCATCAGCGTGCCGTCGCATTCCTGCGTCGGCTCAGTGCCTTCCACGAAGTAGTCGATGACGATGCGATCGGCGGGACAGAGCGGACCAGCGCGGAGGCCCGTCAGTCGATCCACGGCCATGGCGATCAGGCCACCGGGGCCGGGGAAGTCGATCGCGGTTGAGCGGCGGCGGTAGACCTCGTTCATGAACGTGTTCCACGCCGGCGCGGCCAGATCGCCGCCCTGGGCGTTGCGCATGATGCTGCGCGGCCGATCGAGGCCCATCCACACGCCGGCCACGAGGTCGGGTGTGAAGCCGATGAACCAGACGTCGGCACCATCGTTGGTGGTGCCCGTCTTGCCGCCGGCCGGCACCTTCAGTCCGGCGCCTGCGCGCGTGCCGGTGCCGCGGCGCACGACGTCGCGAAGCATGTCGGTCATCAGCCACGCCTCGGCGGTGGAAAGAACCGGGGTGCGATTCGGCGTCGGCTGCCAGAGCACCTCGCCCTTCGAATTCTCGACCCGCACGATTCCGGTCGGCTTGGCGCGAATACCGCCCGCCGCGAAGGTGCTGTAGGCGGCGATCATCTCGAGCGGGTAGACGTCGGCGGCGCCGATGTGGAGGCTGGGATACTGCGGCATCGGTGTGCTGAGGCCGAAGCGCCGTGCCATCGATGCCACGCTGCCCTCGCCCAGCGACATGCCCAGCCGCACGGTGGCCTGGTTGCGCGAGAGGTAGAGCGCACGGCGGAGCGGGATGTAGCCCATGCTCTTGCCGTCGAAGTTGCCCGGTGACCAGTTGCCGCCACCCTGCTGCGGCACGCTGATCGGCGCATCCTCGAGCGCTTCGGCGGTGGTGTGCCCGTTCTGGATGGCATCGGCGAAGACGATCGGCTTGAAGGTCGATCCAGGCTGCCGCAGTGCCTGCGTGGCACGGTTGAACTTGGAGTCGGCGTAGTCGCGCCCGCCCACCATCGCGCGCACGCCGCCGGTCTTCGGGTCCATCGCCACGAATGCGCCCTGCAGGTACGGCGTGACGCCGCTGTTGGTGCGATCATCCTCGCTGGAGCGGGCGAAATGCTGCTCGTAGGTGAGGTAGCTGTACTTGCCGAGCTTCCCGCCCTCGATGGCGCGCAGCTGCTGCTCGAGCGCCCGTTCGGCGGCGAGCTGCATGTCGATGTCGAGCGTGGTGTAGACCTTCAGGCCCTGCTCGTAGAGCTGGCGGCCGAACTGCTCGTCGAGCTGCTTGCGGATCCACTCTACGAAGTACGGCGCGATGTCACCGGTCTCGGTCTTCTGCGCCAGCTGCAGCGGGTAGGCCTTGGCCAGCGAGGCATCGGAATCGGTGATCACGTGCTGCTCGCGCATCAGTTCCAGCACCGTGTTGCGACGCTGCACGGCGCGATCGGGTTCGACGCGCGGGTTGTAGCGGTTGGGCGCCTTGGGCAGCGCCGCCAGCAGCGCGGCCTCGGGGAGATTCAGCTCGCGCACGTTCTTGCCGAAGTAGCGCTGCGCGGCCGATTCGACGCCGTAGGCGCCGTTGCCGAGGTAGATCTGGTTGAGGTAGAGCTCGAGGATCTTCTGCTTGGAGTACTTTCGTTCGATGGCCAGTGCCACCTTGCCCTCGCGCATCTTGCGCACGATGGACTTGGCACGCTCGAGCCGTTCGGGAAAGATGTTGCGGGCGAGCTGCATGGTGATGGTCGAGAAGCCCTGCGCGAACCCGCCGCGCACGACGTTGACGGCCACCGAGCCGAAGACGCGGATGAAGT
>JANMON010000041.1:0-7422 GCA_031369265.1 Gemmatimonadaceae bacterium | reverse complement strand
GCGGTGCGTCGGCGTACCCTTGAACACGAGGTGTTCGAGCAGGTGCGCCATGCCGGTCTCACCATACGCCTCGTGCCGTGATCCGACGAGGTAGGTGATGTTGACGGTGACGGTGGGTTTCGACTGGTCGGGGAAGAGGAGTACCTTGAGGCCATTGGCCAGCCGGTACTCGGTGATGCCTTCGACCGTGGCCCCCTTTACGGGAGCGGCCGGTTGGCCCACCGCGCGCGTCGGCGCACGTTGCGCAGTGAGCGGCGCAGCCAATAACGCCAGCAGGATCAGCGGACGGAAGCGATTGGACATGGTCGGCAATGGTGACTGGGACACAGAGCAGGAACGGCGCACGAATACTACACGCGCCGGCCGGTCTTGTGGTTTCACACGATCTTCTGTTATGGCAACGGCAACAGCCTGACGCAAAGTCGCCAAGGCGCAAAGACGCAAGGAACAGCGGTACGATCGCTCCGACCGACAAGCCATCCTGTGGCGATGTCCATCAGCAATCAGCAGTTCTTTGCGGCTTTGCGCCTTGGCGACTTTGCGTCAAGCAGGTCAGGCGGTTCGCTCAGCGTAGTGGGTGAGATGCCGAACCACGCCGTCGGTGCTTGGCTTGGCTAGAACGTCGTCGTCAGGCGCAGGGACAACGCCCGGCCTGGCAGGTTGTAGCCGCGCTTCTCGTAATAGTTCTCATCTGTCACGTTGCTCACCTGCGCGTCGGCGCGAAGGCGGGCAGTGAGACGGATGCCGGCGGTCAGGTCAATGGTCGCGAACGGCGGATACTCGATGTCCGACACGTCACTGAAGTCGCTGAAGTCGTTGTCGGTGCGCACACCCACGTAGCGGCCCAGCACACCGGCGCGGAAGCGGGAGCGATCGTCGAACTCGAGGCCGACGTTCCAGTTCACCGACGCCACGTTCTTGATGCCGATGTCGGTCAGCGGGGCGCCGATGCGCACGCCCCGGAAGATCGACGCGGGCGTGAAGTTGGTCTGGCCGTTGAACTGTGCCGCGTCCACGGTCACCGTCGGGGTGCGCTCGGTGGCCTCGAAGATGCGCGTCAGGTTGGTGGTGGCCTGCAGTGACCAGCCCCGCTTCAAGGCCGTGCCGATGTCGTAACGCAGTGTGCCTTCGAAGCCGCGGATCTGCGCCTCGCCGGCGTTCACCGAGGTCGTCACCCGCGACACCTGCGTGCCGTTGGCCAGCACTGGTCGCGATCCCGCCGCGAAGGATGCACGCGCCTGCGTGATGCGATTGGTGACGTCGGTGGTGAAGTAGGTCACGTCGGCATCCAGCGCGCCATTCAGGCGCGTGATGCCGAGGCCGAGGTCCGCCGTGATCGAGTGTTCGGCGTCCAGCGTGGGGTTGCCGAAGGTGATCGCCGCCACGTTGGCCGTCACCGTCTGCGTCAGGCCTGCACGTCCGAACGCATCCGGCGCCAGGAAGGCACGCCCGATGCTGCCATGCGCGCGCACACCGCGGCCGAAGCTGTACAGCAGCCCGGCGCTCGGATTGAAGACGGTGAACTCGTCGTCACCGGCAATGACGTCCGGACGCAGTGGCGTGGTGAGCAGCGCCAGCGTCACGCGGTCGGCACGCGCACCTGCAGTGGCCACCAGCCTGCCGTCGAATGCCGTCACCCGCGCCTCGGTGAACGCGGCCAGCGATCGCATCTCGCTGTTCGGGCTGAATGTGCCGACCCCGGTGCCGGCGGCGCTGTAGCGTCGGGACTTCGCCTGCTGCTGCGAGGCATCCACGCCCACCACCAGCTGCTGGCCCGCGACACGCAACACGTCCTGCAGCTGCAGGCCGGTCGTCCGCACGTTGGTATCGAAGTTCACGTACCGCACGCTGTCGGGGCGGTTGAAGTACTCGCTGATCTCGTCGGTGATGTAGAGCCGCGCCAGCAATGCGTTGCCACGCGCCGTGCCACCGGCTTCCACCGCACCGCCGTTGCGGCGCAGGTTCTTGCGGCTGTTGCCGGGAAACGGCGTGGCCGCAGAGTACAGGTCGCCCGGTGACGCCACATCCTGCGCGTCGAACAGGTCGCCACGCACATCCACGCGCACGCGACCGGCCATCGTGCCGCCCACGCGCAGGTTGCCGCTGGTGGCCGCCAGCGTGGTGAAGTTGCGCGTGACTCCATCACCCAGCGTGTCCGGCACATAGCGATTCGGCTTGGCACCGGTGGGATAGATCTTCAGCGCGGTGTCGCGCCCGAACACACCACGCAGCGCGTTGCCACTGCCGATGTCGTAATCGTTGCGCTGGTCGTAGCGACGTGCACTGAGGTCGGCGTCGATGCCGCGGAACAGCGTGCCGCCACCCTGCACGCGGAACTCGGTGGCGCCGAAGCTGCCACCGGATGCCGAGACCAGTCCGGCCAGCGGTCCGCTGCGGCGGCGCGTGACGACGTTCACCACGCCGCCCATCGCGTTCGATCCGTACAGCGACGAGCCGGGTCCCTTCAGGATCTCGATGCGTTCCACGTCCTGCAGGTCGAGCAGGGCCACGTTGGTGATGCCGCTGGGGCGACCGTCGAGCAGGATCAGGGTGCGCTGCTGGAGCGAGCCGGCCTGCGGACGGAAGCCGCGGATGCCGATGCCGCCGAGCAGGCCGGGATACTGCACCACGTCGAGCGTCGCCCGCTTCTTCAGCAGGTCCACCAGGTCCAATGCGGGGGTGGCATCGAGCTGCAGGCGCGAGATCACTTCCACGCGTCGTGGCAGCGAGTCGGCGGGCGCCGCGTAGCGCGACGCGGTGGTGATGACGGTGGGGAGGCGCGGGATGCGCGTGGAGTCGGCCGTCGGCTGCTGGGCGCCGAGGGCGGTGGCACCGAGCGTCAGCATGACGGCGGTGCAGCGTGTGATGGACATCAGTCTCTCGACGCGCGGCGTCCCTCGCAGCCTCGCGTTACCGGAATGCCCGCGCACAGCGCCACCGATGCTGCACGAACCGGGTCCGGGCCGCACCGCTGGCGGCGGCACGACACAAAAAACCCGTCCGTCCACCAGTGTGGACCGAACGGGGGCAGCCGCACGTCACGACACGCACCAGTGGTGACGGCCGGACGTACGATCACCCCGCCTCCCTCCCTCGAGGGACCTGCTGCGGGCGTGATCAGGGCCGGTCTCCTGGCTCGGAACCATCGAAGTGCCTTCCCGTCGCGCTACTCGCGGCAGTGGCGTGAATCTCGATGTCGCCGACTCGTGAAGCGAGTCAGCCGTTCCTTACAGTGGCGGGGCCGCGCCGGTGTTGCACCGGACTTCCGGATGGCCAGATCACGTCAGAATTGTCCGGGCAGACTACCGGGAGCGGGCGCCAATCGCAAGCAACGCCGGTCGCAGCGGTACAGCGGATCCCGATCGCCTGACGTACTCTTCGTCGTTTCCGCCACGCACCGCCGGACCCGAATACCGAGTGTCTCATGCGCCGTCTCGTCCACGCCGTTCACCGCGTCGCGTTCACCCTCGTCCTCGCGCCGGCTGTGGCGCTGGCCCAGGATGGATATCGCCAGCCACCGGAGCCGATCCGCAGCATCCTCGACGCGACGCCCACGCCACGCGTCGCCGTCAGTCCCGACAATACGCAGTTGTTGCTGCTCAATCGGCCCACGCTGCCGGGCATCGCCGAAGTCGCGGCGCCGTACATCCCGATGGCCGGGCAGCGCCTGAATCCCAACACCGGATTCCCGACCCGCGCGCAGACGGCGACCGGACTCTCGCTGATGAACATCGCCACCGGCGCCACGCGCACCATCACGCTGCCGGCGAACGTGAAGGTCGGCAACGTGCGCTGGAGCCCCGACGGCAAGCGCGCGGCATTCCCGATGATCACCGACGAGGGGGCCAGCATCGGTGTGCTCGACGTCGCGACCGGCACCGCCACACGCGTGGGCACGGTGCGCGTCAACGGCGCCTTCGGTGATCCCTGCACCTGGATGCCATCCAGCACGGCGTTGCTGTGCAAGACGATCGCCGCCGGCCGTGCTGCGGCACCACAGGCGCCGACGGTGCCGACCGGCGTGGTCGCGCAGGAATCCTTCGGCCGCAAGTCGCCCGAGCGCACCTATCAGGACCTGCTCGGCGATGCCTATGACGAGGGCCGCTTCACCTATTACGGCACCAGCCAGCTCGCGATCGTCGCGCTCGACGGCACCGCACGCACCATCGGCGCGCCGGCACTCTACACCACCGTCGCACCGTCGCCCGACGGCAAGTACCTGCTCTCGTCGGCCATCCACACGCCGTACAGCTACGTGGTGCCGATGAGCCGCTTCCCGCTTCTCACCGAACTCTGGACGGTGGACGGCACGAAGGTGCGCACGGTGCACGACAAGCAGATGGCGGTGGAGCAGAGCACCGCATTCGATGCCGTCGATCCGGGGCCGCGCGGCATTGCGTGGCGTGCGGATGCGCCGGCGACGCTGGCGTGGATCGAGGCGATGGATGGCGGCGATCCTGCGCGTACCGCAACGCAACGTGACCGCGTGGTGACGCTCGACGCGCCGTTCACCGGCCAGCCGGTGCAGCATCTCGCCGTCGCCACGCGCGTGCGTGGCGTGACCTGGATGAAGAACGACGTCGCGATGGTTACCGAGTACTGGTGGAAGAGCCGCATGACCAGGACCTGGCTCTTCAACCCGGCCACGCCGGGTGCCACGCCGCGCCTGCTGTTCGATCGCAGCGCCGAGGATGCCTATAGCGATCCCGGCTCGCCGGTGATGACCATGACGCCGCAGGGCACGATGGTGGCGCAGGTCTCCGCCGACGGCAACGCGTTCTTCCTCACCGGCGAAGGGGAGAGCGCGGCCGGTGCACAGCCGTTCCTCGATCGCGTGGACATCACCACCGGAAAGGCCACGCGCCTGTGGCGCTCGCAGGGCGAGCAGTACGAGGAGCCGATTGCGATGCTCGACGCACGTGGCTCGCGCATCCTGACTCGCCGGCAGACCACCACCGAGCCGCCCAACTACTGGCTGCGCAACCTCGTCGCGCGCATGGCGCCGCGGCAGCTGACGAAGTTCGCCGATCCGGCCCCACAGTTCGCCGGCATCACGTCCAGGCTGGTCACCTACAGCCGTCCCGACGGCGTGCAGCTCTCGGCCACGCTTTACCTGCCGGCCGGCTACAACGCCGAGCGTGATGGACGGCTGCCGTTCTTCTTCTGGGCCTATCCGCAGGAGTTCAAGAGCGCCAAGGCCGCCGCGCAGGTGCGCGGGTCACCGTACCTGTTCGTGCGTCCCACCGGTGCCAGCCACCTGTTCATGCTGACGCAGGGCTACGGCGTGCTGGATGGCCCGACCATGCCGATCGTGGGTGAAGGCGACAAGGAGCCGAACGACACGTACGTGGAGCAGCTGGTGAGCAGCGCCAAGGCGGCGGTGGACAAGGTGGTGGAGCTGGGTGTGGCCGATCGCGATCGCATCGGCGTGGGTGGGCACAGCTACGGCGCCTTCATGACCGCCAACCTGCTCGCGCACAGCAACATCTTCCGCGCCGGCATCGCGCGCAGCGGTGCGTACAACCGCACCCTGACGCCGTTCGGCTTCCAGCAGGAAGAGCGGCCGTACTGGGAGGCGAGTGCGATCTACAACCGCATGAGCCCCTTCACCTACGCCGACAGCATCAAGACGCCGATCCTGCTGATCCACGGCATGAACGACGACAACAGCGGCACCTTCCCGATCCAGTCGGAGCGCATGTACGCCGCGCTGAAGGGCAACGGCGCGATCGTGCGCTACGTCCAGCTCCCCGGCGAGGCGCACGGCTATCTGGGTCGCGAAAGCGTCGGCCATACGCTGGCGGAGATGGTGAGCTGGCTGGACCAGTTCGTGAAGCCGGCCAAGGCGCGGACGAAAGCAGATTGAGATTTTGCCGGGCTGATTTTTACGGCAACTCCCCGACGTCGGAGCAGTCATGAGAACGATGGTCCTCGCGATGGCCTGCATGCTGCCCCTGCTGGTACACGGACAGCCCACCATCCGCGAGATCGATGGGGCGCCGTTCGCGGCCACGATCGTGGCGGCGCGGAGTGCGGGGGCGGTGGCGTTCGTGTTGAACAGCCGCGGCGTGCGGAACATCTGGGTCACCGACTCCGCGCGCCCGGCCGCGCGCATGGTGACGGCGTTCACGCAGGATGACGGGCAGGACCTGACGTCGCTGGCCTTCACCGCCGATGGTCGCACCCTGTACTTCGTGCGCGGTGGCGGTCCCAATCGGGCCGGCGAAATCCCGAATCCCACCAGCGATCCTGGGGGCGCCGAACAGGCCATCTGGCGGGTGACGCTGGACGGGTCGCCGGCGGTGCGGGTGACGGAGGGCTCGTCGCCCACGCCGATGCCACGTGGCCGGGACTTCGCGTTCACGCGACGCGGTGCGATCTGGATGGCCACCGCGGGTGGTGATTCCACGCGTGTGGTGCAGCTGATCAAGGCCCGCGGCGGTGCGGGCAACCTGCGCTGGTCTCCCGACGGCACGCAACTCGCCTTCGTCTCCAATCGCGGTACGCACAGCTTCGTCGGTGTCTACGCCATCGCCGGCAAGACGCTGCGCTGGATGGCACCCAGCACCGACGGTGACAACTCACCCGTCTGGTCACCGGACGGCACTCGGCTGGCATACCTGCGCGAGCCCTACGAGCGCCGGCGCATGATCTTCGTGCCGATCCGCACCGCGCAGCCGTGGTCGATCCAGGTGGCCGACCTGCGCACCGGGCAGGCGACGGAAGTGTTTCGCGCAGCGGCCGGCCGCGGCAGTGCATACTGGCCGATCGTGGCGGACAATCAGCTGTTCTGGACCAGCGACGACCGCCTCGTGTTCGCGTGGGAGCGCACCGGGTTCGTGCATCTCTACGCCATGCCGGCGACCGGTGGTACACCGGTCGAACTGACGCCGGGTGCGGGCGAGGTGGAATTCGTGTCGCTCAGCCAGGATGGCAAGCGCGTGATCTACAACACCAACATCGCCAACACCGATCGTCGGCACGTGATGTCGGTGGAGGCCGCCACGGGCCGACTGATCCGCACCAGCAGCGGCCCGCACATCGCCTGGAATCCGGTCGAGTCGAGCACCGGCGCGCTGTATGCGCTGCTCAGTGATGCTCAGCAGCCCGCGCATGCCGTGGTGCTGAACCCGCGCTCGCAGGCGACGCGCTGGGACCCGGTGGCGCCGGAGACGATGCCGAGCGATTTCCCGGCGTCCCAGCTCGTACCACCGGTCGCGATCACGCTCCGTGCGGCGGACGGTGTCGAGAGCCATGCGCAGCTGTTCCTGCCGCCCGGCCTCAAGGCCAGCGACAAACGGGCGGCAGTGATCTTTCTGCACGGTGGCTCACGTCGGCAGATGCTGCTGGGATGGAATTACGGCAGCTATTACCACCACGCCTACGCCATGAACCAGGCGCTGGCGCTGCAGGGCTACGTGG
>JANMON010000009.1:0-9097 GCA_031369265.1 Gemmatimonadaceae bacterium | reverse complement strand
CACCGGCTGCGTCTCGGCGCCAACCACCACCAGGGCGTTGCTCTGCGCGATGCCGAAGTCCGTCACCAGGGCGCGTCCCGTTCCCGCTTCGAGCAGGATGTTGTCGGGCTTCACGTCGCGATGCACGATGCCGCGGCCGTGCGCATAGGCGAGCGCCCAGGCCACCTCGCGCAGGATGCGCGCGGCGTCGGGCGGCGGTAGCGGACCGCGCGTGCGCAGGCGCTCGCCCAACGTTTCGCCGTGGATGTAGCTCATCACGAAGAACACGCAGCCACGCGCCTCGCCGACGCGGTGGATCGGGACGATGTGTGGGTGCGAGAGCCCGGCCGCCGTGCGTGCCTCGCGCAGGAAGCGTTCACGCGAATCGGAAGTCCGTGCCATCGCCGTGGGCAGCGTCTTGATGGCCACGTCGCGATCCAGTTGCACGTCGCGCGCGAGATAGACGATACCCATGCCGCCACGTCCCAATTCGCGCTGCAGCGAGTATTCGCCGGCCAGCGCTTCCTGCAGCGTGAGGAATTCGGCGGAGGGAGCGGTCATGTCGCGGCGGTGCCGGGTACGGGAGCGCGGGAGGCGGAACGAAAACGGGCCTCGGGCTGAAACGAAGCTGTGCACCCACCCGCCGGGGAATACCTAAAGCACTTTACACTGCAAAGTAAATCGCGGCAAGGTCGTGTGCCGCTTCCGCCATCGTGGCACCGCCCGCACGTCAGCCGGGCCACGACATGCGACGCAGAACTTCAAGTCATCCGCCGCGGCAGCATCCATGACAAGCACGCGGCAGTCGTCGAATCAGCGGACCGGTTCATCGACTCCACGGCCATCTTGCTCCAGCGCCTCCGCCTCGATGTTGTCGTCTGCCGCAACCACGTCGCCACGATGCTGAACCTGATATCGAGCGGCGCCTCGACCGCTCGCTGGTGCGGGACTCACATGGCGATGCGTGCGGCGCCGTGTGATACTGACGACGGGCGGTGACGTGCGGGATCGCGCCCGTCGCTCCGCCCCGGCGGCTGACCGCCGCCGTTGACGTCCCTCCGAGGTTCGCCATGCCGCCTGTCGAGCGACGCACGTTCCTGGGTCTCGCCCTCGCGGCGCTGCCGCTGCCGCTGCTCCACGGCAACCCGCGATTGACCCGGCTGCTTCAGCCGCCCGACGCGTCGGAACCGGTGTACGTGCGCGCCGGCGCCGATCGCGAGGGCACGCACAAGACGCTCGGGATCAGCACGATCGACTTCAAGGTGACGTCGGCCGACACCGGTGGAGCGATGCTGGCGATCGAGAACACGAATCGTGGTCGCGGCGGCCCGGCAAGACACCTGCATCACTCGCAGGATGAGCTGTTCGCCATCCTCGAGGGTGAGTACGTGATGGTGATCGGCGACCAGCGGTTCGAGCTGAAGCCCGGCGATACGATACTCGCTCCACGCCGAGTGCCGCATGTGTGGGCCTACGCCGGCAATACCGTTGGGCGGATGCTGATCACCTTCACGCCACCAGGCGCGATGGAAGACTTCTTCCGACTGGTGTCGAAGGGGAACTCGATGCCGGTACAGGACCCGGCGCTCTGGCGGGCACACGGGATGGAGTTGCTCGGACCGCCGCTGCCCGTATGATCGGCGCCGCCGGGGGACGTCCGAATCTGGAAACCGGGACGACGCGAGCAGACGTAAAGGTCCGCAGCGCTGCCGTATCCCGCTCACAACGCCCGCAGGAGCATCGCCGGTGAAGACACGTACCCTCGGCACTGATGGCCTCGAGGTTTCGGCGCTCGGCCTCGGCTGCATGGGCCTCAGCTTTGCACTCGGCCCGCCCACCGACCGCGCCGATGCCGTGCGGCTGATGCGCGCGGCCGTCGAACGTGGGGTCACGCTCTTCGATACGGCGCAGATCTATGGCCCGTTCACCAACGAGGACGTCGTCGGCGAAGCGCTGGAGCCGTTCCGTGACCGCGTGGCCATCGCCACCAAGTTCGGGTTCGGCTACGACGCCACAGGCAAGCCCACCGGTGCGCTCGACAGTCGCCCCGAGACGATCAAGCGCGGCACCGAGGACTCGCTGCGACGGCTGCGCACCGATCACATCGACCTGCTGTACCAGCACCGCGTCGATCCGGCCGTGCCGATCGAGGAGGTGGCGGGTGCCGTGCGTGACTTGATCACCGAGGGCAAGGTCCGGCATTTCGGTTTGTCGGAGGCCGGCGTGCAGACCATCCGCCGTGCGCACGCCGTGCAGCCGGTGACGGCACTGCAGAGCGAGTATTCGCTGTGGTGGCGCGAGCCGGAGGAAGCGATCCTCCCCGTGCTCGAGGAGTTGGGGATCGGCTTCGTGCCGTTCTCGCCACTGGGCAGGGGTTTCCTCACCGGCACCATCACCGAGGCGACGACCTTCGACGCGAACGACTTCCGCAACACCGTGCCCCGCTTCGATCCAGAAAACCGGAAGGCGAATCAGGTGGTGGTGGACGTGGTGCGCGCGCTCGCGTCGCAACAGGGCATCACACCGGCGCAACTGGCCCTCGCCTGGGTGCTGGCGCAGCGGCCGTGGATCGTGCCCATTCCGGGCACCACCAAGCTGCACCGGTTGGAGGAGAATCTGGCGGCCGCGGACGTCGTGCTGACGCCGGCGAACCTGCGGGAGATCGATGCCGCGACCAGCGGCGTCACGGTGCAGGGGCAGCGCTATTCCGAAGGGTCACAGCGCATGATCGATCGCTGAGTTGCGGCGCCTGACCACCGCGTTGATGACGCCTGTGTCTCGCCTTGCTATCCTTCAGGCGTCGCGCTGACGTCACTCATCCGTCCGGAGTGCCATGACCGCTCGCTCGCACACCGCCGCGTGGACCGGTGACGTTGCGCCGCCGTTCGACCAGCCAGCCGCCGCGATGACCGCCGGTCATCCGCGTTTCGTTCGCATCACGCATTGGTTGACCACCATCGCCACGATCGCGCTGGTGATCAGTGGCATCGAGCTGATCATCTCGCATCCGCGCTTCTACTGGGGCGAGGTCGGCAACGTGAACACCACGCCGCTCTTCTCGATCCCGATCCCGGCCTCGCGCGCCACGGTGCCGACGGGGTACGGCTTCACGCTTCCCGACCAGAACGGCTGGAGCCGGTCGCTCCACTTCCAGGCAGCCTGGCTGGTGCTCTTCGCCGGCCTCGCGTACCTGATCGCCGGTCTGCGCTCCGGGCATGTCTCGCGCCGACTGGTCCCCGCGCCGGGCGACCGCAGCTGGCGTGCGCTGCGAGCCAGCATCGCCGAACATCGGCGTGCCCACATCATCGCGCCGCATTCACCGGGTGTGTACAACGTGCTCCAGCGCACCGCCTACCTCGGTGTGCTGTTCGTGCTGTTCCCGCTGGTAATCTGGACCGGCCTGGCGATGTCGCCGGGCTTCACCGCCGTGCTGCCCTGGAGCGTGACGAGCCTCGGCGGACACCAGTCGGCCCGTACGCTGCACTTCGTGACGATGCTCGCACTGGTGGTCTTTACGGTCGTGCATGTCGTGATGGTCACACGCGCCGGATTCAGGCGGCTGATGCGCGCCATGATCACAGGCACGGCGGAGTCGCGCCCATGACATCCATCACACGTCGTTCACTGCTGGCCGGGGGTGTGGCGACGGCGGTCGCCGCTCTGGGTGGCGTCGCTGCGGCGGCGGGTCGCCGATTCGGGTTGGTGCCGCCCGACGCCGAGGGCCTTTTCGCACCGGGCAACACACTCAGCTACGCGGCGCACCGGCTTGTCGGGCGTGATGCACTTGCGCGCGAATTTCCGCGCAGCGCGATTTCCACCAAGCCATTTGCCAATCAGATCAGTGCGCACACCGAGGCCTTCGCGCGCCACCAAGCGGAGCACTTCGCGCACTGGGCGCTCGACGTGCGCGGGCTGGTGGATCGTCCCCTGCCACTCTCACTGACCACGTTGCGTGGGCTGGAGGCGCGGTCGCAGGTCACCGCCGTCACCTGCGAGGAAGGCTGGTCGTACGTCGCGGAGTGGACCGGCACACCTTTGTCGGCAGTGCTGCAAGCCTGCGGCATTCGAGCGTCGGCGAAATACGTGGTCTACTTCGCCGCCGATGGCTGGTTCGACAGCATCGACATCGACGAGGCGATGCACCCACAGACGCTGGTGGCGTGGGGCATGAACGGTGGCCCGCTTCCGGTGCCGTTCGGCGGCCCGCTCCGCATGCGCGTGCCGCGTCAGCTGGGCTACAAAAGCGTCAAGTTCATCAACCGGCTGCTGGTCACCGACGAGGTGGCGGACCTGCAGATCCAGCCCGGGCTCCGCAACTACGCGTGGTACAGCGGTATCTGAGAGTGAGCAGTGCGCTGCACGTCGCGCACTGACACCTTTGATCCATCCGCCCGGGAGCACGCACGGGCGAACGTCCCTGATGTGGGCCGCGACGGTTGGCGCAGGCCTGTCCGCCTACTCGAACCCGATCGCGATGCGTGTGCCCGACCGCGTGCGCACCACGCCTGCCCTGTCACGCACATCGCCCGGCCAGTTGATCGCGACCGTGCTGTCGCCAAACATGAACGAACCCATTTTCTGCTTCGCCGTGTTGCCCGTGGCCATGGCCCATAATTCCCGACCGCCGCGCGCGCGGTAGAAGGCCATCACCTGTTCGTAACTGTCGTTGCTGTGGTACACCTTGAATGTGTCGTCCGGGTTTCGTGCCCGTACCGCCTTCATTTCCGCAACGTCGAGTGTCGCACCCGGATAGATCGGGACAGGCGCTGCGGCGACGGCGATGATGGCGACCAGCAACACGCGTGTGACGATGGGAAGCATGAGTGTCCGTTGTGGGGGGGTGATGACGCCAACCTGCGTGCCGGCACCTGCGCCCGCAAGACATCGATAACGCGTGGCGTCGAGTTCGGCGGCAGTCCATCACTGGGTCCAGCTCGTCGGTCGCCGCCGATGTGTGCCGCAACCCGCGGCGTCAACACGCAACTCGGCAACACGCCGGGCGTCGCGATCCTCCCTCGCCGCGCACGGCCAGCCGCGTCAGACGAACGTCGCGATCTCATCCAGCGACTTGCGGTGAATGTCCGGCACGCGGCCACCATCGGCTGGATACCCGACCACGAGATTCAGGAACGGTCGCTCACGCGACGGCGCCGAGACGCTCTGTCTTCGCAGCCGCCGACTGATCGCGGTAGGTTGAGATCGTGACCCGCACCCAGGTTGTCATCGTCGGCGCCGGACTCGCCGGCCTCCACGCCGCCCGCCTCCTTCGGGCGGCGAACATCGAGTGCCTGTTGCTCGAGGCCCGAAGCCGCCTTGGAGGGCGCATCATGTCCGTGGACGCCGACGCTCGGCCAGCCGATGACGGCTTCGATCTCGGTCCGTCGTGGTACTGGCCTCACCTGCAGCCGGAGATTGGCGCGCTGGTCGCTGAGCTCGGACTGCCGGCATTTCCCCAGAGCACACGCGGCGACGTCATCTTCGAGCGCATGTCGCGAGAGGGTCCGCAACGGTTTCCAGGCACTGAACAGGAACCGCTCTCCTTCCGCCTCTCCGGTGGCACGTTCGCGCTCGTGCGCGCGCTCGCCCGTGACCTGCCGCACGACAGTGTCTGGCTCGGCGCCGCAGTGACCGCGATGGCACTGCGCAGCAACGGCGTGGAACTGGAAGTTCAGCATATCGCCGACGGCAAGGACGGCATGCAGACGCTGATGGCCGATCACGTCATCGCTGCCCTGCCGCCCCGACTGCTCGCCTCCACGGTGACGTTCACCCCAGCGCAGGAGGCGTCGACCCTCCTTCGTTGGCGCGACACGCCGACCTGGATGGCACCGCACGCAAAGTTCGTCGCACTGTATGATCGACCTTTCTGGCGTGAGGCGGGACTTTCCGGTATCGCACAAAGCATGGTCGGTCCCATGCCCGAGATGCACGACGCCACAACCGCGTCGGGTCTGGCGGCACTGTTCGGCTTCGTCGGGGTCAGCGCCGATCGGCGCGCCGCGCTCGGCGAGACGGCGCTCACCCGCGCGTGTCTCGAGCAGATCGCACGGCTCTTTGGCCCGAACGTTCCACTCCCGCGTGCGACCCTGCTGAAGGATTGGGCGGCCGACCCGCTGACGGCCACGGCTGCGGACGGTGTCGCGACCGGGCATCCCGTCCCAGGCGTTGTACCGTGGGTGGCGGGGCCGTGGCGGGCACGCCTCGCACTCGCCGGTAGCGAGACCAGTCCGAGTGAACCGGGATATCTCGAGGGAGCCGTTGTTGCCGGCGCACGGGCGGCCGAGGAAACCCTCGAAAATATCCGGTCGGGCGGCGGACGTGGCTGACAGGTAGTGATCCACACCGCGCGCGACTTTCCTGACACTCGTCGAGCAGACACTCGAGCGCCGCGCATCTCCTCGGATCGCGAGGGCTCCGATACCGCTGTTCATCTTCCTCAGCCGCATCGGCAACCGGTGCTGCGTAGCGATCAGTCGTCGATCAGGTCGCAGTACTGAAACCGCCCATCGCGCAGGATGCGCTCCCCAACCGTCACTGCGATGCGTTCGGCGAAAATCGGTCCCCCGACGACGCAGGTGTGGAATTCCCCGTTCTCACCGCAGGGATCCACCGATGCCGGCAGGTCGTGCAACAGCGCCGCGTCGAACGTGCGACCCGCGAACGCGGCGTCCAGTTGCGTCGTGTCCACGCAGGTCAGGATGGCCTCATATCCACGTCGAATGAACTGGTCCGCCAGCGGCGCCGTCGGCTCAGCCCATAGCGGATACAGTCCGGTCCAGCCGCCGCGCTGCAGCAGTGCCTCGCGATACTGACGCACGTCGTCGAGGTACAGGTCGCCGAACGCGAGCGTCCGCAGCGCCGGAAACGCCGCACGCAGGCGACGCAGCCCGTCCGTGAATGCGACCTCGTACTCGTCGTTCGATGAGAGTGCGCCGAGACCGACCTCGAACAGCGGCAGGCCCAGCGCCGCTGCCTGTTTGCGGAGGATCGAGCGACGCACGCCGTGTATGCTCACGCGGTCATGCACCATCGAGACGGTGGTGAGCAGTGCGACGATCTCGATTGTCGGATCGTCGCGCAGGCGCTCGATCATCATCGTGCTGTCCTTTCCGCCGCTCCATGAGACGGCGACGGCCAGCGCCTGAATCACAGCGCAGCCAGCGACGACTGATACAGCGCTTCGGTCCGCCGGGCGAGCGCGGTGGCATCGAACCGACCCGTCACGTGCCTCACTCCGGCGGCGGCAAGGCGGCGACGCGAATCGGAGTCGTCGAGCAAGTCACGGATCGCGTTGGTCAGTGCCACGCCGTCCCCCTTCGGCACCAGGCGACCCGTGACACCATCGCGCACCACCTCGGAGGTGCCGTCAACGTCGGACGCCACCACCGCCGCGCCTGCGCGCATGGCCTCGAGCACCGTCAGCGGCATGCCCTCCCACAGTGATGGCAGGACGAACACGTCGAGCGACGCGAGAATGTCGGGCAGATCGCGACGGTGCCCGATGTCGCGCACCTGAGGCCCCAATGCGGCGACGCGGGCACGAACGCGCAATGCCTGCGGGCCGTCGCCACCGATGATGAAGATGGTCGGCCGCCCTTCCGCGATGAGTGCGGCAGCGGCATCGAGAAAAAGGTCTGGTTGCTTCTGCTCGGTGAAGCTGGCGAAAAATCCGACCACCGTGGCATCCAGGGGAACGCCGAGTGCCGCGCGCACCGTGGCACGATCCGGTGGTGAGGCGAACGAGGCCTCGCGGAACGCCGTCGGGATCGACGTGATGCGATCCAGCGGCTCGCCGCGGGCGGCCAGCGCAGCACGGCCGGCGTCCGACACCACCACGACCGCTTTGGTGATCGCCGCCAGACGCCGGCGCGCGATCCGCAGCCCGAGCCGACGGACGTTGAGCGTGAGGCGATCATGAGGTGGGAATCGCGGCAGCTGTTCGGTGCGCACGAGCAGCCGGATGCCGGCGCGTCGTGCACCTTCGAGAAACGCGCGTCCCACACCGGGCACATGCTGGTGAAGATTGGCGACGTCGAATGGACCGGCGTCGCGCAGCGCCTGCTGCCACCAGCCGAGGCGGAGGAACTGATCCAGCGGAGCCGCCATCGGGCCGTGATGCACGACGACGCCACAACGCGCAAGACGCTCGAGCGCGCTGTCGGCGTTGTGCAGCCGCTCGTCCACGAAGACGACGGGGTGCACCACGGTGCGGTCATGGTGCTCCACGAGGTCAATCAGGTAGTTGAGCGCACCACCGCCATGCGGCATGGGCGCTCCGTAGGCGACCCGGATCACGAGCGGTGGGCGACAACGTCATGCAATGGCATTGACAGGCACCGCAGCGCTGAAGACATGAAGGCGGCGCGCACCGGCGTCGCCGAGTTGTTGCGTCACGTTACGCTGGAGGGTGATGCATCACAAGCGATGGCTCGCGGCAGGGCGTGTCACGCGGCGAAACCCATCGATATGCCTCGATCACAGCGTCGCCCCCGTGCGTTCGTCCGGTCCGCACCGCACCGTCACCGTGCGCGCGGCGCGTACCGTCTCGATCCGGCCTGCCTCCAACGCCCCGATTCCGGCGGACGCCGACGTGGTCGACGGCAGGGGCGCTACGCGGCGCCGGGACGACCTGTTGCTGCTCGACGCCGATCCGCGAAGTGATCTGCCAGCATCGTCCACAATGAAGCAGTGCGTGCGCGCTACACCGTGTTGACGACGCGATGCAGCGCACAATTGACTGCCGACGTCGCGACGCGGGTCACGCCATCGCCGGCATCCCGTCCAGCAACTTGTCGAGCGTGATCGGATATTCCCGAACGCGCACACCGGTCGCATTGTAGACCGCGTTGGCCACCGCCGCCGCCACACCACAGATGCCAAGTTCGCCCACCCCTTTCGCCTTCATCGGGGATGAGTATGCATCGGTCTCATCGAGGAAGATCACATCCTGATGCGGCACGTCGGCGTGCACCGGCACCTCGTACCCAGCGAGGTCGTGATTCACGAAGAACCCTCGCCGCTTGTCCACCACGAGTTCTTCCATCAGTGCGGCGCCGACGCCCATCGTCATGCCGCCGATGACCTGACTGCGCGCGGTCTTCGGATTGAGGATGCGTCC
>JANMON010000347.1:0-5185 GCA_031369265.1 Gemmatimonadaceae bacterium | reverse complement strand
GCCCCGTGCGCAAGCCAAACTCGGTGGCACCGCTGGCCGGTAGCCGGTTGAAGTTCAGGTCGGAGCGCAAGGCATAACGGCCGCGAATGCCCGTGCGCACTCCGAGCAGCGCGCTGGGCCCGCAGTTGGAGGTCACCTCGTAATCGCTGCGTGCCACGCCAGCGCCGAGCATCAGTCCGGAAAACTCCGAGAGCGGAATGGTGTAGGTGGCCCGCGCCACGAGTTGGTTGTAGCGGCGCCGGAGCGGCTCGCTGACGCCGTCCACGGTGCCGGTGGAGGCCTCCAGCTCGACACCGACGTTGCGGTGCAGGTTCACGCGTCCACGGATGCCGAGGCTGAGCGGCGCGCGGCTTTCGAAGCGCGCCTGCTCCGGATCGACGATGGTGACCTGGCCGTAGCCGCCGATCTCGACCGATCCGGCGGCCTGGGCGTGACCGGGAGTGCTGGCCAGCAGCGGGACGGCGACGAGGAGTGCAACAGCACCGTGGAGACGCATGGCGGACGGACGGAGGGGATACGGCCGATGTCGCATGCATCGGTTGGCGGGCAGTGCGCACAATACCCGCACCGGGTGCCGCACCGCGAGGGATTTGGATGCGGTGGATGGGTACCCGCATCCCGAACGGGAAGGCGCAGAATGGGGGCGCTCGCGCGCCGCACCATTCCTCGACCCCTCCGTCCATGCCTGCCGCCTCTGCCATTCCGCCCTTCGCACGTTCCACCGCCACGACTACCGCGATGGTCCCGGCGTCGCTAATACCCATGGAGCGGTTGGCGCCTGCGGAACGACCCCGCGAGCGGTTGCGGTCGCTCGGTGTACGATCGCTCGGCGCGGCGGAACTGCTGGCCGTGATCCTGGGCAGTGGCAATCGGGGACGGTCGTCGCTGACGATCGCGCACGACATCCTGGCCCACGTGAACGGCTCGCTGCGGGTGCTGGCGAACCGGCCGGTGGCAACGATTGGTGCGATCGCCGGCGTTGGTCCGGCACGGGCGATGGCGATCGTGGCGGCGATGGAGTTGGGGCGGCGAACGGCGGCGGAACCGCACGGCGATCGCGTCGCCGTGCATTCACCGCAGGATGTGGTGGCAGCGTTCGCCCCGCATCTGGAGGCGCTGGCGGTCGAGGAGTTTCACGTGGCGATCCTCGACGCGCAGCATCACCTCGAGCGGGACGTGCTGGTGACGCGAGGTATCCTCGATTCCTCGCTGGTGCATCCGCGCGAGGTGTTCCGGGAGGCGATCGCGGAGCGGGCGGCCTCCATCATCCTGGTGCACAATCACCCGAGCGGCGACCCCACGCCGTCGGCCGAGGACCGGATGGTGACGTCGCAGTTGGTGGCGGCGGGGACGTTGCTGGGGATCCCGGTGCGGGATCATGTGGTGATCGGGCGGGGCAGGTACGTGAGCTTTGCGGAGGCAGGGTGGCTATCGACGGTTCGGTGACGCAGTCCGATGAAGTCTTCCCGGGATGGGGCCCAGGCAGTCCGCTGCCGGCGCGGCTCGATCGCGAGCTGCTCATGCGCGCCTATCGCTACAGCGCGCGCGCGCACACCGGCCAGAAGCGCCGCTCGGGTGAGGACTACGTCGTGCACTGTGTGCAGGTGGCGCGGATCCTGGCCGACCTGCAGCTCGACTCCACCACCATCGCTGCCGGCCTGATTCACGACGTGGTCGAGGATACGGCGATCACCGTCCCCGACGTCGAGCGCGAATTCGGCCCCGAGATTGCGCAGATCGTCGATGGCCTGACCAAGATCGGCAACCTGCCGTTCACCTCGAAGGAAGAGCGCCAGGCGGAGACGTACCGCAAGCTGTTGCTGTCGGTGGCGCGGGACGCGCGCGTGATCATCATCAAGCTGGCCGACCGCCTGCACAACATGCGGACGCTGGACTGGATGCCGGACGAGAAGAAGCGCGTCATCGCGCAGGAAACGCGCGACATCTACGCGCCGCTCGCCCATCGCTTCGGCATGGCGCGGGTGCGGTGGGAGCTCGAGGACCTGGCGTTCAAGTTCCTCGAGCCGGAGGACTATCGCACGCTGGCGCGCCAGGTCAGCACACGTCGCGGCGAGCGCGAGGAGCTGATCGCGCAGATGGCGATCCCGCTCAAGGAGCGCTTCACCATCGCCGGCCTGCACGACGCCGACGTGTCCGGACGACCGAAACATCTCTGGTCGATCTGGAAGAAGATGCAGAAGCGCAACAAGCCGTACGAGGAAATCTTCGACCTGCTCGCGATCCGCGTGCTGGTGGACACGATTCCCGACTGTTACCACGCGCTGGGCGTGATTCACGAGAAGTGGAAGCCGGTGCAGGAGCGCATCAAGGACTACATCGCCCAGCCGAAGTCGAACGGATACCAGTCGCTGCACACCACCGTCTTCGGGCCGGCGAAGCAGCTGTTCGAGATCCAGATCCGAACCCGCGAGATGCACCAGACCGCCGACTACGGCATCGCGGCGCACTGGCTGTACAAGGAAGGCTCGGCCGAGGGTGGTGACCTCGATCGCCATCTGGCGTGGTTCCGCCAGGTGCTGGAGTTCCAGCTCGACACCAAGTCGCCGGACGAATTCCTCGAGTTCCTGAAGCTGGACCTCTACCAGGACGAGATCTTCGTCTTCACCCCGACCGGCGACGTGGTGCAGTTGCCGAAGGGCGCGACACCGATCGACTTCGCCTTCGCGGTGCACACCGCGGTGGGCCTGCGTTGTCAGGGCGCGAAGGTCAACGGTCGCATCACGCCGCTCTCGCGACCACTGAAGAATTCGGAGACGGTCGAGATCCTCACCTCACCGTCGGCCAAGCCGAGCCGCGACTGGCTGGCCCACGTGCGGACCAGTCGCGCACGCGCCAAGATCCGGCAGCAGCTGCGCCAGGACGAGCAGGTCACGAGCCAGAAGCTGGGACGCGAGATCCTCGAGCGAGAGCTGCGCCGACGTCGCCTTGGCAAGGTCACCGACGAGAACCTGACCGCTGCGGCGAAGGCACTCAGCCTCACCGACTCGGTGCACCTGCTGGCCGCGATCGGGCAGGGCGAGATCCAGACGCTGAACGTCGTCAAGCAACTCTTCCCGTCGCTGGACGAGGCGGCGGAAGTCGCCAAGCCGAGCGTGATCGAACGGCTGGTGGATCGCGTGCGCGGCACCGCGAACGACCGCGGCGTGAAGATCCAGGGTGTGGACGGCGTGATGGTGCGCTATGCGCAGTGCTGCCAGCCCGTCCCCGGCGACGAGGTGGTGGGTTACGTGACCCGCGGCCGCGGGGTGAGCATCCACCGCGCCGACTGTCCCAACCTGCTGCCGCTGGCGCACGAGCCGGAACGCCGGCTGGAGATCGACTGGCAGGAGAAGTTCGGCGAGCGGTTCATCGTGCGCCTGGCGATGGAAGGCACCGATCGGCGTGGCCTGTACGCCGATGTGGCCAGCGCGGTCAGCTCCACCGGCACCGACATTCGCCAGATGGACCTGAAGGCGGTGGACGGCCGCGCGGTCGGGGCGATGATGGTGGAGGTCGAGAACCTGCAGCACCTGCAGCAGATCGTGAAGGCGGTGCGCCGGGTGAAGGGGATCAGCGACGTGGCCCGCCGGGAGCGGATCTCGACCGAGGAGTGACGCGCGACGCAGCACTCGAGCCCGCCAGAGACGGCGCGGGTTGGCCTCCCGAACAAAAGCCGACAGCGTATCTTTCGGCCATGAGCGATTCGCTGTTCGATCTGCAGGCGCCGTATCAGCCGGCCGGCGACCAGCCGCGCGCCATCGCCGAGCTGTCGGCAGGCCTCGTGCGCGGCGATCGGTACCAGACACTCCTCGGCGTCACCGGCTCCGGCAAGACGATGACCGTCGCCAGCGTGATCGCGAAATGGGGAAAGCCGACGCTGGTGCTGTCGCACAACAAGACGCTGGCGGCGCAGCTCTACGGCGAGTTGAAGGGATTCTTTCCCAAGAACGCCGTCGAATATTTCATCTCGTATTACGACTATTATCAGCCGGAGGCCTACGTCCCCTCCAGCGACACGTACATCGAGAAGGACGCCTCCATCAACGAGGACATCGACCGGCTGCGGCTGCGCGCCACCTCGAGCCTGATGGAGCGTGAGGATGTGGTGATCGTCTCGACCGTCTCGGCGATCTACGGCCTCGGCGACCCGGTGTCGTACAAGGAGCGGATGATCAGCGTGGATCTCGGCCAGAAGATCGCGCGCGACGACCTGCTGCGGCTGCTCGTCGGCATCCAGTACCAGCGCAACGACGTGGCCTTCGATCGCGGCACCTTCCGCGTGCGCGGCGACACGGTGGAGATCTTTCCCGCCTACGAGGAACAGGCGGTGCGGGTGGAGTTCTGGGGCGACGAGGTGGAGCGCATCACCAAGATCGATCCGCTCACCGGTGACCTGATCGCGACGTTGAAGCGCGCCGCCGTCTATCCTGCCAAGCACTTCATCACCAGCCGTCCGTCACTGGAGCGCGCGGCGAAGGCGATCCGCGAGGAACTCGCCGATCGGCTGACGATGCTGCGCAATGACGGCAAGCTGCTGGAGGCACAGCGGCTCGAAGGGCGCACCAACTTCGACCTCGAGATGATGGCGGAGATCGGGACCTGTGCCGGCATCGAGAACTACTCGCGGCACCTGTCGGGCCGATCCACCGGTGATCGCCCGGCCTGTCTGTTCGACTACTTCCCCGATGAGTTCATGGTGGTGGTGGACGAGTCGCACGTGACGCTGCCGCAGATCCGCGGCATGTACAACGGCGACCGCGCCCGCAAGCTGACGCTGGTGGACTATGGCTTCCGCCTGCCGAGTGCCCTCGACAACCGTCCGCTGGTGTTCGACGAGTTCCTGGCGCTGACACCGCGCCTGCTGAACGTCTCCGCCACGCCGGGCAACATCGAGCTGGAACTGAGCGAAGGGGTGGTGGTGGAGCAGGTGATCCGGCCGACGGGCCTGGTGGACCCGATCATCGAGATCCGTCCGGTGCTGGGACAGGTGGACGACTTGCTGCACGAGATCCGCATTCGCGAGCGCAAGGACGAGCGGGTGCTGGTGACGGTGCTCACCAAGCGCATGGCCGAAGACCTCACCGACTACCTGCAGCAGGTGGGTGTGCGGGTGCGGTACATGCATGCCGACATCGATGCCATCGAGCGGATGGAGATCGTGCGCGGACTGCGTCTCGGCGAGTTC
>JANMON010000328.1:0-2376 GCA_031369265.1 Gemmatimonadaceae bacterium | reverse complement strand
GTTTGGCGGCGCGCCGGTGCTTCGGCTCGCACTATCTCCCGCTGCGCGCAGCTGGCCGAGTGTCGCCGAAATGGCTGCAGGCACGGTGGCCTGGACGCGACCGCCGAGCCACTCGCCCAGGAATATCTCAACCGCCCGGTTCACGGCCAACGACGTCGTTGCTTCATTGAAGCTGTGCCCTTCGTTGCTGGCCAGCAGCAACGAGACGGGCAGTCCACGGGAGCGCCACGCGTCGACCACGCGCAGCGCGTGATCCGTCCGCACCCTCGGGTCGTTCATCCCATGAAAAACCAGCAAAGGCCCGCGCGCCAGGTCGAGTTGCGAGAGCGGTGAGGCGAGCCGCATTCGCGCGCGTGCAGTGGAATCCGCGGGATTGCCGACGAACCGATACCAGGAGCGGGGTAGGAATGGCTGCCATGACGGGGGGAATGCCCGCACCAGCGTCTCCAAGTCGAACGGGCCGGCGAAGTCGATCCCGCAGCGGAAGCGGGACGCATCTCGTGTCATCCCGATCAGAGCCGCGAACCCGCCGTACGATCCGCCGAGAATGCAAACACGAGTCGAGTCCACCTGCGCTTCACGTACGGCCCACGTGATCGCATCGAGTAGGTCGTCGGACATCCGTCCACCGAACTGACCCACCGCGCCGTCGACAGTGGCTTTCCCCAGCCCAGTGGAGCCGCGAAAATTGACTTGGAGGACCGTGTATCCTCGATTCGCCAGCAGCTGGGTTTCACCGGAATACCCAACCTCGTCACGCGTCCACGGACCACCGTGTACCACCAGAACGGCGGGTTGTCGTGTAGCCGGGCGCATCGGAGATCGTGTGACGAGCATCGATAAACGCAGACCGTCGCGCGCGGTGAACCAATGGAAGGAGGTGGGCGCAAGCAGCGAGCGATCAATCTCCGGCCGCATCGCGAACGCCTGCTCAGCGACACCACTTCGCGTATCGAAGAGCAGGAAGCGCCCAGGATCATTCGCCGAGTGCGAGTAGAACACCAGTGTCTCGCCACCCGCGCTACTGCTCTCGAATTCGAGCGCACGAAGTGATCGTGCGGCGCCACCGCCAGTGAGCACACCGTCCAGGCTATCGACCGCCGCACGCAGTTTCCGCTGCAGCAAAGGCGAGCGGGGCACGAAGGTGCGTTGGGCACTGGCGCATGACTCGCCCAGGACCTGACCACGCAGAGAGTGCACCGGCACGCCGAAATCGAAGCCACGACACGCGGACGCGGTTCGTGAGATGATCCGTTTGGTTCGTGGATCGAGGCGCACGAAGACTTCAAAACTGGTGCCTCGGTTGCTGCGGCCGAAAACCACGCCGGCGCTGTCCTCCACACCGAGGAGGGTGAAGCGCTCCGATGGCGGTGCGCGGTAGACGACACGCCATGCCAGTTCTGGTTTGGGTGGCGGAGTCCGCACCTCGAGTGTGCCGTCGGCCAATACGGCGCTGGCCGCACCGAGGACGCCGCGGGGTGACACGGCCCACACCGTCACATCTCCCGGATTGGTGGCCAGCAGCGTCAGCGCGCCGGTAGCGAGATCCACGCGGTACACGTCCGACGCGCGGGCATCACGGTGATTCGACGCGACAATCGCCACTGCGCCGGTCGATGGGGCGGCAAGCAACTCGACCTCCGCCCCGGGGAAGGGCGTCAGATCGGTGGCCGCCGAGGCATCCCCAGCACCCAGCCGACGTGGATCGACGCGCAACAGGTGGTACCCCTCGTCTCCGCCGCGGTCGTGCAGCACGAGGAGCCATCGGCCGTCGCCAGACCAGCGCACGTTGTTCACGGAGCGGACGGTGTCGCGAAAGACTACACCGCGTCTCCGACGGTCACGCGTGTACAGCACGACCGCAGGGTGCGAGCCATCCTGCTCGATCACTGCTAGCGTGGTACCGGTCGGGTCGATCTGCACGCCCATGACGCGCGGGCGTGCCAGCAGCTGTTCGAGCGGAAGCAGCGGGATCGTGTCGCGGGGTTGCGCGCCGAGCTCGCCGCCCCCTACGCTCAGAAGAGCGAGCAACGTCCGGCCCGCCAGACTCGCGCGAGTGTAGGGTACGCTCAGGAGACGAGGCAGATGCATGTCGCAAGGATATCGGACGGAACGGGCCGACGGATAGAACGAATCGGAAACGATCCGGCGCTTCCCGGAATCCGACGTATCGAATGGCACGAAGCGAGCGTGCCTGACGGTCGCTTCCTCCGGCTGCCGCTGCCGGATGTCGTGTGCACGCTGAACATCGGCGTCGTAGGTCGCTATCGCCTGAACACCGACAGCGCGTGGCGCGCGTTTCCGCGCGTGGCGTTCCGCGGCGTCTCGCGCTCCCCATCCGAAGGGGAGGATCCTCCAACCGGGGCAATCGGCTAC
>JANMON010000280.1:0-26795 GCA_031369265.1 Gemmatimonadaceae bacterium | reverse complement strand
ATCAAGAAGGGGATGAAGATCACCTTCGGCGCCAGCGACAATCAGTACGAAGTGGCGGAAGTCGGATCGCTGCAGCTGCGCCAGGTGCCGACCGACAAGCTGCAGGCGGGCGAGGTGGGCTACGTGGTGGCCAGCGTGCGCAGCGTGAGCGAGACGCGCGCCGGCGACACCATCTTCGACGTGGTGAACCGCGCGCCGGAAGGGCTGCCGGGCTACATGGAGGTGCGCAGCTTCGTGTTCGCCGGCATCTATCCCACCGACACGCAGCTCTACGAGCAGCTGCGCGACGCGCTGGAGAAGATGAAGCTCAACGACGCCTCGCTGCAGTACTCCCCCGAGACGTCCACCGCACTCGGCTTCGGCTTCCGCTGCGGCTTCCTCGGCCTGCTGCACATGGAGATCGTGCAGGAGCGGCTGGAGCGCGAGTACAACCTGGACCTGGTCACGACGGTGCCGAGCGTGGAGTACCACGTGTACCGCGCCGACGGCACGATGGAGCTGATCGAGAACCCGTCGCGCATGCCGCACGCCTCGACGATCGAACGCGTCGAGGAGCCGTACGTGAAGGCCCGCATCATGGCACCGGTGGAGTACATCGGCCCGATCATGACGCTGGGCACCGAGCGGCGCGGCATCTACAAGAACATGTCGTACCTCGACACCAAGCGGGTCGAGTTCGACTGGGAGTTCCCGCTCGGCGAGATCATCCTCGACTTCTTCGACAAGCTGAAGACCGTGAGCCGCGGCTACGCGAGCCTCGACTACGAGATGCTGGATTATCGTCCCAGCGAGCTGGTGAAGCTGGACATGCTGATCAACGGCGACCCGATCGATGCGTTCAGCGTCATCATCCATCGCGACAAGAGCGAGGAGCAGGGCCGCAAGATCGCCGAGAAGCTGAAGGACCTGATCCCGCGCCAACTGTTCGAGGTCGCGATCCAGGCGGCGATCGGCATGAAGATCGTGGCGCGCACCACCGTCAAGGCGTTGCGAAAGGACGTGCTCGCGAAGTGTTACGGTGGCGACATCAGCCGCAAGCGCAAGCTTCTCGAGAAGCAGAAGGAAGGCAAGAAGCGCATGAAGCAGGTGGGTGCGGTGGAGATTCCGCAGGAAGCCTTCCTCGCTGTCCTGCAGGTGGACTGACGGTTGGCGCGCGCGGCGCTCGTCATCCAGACGTCGTTTCTGGGCGATGTGGTGCTGACGACGCCGTTGCTCACCCACCTCGCCTCGCAGGGACCGGTGGACGTCGTCACGACGCCCGCCGGTGGTGCGCTGCTGGAGTCGCATCCCGCGGTGCGACGGGTGATCCGCTACGACAAGCGTGGCGCGGAACAGGGCCTCGGCGGACTGCGCGCGCTGGCGGCAGCACTGCGGCGCGAGGACTACCGCGCCGCATACCTCGCGCAGGGTTCGTGGCGCAGTGCCGCGCTGGCCTGGATGGCGCGCATTCCTGTGCGCGTCGGCTTCGACACCTCGGCCGGTGCCAGGCTGTACACCTCGCGTGTGCAGTACCGCCGCGACCAGCATCACGCCGAGCGCCTCTATCGTTTGGCGGCCGGTGATTTGGCGCCCGCACCGCCGCCACCATCGCTGTTGCCCGGTGACGAGGATCGCGCCGCGGTGACGGCGTTGCTGTGCGACGCACCGTTCGGCCATGCGCCGTTCGTCGTGCTGGCGCCGGGCAGCGTGTGGGCCACCAAGCGCTGGCCGTTCTTCGCCGACCTGCTGGCGTCCCTGCCGCCGCAGTACGGCATCGTGATCGCCGGCGGCGCCGAGGATCGTACACTGGCGGCGGAGATCTTGGCCGCGGCGCCGACCCGTGTGCTGGATGCCACCGGACGGCTGGCGCTGCTGGCCTCGGCGGAACTGATCGGCCGCGCGGCGGGCGTGATCACCAACGATTCCCTGCCCCAGCACCTGGCCAGTGCGATGGCCACGCCCACGGTCACGATCTACGGGCCCACGCTCCCGGCCTTCGGCTTCGGCCCGCTGGCCCCGCGCCATGCGATCGTGGAGCACGCGCCGGGACTGGAATGTCGCCCCTGCTCGGCCCACGGCCCGCAGCGGTGTCCCCGTGCTCATTTCCGGTGCATGCGTGAGATTTCCGCCGCGGCAGTCGCGGCCTCGTTGCGGCCGCTGCTGGCCGACTGATCGCCTGCCTCACTCCGCACACGTTCCGACATGAGCCCCCAGCGTTCCCGCTACATCATCGGCGTCGATCTCGGCGGCACCAACATCGTGGTCGGTGCCATGCCCGAGGACGGGTCGCGTGAGATCGCATTCCGCTCTGCCCCGACGCGCGCCTCGGAAGGTGAGGACTCGGTGGTGGAACGGATGATCCAGATGATCGAGGACGTGATCGCGGTGACCACCGCCGAAACCGGCGCGCCGCGCGAGAACTTCCTTGGCGTCGGCGTCGGCGCACCTGGGCCGCTGGACCGCGAGAAGGGCATCGTGATCACCGCGCCGAATCTCGGCTGGAAGATGGTGCCGTTGCGCGAGCGCATCCATCAGGCCACCGGGCTGCGGATCACCCTCGACAACGACGCCAACTGCGCCACACTCGGCGAAGCGTGGACCGGCGCCGCCAAGGGTGCGCGCAACGTGATCGGCGTGACCATCGGTACCGGCATCGGCGGTGGCATCATCATCGACGGTCGTCTCTATCATGGGTCGTCCGACGTGGCCGGCGAAATCGGGCACATGACGATCGACAGCACCGGTCGCCGCTGCGGCTGCGGCAACTACGGCTGCCTCGAAGCCTACGCCTCCGGCACCGCGATCGCGGAACGTGCGCGTGAGGCCCTCGCCAACGAGACATCGGGGCTCCTGCTGGAGATGTGTGATCGTCACCTGGAGAAGGTGACCGCGCAGATGGTGTACAAGGCGGCGAAGGAAGGCGATCCGGTGGCGATCGACGTCGTTCGCGAAACGGCGCGGTTTCTCGGTGCCGGCATCGGTGCCTTGCTGAACGTGCTGAATCCCGAGGTGGTGGTGCTGGCGGGTGGCGTGGTGAACGCCGGCGAAGCGCTGTTCGCGCCGCTGAAGGCCGAGGTGCGTCGTCGCGCCTTCGCGCCGGCGGTGGATGGCTGCCGCATCGTGCCGGGCATGCTCGGCGGCAGCGCGGGGGTGGTGGGCGCGGTGGCGGCATTCAAGGCGCAGACCGGCGACGCACCCGCGTGAGGGCGCCGCGACGCCGGCGCCTTGGCGTCATCGGCACCTTCGTCTGGGACGTGATCCACGGCCGCGACATCCGCACCGCGCCGGTGCAGGAATGGGGCGGCATCACCTACGCGCTCTCGGCCCTCGACGCCGCACTCGACGAGGCGTGGGAGATCGTGCCGCTGATCAAGGTCGGGGCCGACCTGCATCAGCAGGCCACCGAGTTCGTGCGATCGTTGCGGCGTGCTGCACCCGATGCCGCGCTGATCGAGGTGTCGCAGCCGAACAATCGCGTCGAACTGCGCTACATCAGCGATGAGCGTCGCACCGAGGTGCTGACGGGTGGCGTGCCGCCCTGGTCGTGGCTTGGCCTGCGCCCGCTGCTGGCCGACATCGACGCGCTGTACGTGAACTTCATCGCCGGGTGGGAGCTGGACCTCGAGACGATGCAGCTGCTGCGATCGCACTTCGCAGGTCCGATCTACTGCGACCTGCACTCCAAGCTGCTGGGCGTGGATCCGAGCGGGCTGCGCATACCGGAGGCGATGGCCGACGCCGCCGCCTGGTGCCGCTGCTGTGACGTGCTGCAGGTGAACGAGGACGAGATGCAGCTGATGGCCCCCGATCCGATGGCGCTGGCCGCGACCGCGCTGGCCAGCGGGGTGCACCTGCTCTGCGTCACGCTGGGACGGAAGGGTGCGGTCTACTTCGCGGCTCCCGGCTTCGAGCGGCTGGCCGATCTCTCCACACCGGTCGCCGGCAGCGCGTTCGCCGCCGTGCGCACCGCGCTGGTCCCGATCGACGGCGCGCTGCTGGACACCGATCCCGGTGACCCGACCGGGTGTGGCGACGTGTGGGGGGCCACACAGTTCTCGCATTTGCTTGCAGGCACTACCTTCACGGACGCCATGCAACTCGCCCATCGGGCAGCGGCACGCAACGTCCGGCACCGCGGTGCCACGGGGCTGGCGCATTACCTCCGCGGAGAGCTTGCCCCCTCGTGACCACCATCCTCACCGTGCCGGCGTCACTGGATGACGTCACCTTCGAGTCGCTGCTGCAGGCCCTCGCCGCAGTGCCAGCCGACACGAAGGTGATGATCGACGCCCGGCACACGCGGTGGTCCAGTCCCTACGGGCTGATCGGGATGCTGACGCTGGCACAGTCGCGCAGCATCATGCCGCAGTTCGTGCCACCGGAAGATGCCAACACCGCCAGCTACTGGGCGCGTGCCGGCTTCTTCCGGCACGCCGAGAAGCTGATGGACTTCACCCGCCCGGCGCCCAAGTCGCGCGGCAGCGGTGATTCCAACTTCTTCCTCGACGTGACGCCGATCGCGAAGACCGAGGACGTGCAGTTCGTGGTGTCGCACATCCAGGAGCGCTCGAAGGCGATCATGGAAACGCTCGGATTCCCGGCCCAGAGCTCGATGGGTTTCTCGGTGGTGCTGTCGGAGAGCTGCCAGAACATCATCGAGCACGCGGGTGGTCCGGGCTGGGTGGCGGTGCAGACGTACGACTGGCAGAAGCGGCTCGGACGGCGGGTGGTGGTGATCGCGGTCAGCGACAGCGGCATCGGGTTCCGCGAGTCGCTGGAGCATCGCCACGCGCGCACCGTCACCGATCGCTGGGACGACGGCGCCGCGCTGGAGGCCGCCGTGCTGCGCGCCACCAGTCGTTTCACCGATCCGGGTCGCGGGCAGGGCCTGGCGGGTATCCGGCGCTACATGGCGAAGTGGGATGCCAAGCTGACGGTGCGCAGCGGGACGGCCCGCATCGGCATCATTCCCGAGTGGGCCGAACCGGAAGAGCCGCTGGTCGAGCATCTCCCGCATTTCGCTGGCTCCCAGTACCAGATGATCATCCCGCAAGCGGTCCCGCAGTGATGCTGACGCCGATTCCGCTCGAACTGCGCACGGCGATGGCGCGCGCCGAGTGTGACCTGTACTCGAACCTCGTGACCCGGGCCACCGGGCGTGCGGTGCGCGGGCAGCTGGAGAGCATGCTGAGCGAGATGGAAGGCCATCGCCTGGCGGTGCTCGACTTCTCGCACGTGGGGGTGCTGGACTTCAGCTGTGCCGACGAGATCGTCGCCCAGCTGCTGCTGCGCTTTGGCGCGGGACTGCCGGCGCACACGTCGTCACCGCAGCCGCCCAGCTACTTCATGTTCCGCGGGCTGGCCGAGTCGCACCTCGAGGCGCTGGAACCGGTGCTGGAGCGCCACGGCCTGGCGCTGGTGGCCGAGGCGGCCGACGGCACCATGCAGCTGGTGGGCATGGTGGATGCCGACGAGGTCTCGGCCTGGCAGCTCGTGCTGGCATCGGGCGGTGGTGACGTGACCGCGATTGCATCGTTTGCCGAGGATCTGAGTATCGACCTGCATGCACGGCTGGTGGCCCTGGCCCGGCGGCGGCTGGTGATCCAGACCGCCGCCGGGTTCCATCCGCTGCGACACCACTGACCGCGAGTCTTGATGCGACGCCAGACTGACCTCTACAATCCGCCGCTGCAGGTGATCGGCTTCATCGCTTCGCGGCGCGGCGATGCCGAGCGTGGTCCGGCGATCCGGCTCAATCACGCCGAGGCCACGCTGCGCATGCTGACCGACGGGGAGCTGGTGTTCATTCAGGGGCCCACGCGCAAGGAACTGGCGCCGGTCACGATCGATGACGAGGTGCCGAAGGGTGGCGTGGTGGTGCGTGACATTCTCGGCTTGCTGGTGACCGATGTGGTGAAGCTGGTGAAGCCCGACATGGATCGCGGCCCTGCGCCGGCCCGCACCGAACTCCTGGGATGATGCGCTCATGACAGACGAAAACGCCCGCCCGATGCACTTCGCGACGCGCGCCGTCCATGTGGGCCGCGTCTCGGACGGTCTGAGTTCGATCGCGCCGCCGCTGGTGCAGGGCGTGAACTTCGAGCAGCCGCGCGGGGTGGCCTCGGTGCCGCGCTACACGCGCTACGCCAACACACCGACGATCGTGCTGGTGCAGCAGCGCCTGGCCTCGCTGGAAGGTGCGGAGGCGGCGGTCTGTCTGTCGAGCGGCATGGGCGCCACCTCGTGCGCCATGCTGGCCCTGCTCCGCCCCGGCGACCATCTCCTGAGCAGCGCCTGGATCTACGGCGGCACGCACCGGCTGTTCACCGAGGAGCTGCCGAAGCTCGGCATCGAAGTCACGTTCGTCGATCCGATGGACTCCCGTGGCTGGCGGCAGAACCTCCGGCCATCGACGCGCGCGTTGTTCGTCGAGACGCCGGTGAATCCGACCTGTCGCGTGCTGGACCTGAAGCCGCTCAGCATCCTCACCCGCGAAAGCGGCATCGCACTGGTGGTGGACTCGACGTTCGCCAGCCCGGTGAACCTGCGCCCGCTGGAGCATGGCGCCGATGTCGTCATCGCCTCCACCACCAAGTACCTCAATGGGCATCACGACATGCTCGGGGGCGCGGTGTTCGGCTCGCAGGGTTACATCGATGAAGTGACGCAGAAGATGATGGTCTGGGGCCAGGCGCCGGACCCGTTCGCGTGCTGGCTGCTCGAGCGTGGCATGAAGACGCTGCAGATCCGTGTCCAGCGCGCGAACGAGAACGCCATGGCGCTGGCCACGTGGTGCGAGGCGCATCCGGCCTTCCGCACCGTGCACTATCCCGGCCTCGCCTCACATCCCGATCACGCACTGGCGACGGCCACCATGGACGGTTTCGGCGGCATGCTGGCACTGGAGATGGTGGGTGGCGCCGCCGCCGCCGATCGCATGGTGGAGAAGCTGCAATTGATCCTGCACGCCACCTCACTCGGCGGCGTGGACACGCTGATCTGCGAGCCACGATTCAGCTCGCACGCGCACATGAGTTCCGAGGGGCGCGCCGCACTCGGCATTCCCGATGGCTTCCTGCGGGTGAGCGTCGGGATCGAGGACGTGCGCGACCTGATCGCCGATTTCGCCCAGGCCCTGGCGTGAGCAGCGGGCAGCCGATCGTCAAGTTCACCAGTGTCACCAAGTCGTGGCAGCGCGGGAGTGGCGGCCTGCAGAAAGTCAGCTTCGCCGCCACCAAGGGCGAGTTCGTGTTCCTCACCGGTCCCAGTGGCGCCGGCAAGAGCACGATCCTCAAGCTCTGCTACATGGACGAGTTGCCGAATGCGGGTGAGGTGCGCGTCAGCGGCACCAGTTCGCTGAACGCCACGCGGGTCGAGATCTCGAAACTGCGCCGCAAGCTGGGCATCGTGTTCCAGGACTTCCGCCTGCTGGAAGATCGCACCGCGTGGGCCAACGTCGCGTTCGCGCTGGAAGTCACCGGCACGCAGCCGAAGGCCATCCCGCCGCGCGTGCAGAAGGTGCTGGAGCGCGTCGGCCTGGGGCCGAAGATGCAGGCCATGCCTTCCGAACTGTCGGGCGGCGAACAGCAGCGCGTGGCCATCGCGCGTGCGCTGGTGAACGATCCGTTCGTGCTGCTGGCCGACGAACCGACCGGCAACCTCGACGACCGCGCCAGCCGTGCCGTGTTTCAGTTGCTGCGTGAGATCAACGCCAGCGGAACCGCGGTGATGATGGCCACGCACGATCTCGAACTGGTGCGCGCCAGTGGCTTCCGCTCGCTGGAGCTGAACAAGGGCGCGCTGGTGTTCGATTCGTCGGAAGCGCCGTTGCCGGAACGGGAGCACTGATGCGCCTCGCCCTGCGTGAGGTGCTGACGGCGTTCCGCCGCGCGCCCGGCCTCGGTTTCCTGAGCGTGTTCACGATCGCGTTTTCGCTGTTCGCGTTCGGGCTCTTCGGGCTGGTGGCCTACAACACGCGCCTGGCGCTGGAACGGCTGGAGGAGCGGGTCGAGATCCGCGCCTACGTCACCGAAGGCACCGAGGCCGATGCGGTGGCCGCGGCGGTGGGCGACATCCGCGCGTTCCCCGAAGTCGCCAGCGTGACCTACGTCACCCCCGAGGATGCGCTGAAGAAGGCGCGCACCGAGATGGCGGAGTTCCAGGACGTGTTCGAGCCCGAATTCCTTCCGGCCTCGCTCGAGGTGCGGCTCCGGCCAGGGATGCGCGATCCCGAAAAAGTGAAGGCCGTGTCCAACCGGCTGAAAGGCTACTCGTTCGTGGACGACGTTCGCTACGGCGAGGAGTGGGTGCAGAAGTTCTACAGCGTGCGACGCGCCGCCACCGCCGCTGGCATCGTGCTCGGCATTGCGTTCGCGTTCGCGGCGATGATCATCATCGGCTCCACCATCCGCACCTCGGTGCTGGCACGCAGTCGTGAGATCGGCATCATGCGGCTGGTCGGCGCCACCGATGGCTTCATTCGCGCCCCATTCCTGATCGACGGCCTGCTGAAGGGACTGATCGGTGGTGTGTTGGCGGTGGCGCTGATGTGGATCACACGCACCGCACTGACCGCCACCGTGTTCGCATTCGAGTTCTTCCCGACACCGGTGCTGCTGCTCGGCATCCTCGTCGGTGCCGTGATCGGCCTGCTCGGCAGCGCGCTCTCGGTGGGCCGACAGCTGAAGCGGGTGTGATGGCGGTGCGACGCTGGTGCCGGATGGCGATGCTCGCCACCGCGTTGCTGCTGCCCGCGCTGGTGCAGGCGCAGGGCACGCAGTCGGCGCAACGCATCGCGGCGCAGCGCGCAGAGCTGGAGCGCATCCGGCGCGAGCGCGCCGACCTGCAGCGCCGCATGATCGACCTGCAGGGCACGGTGCACGACCTGGCCGAGGAGAAGAAGAACCTCGCAGCGCAGGCCGATGCCACCGCGCGCGCCGTGAAGGCGCTGGATGCGCAGCTGGAAGGAATCGAGGACGAGGTGCTGGAAGCGACCACCAGCCTCGCCACCGCCGAAGATGAACTCAGCACCAAGCGCGCCATCCTGCGCCGACGGCTGAAGGACGTGTACAAGCGCGGCCCGCTCTACAATCTCGAGGTCCTGCTGTCGGCCGAGAGCTTCGGTGGACTGGTGGCGCGCTACAAGGTGCTGCACGCGCTCACGCTGCGCGATCGCACGCTGGTGTCGGCGGTGGAGCGGCTGCGTGACCAGATCGCGCAGCAGCGCGGCCAGATGGTGCGCCTGCAGGAAGACATCGAGCGCAGCAAGCAGGAGAAGGCGCAGGAGGAGGATCGTCTGCGCGCACTGGAGGCGCAGCGCGGCCGCAGCATCAGCGTGGCGCAGCAGCAGACGCGCGTGGTGCGCAACCGGCTGGCCGAGATCGAGCGGTCGGAGAGCCGACTGCGTGGCGTGATCGCGAGTCTGGAAGATGTCCGGCGTCGCGCAGAAGCGGCCGCGGCCACTCGTCCGGCAACGGCGGCAGCCCCAGGGCGCGCAGCGCCCACGACGCGCAGCGCACCGACCGCGGCGAGCACCATCCGCACCGCCGACTTCGGGAAGCTCGACTGGCCGGTGGATGGCACGATTCTCTATCGCTTCGGCCGCACCGTGACACCGGAGAACACCACGCTCCGCTGGAACGGCATCGGGATCCAGACGGCACGTGGCACGCCGGTCAAGTCGATCGCCGCAGGTGAGGTGGTGGTGTCGGAAAACATCGGCACCTACGGGCTGACGGTGATCGTGCAGCACGGTGCCGGTGACTACTCGGTGTACGGCTCGCTGGCCGCCGCCAACGTCAACAAGGGCGCCAAGGTGACGAAGGGCCAGGTGATCGGCAGTGTGGGTACCGCCGATCCCGACATGCCGCCGCACCTGCACTTCGAGATCCGTCGCTCCAAGGGCGCGGCGGTGGATCCACTCTCATGGCTGCGCGGACAGTGACGGCAAAAAAAGCAGCGGGCAGGAAGTCCATCGGAAAGCAGCCGGCCGCGAAAAAGACGACCGCGAAGAAGCCGACCGCGAAGAAGCCGGCCGCGAAGAAACCAATCGCGAAGAAGCCGACCGCCAAGCAGCCGACCGCGAAGAAGCCATCCAATCCGTTGGTGCCGCGACGCACCACCGCCGACATGGCTACGCTGCCGCCACTGCCGCAGGTGCCCGCCGGCATGCGCCTCGGCACACACGTCAGCTCGCAGGGCGGCTCGTTCGCCGCACCGCCGCGTGCCACCGAAATCGGCGCCACCGCGCTGCAGCTTTTCACCAAGACGCCCAACCAGTGGAAGGAGCGCGAGATCGACGAGGCCGAGCGCCTGCAGTTCCGCGGCGCGCTGCTGGCGGCTGGTGATCCGGTCACGGTCTCGCACGACAGCTACCTGATCAACCTCGCGTCGCCCGATGACGAGATGCGCACGCGGTCGATCGAGAGCTTTGCCACGGAGTTGCGTCGCTGCCACGCGCTCGGCATCGATTTCCTGGTGTCGCATCCCGGCAACTACATGGATGCTCACGACGCCGGCATCGCGCGCAATGCCGCCGCGATCACCATCGCGCTGCAGGCCGAGCAGGGGCCGACCATCCTCTGCCTCGAGACCACCGCCGGCACCGGCACCGCACTCGGACGCAGCTTCGAGGAGCTGGCGTCGCTGATCGATGCGATACCGCCGTCACTGCGTGACCGTGTCGGCGTCTGTGTGGACACCTGCCACGTCTACTCCGCCGGCTACGATCTGGTGAACGACTTCGACGGTGTGATCGCGGAGTTCGACCGCATCATTGGTCTCGATCGCCTGCGCGTCTGGCACCTCAACGACTCAAAGACACCTTTCGCCAGCAACCGCGACCGGCACGAGTTGATCGGCGAAGGTTCACTGGGC
Source organism: Gemmatimonadaceae bacterium (assembly GCA_031369265.1). Lineage (GTDB taxonomy): Bacteria > Gemmatimonadota > Gemmatimonadetes > Gemmatimonadales > Gemmatimonadaceae > JACMLX01. The sequence goes on along the minus strand of JANMON010000280.1, from coordinate 15,941 downwards.
GTCGAGCCCTTTCGCCGCATCATGACCGACGTGCGCTTCGCGCACACCGTGCGCATCCTCGAGACACCAAAGCTCGATGACGCCACCCGCACCGATCGCCTGATGCTCAACCGCCTGCTTGCGCTGGCGTCCAGCGCCTGACGTCAGTGAGCTAGAAGCCGAGCCGGTACACCAGCGACACGTTACGGCCGGGGTTGAACGTGAACGCCTTGATGCGACTCGTGGCGTCGGCGAATCGTTCGTCCAGCAGGTTGTCCACCCGCAAGGTGAGCGTCTGCAGCGTGCGACGCGACGGGATGTTCCAGGCCCCGCTGATGTTCAGCAGCGTGTAGGAATCGGTCGGAATGTCGCTGACGTTGTCGGCCGCCACGCGCGTCTGCTTCAGCACCCGCCGCGCGTCGCCACCCACGCTCCAGTGCCCCACGTCGTAGCGCAGCGACCCGCCGAAGCGTGCGGCAGGGATGAACGGCAGGTTGGCGCCGCCCGTGCTGCGGCCACGCACCGCATCCGCCATCGCGCCCAGCACCACATGTCGCGACAACTGCGTCTCACCGGAGAACTCGAAACCGGTCAGCGTGGCGTCGCGCTGCGAGATGTTCACCAGCGGCACCGTTTCACCATCCACGTCGGCGGTGCCCACCACCACCGGCGCGATGTAGTCGTCGATCGCGTTGCGGTAGGCCGAGAGCTGCAGGAACCGGCTCCCGCTCTGCGCGCGCAACACGCCATCGATGCCGGTGCTGGTCTCCGCCTTCAGCGTGGCGTCACCCACGTCGAACGTGCCCACCGCCACGTGGAAGCCGTTGGCGTACAACTCCTCGACGGTGGGGGCGCGGAAGGCTCTCGCCACGCTGCCACTGAGCGTGAAGTAGCCCGCGAACGGCACCGACAAACCCAGCGAGCCGCTGCCGTTGTTGAATTCGCGGCGGCGTTCCGACGGGAAGCGCGGATCGGCACTTGCCTTGGCAGTGAGGCGGAAGGTGTCGAAGCGCCCACCGAACTGCAGCCGCGGCGTGCGCGACTCGGCACGTCCCGAGAGCAGCGGCAGCTCCTGGTAGATGAATGCCGCCACGTTCGTGTTGTCGGCGCCGGGCGTGAACGCCTCGTCGCCGATCGGCTGGTACTGACGCAGGAACGCCTGCACGCCCACCGAACCGTTCACGCGACCGAACTGCGTCTTGCCCGACACCGACGCCGTCTGTGACTGCAGCTCGAAAGTGGTGCCGACCGCCTTCGTCTCCGCATCCACCTCATCGTGCGTGTACGACTGTACCGTGCCTTCGAATCGCAGGTAACTCAGTGCCCGCGTACCGGTGGTGATGCCGACGCGCCCCTGCAACCCACGCCGCACACCATCGATGCGGATCTGCTCACCACCGGTCTGGAACGGGATGCCATAGTTGAAGTCACTCTGACGGTAGACCAGGCCGGCCGACAGCTTCTCGCCCACGTAGCCCAGGCCGACGGTACCGTTCCAGGCGCGCACGTCGCTGTTCGGTTGCGCGCTGCCACCACCCACGTGATATGACGACTGCCGACGCACCGTGCCGCGCAGCGTGGCGGCGAAACGTTCGCCAAGCGGCACGTTCAGCGCGCCGCTGCCCACCGCGCCCGGATTCACTGACTCCGACTGGCCGTTGAGGAATCCGCCGATGCGCGAGGGCACCGTGGTCGGGATGTCACCCGAGATCACGTTCACCACTCCACCGATGGCCGCGTTGCCATACAGCAGCGACGCGGGTCCGCGGATCACCTCGATGCGTTCGGCACTGTTCGGATCGGCGACGAACGCGTGATCGGCGGAGGCAGAGCCGAGGTCGGCCACCCGTTCACCATCCTGCAGGGTGAGGATACGCTCGCCCGTCAGCCCACGGATGACTGGCACGTTGGCCATCGGTCCGTTGAAGCGCATCGCCATGCCAGGTTCGGACGACAGTGTCTGCGCCACCGACGCGCCCAGTTGCCGCTGCAGGTCCTTGCCGCTGAGCTGGATCGTGGACTGCGTGACGCTCAGCGGATCGGTGCCGGTCGGCGAGGCGGTGATCTGCACGCCCGGCAGGCGCAGCACCGTCTTCTGCAACGTGATGCGCAGCCGCGGCGGATCGCTGCCGTCGCCGGGCACCGTGACCACTTCATGCACTGGCACGAAGCCGACGAATACGATCGTCAGGTGCACCGTCCCGACCGGGGCGCCGATGAAGCTGAAGGCACCGTCCCGGTCGGTGACCGCCACACGCTGCAGTTCGGTGGCCACCACCTGCACGTTGGCGAGCGGAGCGCCGGCCGAATCCACCACCACGCCACGGATGGTCGGGGCATCGTCGGCAGCGGCCACCGACGGTGCGAGGAACGACAGCAACAGGAACGGAGCGAGCGCGACGCGGAGGGCGCGCTTGGCGAAACGGAGCGGAATCATGACGGCCTGAAGAGGGACGGGCGCCCGATGGTCGCCCGGTTGCAGTCGGAAAGATCCTGCCGAGCGGCCAGCAAGGCCAGCCGGAAACACATAACTGATACTACATTCTCATCACTGGCAGTGCAACGGACCTCCGCGCGACGTATCGCGGTGCGGATACGCGATGGCACCGAGGTTCCGTTGACGCAATTCGGGCCTACACTGCCGCCCCCGGTTCGTTGCAGTGCGGTTAGTTTTGCTCCGATCCGCTGGAGGTGCGCGGTGGACCTTCGGGTCTACTGGGACCTCCTGCGCTTCTCCTCACACCATTTCTGCCATATGGCTACGCAGACAGAGCCGCAGACCCGCTCGAGCGCCCACGGGCTCGCTGAGCAGGGCCTCACACCAGGCGGCTCCTTGCGCTGGAATCTCGTCGCTCCCGAACTCGTGCAGGCGGCCGTCCGCCGCGACGAAGGGCAGCTTGCCGACATGGGCCCATTCGTGGCCGTCACCTCGCCGCACACCGGCCGCTCCCCGAAGGACAAGTTCATCGTCCGTGAACCGGGATCCGAAGGCAACGTGGACTGGGGCACGGTCAACGTGCCGATCGACGAGGCCCACTTCGACACCCTGCTCACCGATGTCCGGGAGTACCTGAACGGGCGCGACGAACTCTTCGTGCAGGACCTCTACTGCGGCGCCCATCCCGGCCACCGGCTGAGCGTGCGGTACGTGACGCCGAACGCATGGCATGCGCACTTCGTGCGGAACATGTTCATCCGCCCAGAGCTCCATGAGCTGGCGCAGTTTGCCCCCAACTTCAGCGTACTGCACGCCCCCGACTTCCAGGCCTCGCCCGAGAAGCACGGCACGCGCACCAGCACGTTCATCATCGTGCACATCGCGCGACGCATGATCCTGATCGGTGGCACGCGCTACGCCGGTGAGCTGAAGAAGAGCATGTTCTCGATCATGAACTACCTGATGCCGACGCAGAACGTGCTGCCCATGCACTGCTCCGCGAACATCGGCGCGGCGGGCGACACGGCGCTGTTCTTCGGCCTCTCTGGAACCGGCAAGACGACACTCTCCGCCGATCCCGACCGCTCCCTGATCGGCGATGACGAGCATGGCTGGGCCGGCGACGGCGTGTTCAACTTCGAGGGTGGCTGCTACGCCAAGGCGATCAACCTCAGCGCCGAGCAGGAGCCCGACATCTTCGCCACCACGCAGATGTTCGGCACGGTGCTCGAGAACGTGGTGCTGGACGACCAGCGTCGGGTGCAGTTCGCCGACCAGAGCATCACCGAGAACACCCGCGCGTCGTATCCGCTGCACTACATCAAGAATCATGTCCCGAGCGGGCGTGGCGGACATCCGAAGCACGTCGTGTTCCTGACCGCCGATGCCTTCGGCGTGTTGCCGCCGATCGCGAAGCTCACGCCCGAGCAGGCGATGTACTACTTCCTGTCGGGATACACCGCCAAGGTGGCCGGCACCGAGACCGGCGTGAATGAGCCGCAGGCCACGTTCAGCGCCTGCTTCGGCGCCGTGTTCATGGTCTGGCATCCCACCAAGTACGCCGAGATGCTGGGTGCACTGCTCAAGCAGCACGACGCCAAGGTCTGGCTGGTGAACACCGGCTGGAGCGGTGGCGCCTACGGCACGGGCAAGCGCATGAAGCTGTCCTACACGCGCTCGATGGTGCGTGCGGCGCTGGCCGGCGCGCTCGATGATGCACCGACCACCACCGATGCGATCTTCGGGCTGGCGGTGCCGAGTGCCGTCGCCGACGTGCCAGCCGCGGTGCTGGATGCGCGTGGTACCTGGCCCGATGCCGCGGCCTACGATGCGCAGGCCCGCAAGCTGGCCGGCATGTTCCGCGAGAATTTCGCCCGCTTCGGCGACCAGGTGTCCGACGCGATCGCAAGCGCGGGCCCCAAGGGCTGACGCGGCGGCATGTGGCAGTAACTTCGCAGAGGGCGTCCGGCATCCGGGCGCCCTCTTCGCCTTCCTGCGCCCGGCCATAGGAATTCCGTGAAAGTCATCCGCGACCCGCTCTGGAACAACATCCGGCTCGATCCCCTGGCACTGCGCCTCGTGGATACGCCGGCCATGCAGCGCCTGCGCTACGTGCGCCAGCTGGGGTATGCCTTCCTGGTCTATCCGGGTGCCACCCATTCGCGGTTCGAGCACGCACTGGGCGCACATCACATGGCGCATCGCACCATCACGCTGCTCGGTGAGCGTGGCGCGCTGGCGAACGTCGATCCACGCGAGCGCGAACTCACCGCGGCCGCCATGCTGTTGCACGACGTGGGGCACTATCCGTTCAGCCACGCGCTGGAGGAGATCGGCGCGCTGAACCACGAAAGCGCCGCCGCACCGCGCATCACGTCCGGAGCCGTGGCCGACGCACTCACCAGCGCGCTGGGTGCCGATGCCCCGGCACGCGTGCTGGCCATGATGCACGGCACCGACAGCGGTCCCCTGCAAGGCCTCGTCTCCGGCTCCATCGACCTCGACAAGATCGACTACCTCAAGCGCGACGCGATGATGTGCGGCGTACCCTACGGTGAGGTGGACGTCGATCGCCTGCTCGACAGCGTGGTCATCGTCCCCGATCCGGCCACCGGACGGGCTGGCGTGGGCATCATGGAGAAAGGGCTCAGCGCGCTCGAGTCGCTGCTGTTCGCCAAATACCAGATGTATCGCAACATCTACTGGCATCACGCGGTGCGCAGCGCGACGGCGATGTACAAGCGCCTGGTGGACGACGCGCTGCAGTCGGGCGCATTGCCACTCGACGGATTGGCGGACTGGACCGACGAAGGCCTGCTCCACGCGTTGCTGCCGGCATCACCACCGCTGCTGATGGCCTTGCGCGAACGTCGGCTCTACAAGCGCGTCGCCCAATGGTCTGCCGCCGCACTCGGCGAAGAGGCTGGCGAGTGGATCGCCACCGATCGCACACTGGCCGTCGCGGTGGAAGATCGTCTCGCCGTCGAGCTCGGCCTGCAGCCCGGCGAAGTGTTGCTCGATTATCCGGCCAAGACACAGATGCTTGGCGTCGATCTGCCCGTGCTCCGACGCGACGGCGCGGTGGAACATCTCACCAGCGCCGGGCTCGCTGGTGCACTGAATCTTCCGGCACTCAGTCAACAGCTGTACCACTCGGCACGATGGCTGCGGGTATTCGCCGTACGTCGCGTCCCAGTGAACGTCTCACAGCTCTGGTCGCTCGTCACGACTGACGCCCTGTCGATCAAGGCCAAGCTCGCTGACGGGAGTCCGCTCCTTCCCTGAGTCATGCCCAAGTCTGTCCGCCGTACGCTCGTCGTCATTGCGCTCGTCAGCGCCACCGCCTGTGACCGGATGTCGCGGGCCACGCCGCAGGAACGGGTGGGATATCTGCGTGAGCTGGTGCGCGCGCGCACCGTGGCGCGCGACACCATTCCGATCGACGGCTGCTCGGTGAATCGTTTCATGGAGGGATTGCCGACCTGGCGCGATTCGTTGATTCCCGCCGAGCGTGCCATGATCCTGGACTTGCCGCCATGCAGCGCCACCGTGGCGCCGGTGGCGGGACGGTTCGTGCTCACCGAGTGGCACAAGAACTGGAGCGGCGAATACGTGATCCGCGGTGCGTCGTTTCCCTGGGATCTCGGCTATCGCTTCACCGACGGCATCTTCGTCGGGCGCGAACAGCTCGACAACGCCGCGTACTACGCGGGGACGGCCGCGAAGAAAGCGAGTGATGACACGGCGGCGGCGTTGCTGCGCGGTGACTCCATCCGTCGCGCCGGCACGGTGGCTGACTCACTCACTCCGGCCGACTCGCTGCGGAAGCGCGACTCCACGCGCGCTCCGGGCTGAGGCTCAGGTGCGCGGCGGCGCCTTCTGCAGGCCGTGGGCTTCCGCCAGCGCCCGCCCGATGCCGCGATAGAACGCGGCATCCTCCGGCTTCTGCTCGCCTTCAAGCGACAGTGCCGTCTTCTCGAGCGCGAACAGGATGTTGCCGAGGTACAACTCGGCCAGTTCGCCCACGCGCATCGGCGGCTCGGTGGTGTCCTGCGGGTCCTGCGACGTCATGCGCTCAGCGCGCCGTCGCGATCTGGACCACCACGGCGGTGATGTTGTCCACGCCACCGGCGCGATTCGCGTCCCAGAGCAGCGCATCGACCATCGGGCCCGGCGACTTCCTGGCGGTGAGGATCTTCAGCAGGTTCTTGTCCTCGACCATGCCCGTCAGGCCATCGGTGGCCAGCAGGTACAGGTCACCGTCCACCAGCTCACCTTCGTAGATCGTGGGCTCGACGTCGGTGGCGACACCCACGCAGCGCGTGATCACGTTACTGAAGGGATGGTAGCGCGCCTGCTCGGGCGTGAGGTAGCCGGCATCCACCTGCTCCTGCACGTACGAATGATCGACCGTGATCTGCGTCAGCTCGCCCTCGCGCAGCCGGTAGACCCGGCTGTCGCCGACGTGTGCGATCATGTAGCGGCCATCGCCCAGCACCATCGTCGTCAGCGTGGTGCCCATGCCGTGCTTGTCGGGCTCCTCGATGGTGCGATTGAAGATCTGGCGGTTGGCGTCGAGCACCGCCGAGGCGGCCACGCCGGGGAGGTCCGACAACGGGAGGGTGGACGTGCGCAACGCAGCACTCATGATGTCCACCGCCATCGCACTCGCCACCTCACCCGCCGCATGCCCGCCCATGCCGTCCGCAACGATGTAGATGCCGCGATCAGGCGTCGCCTCGGCCAGATAGGCGTCCTCATTGCCGGTCCGGACCATCCCCACGTGCGTGTTCGCCGCGTGAATCAGCTGCATGTCACCGCGGAGAGTCGCATCGAGTCCTGAGTCGGCCCCGGGCCGCGTCATGACGCGGAGTCCGTGGGAATGGAGAGAGTGGCTGGACGGGCATTGATCGGGTGAAGCTAGGCCCGGTCGTTGGGCCCGGCAAGCGCCACGGCCGGGCCCGCCTTTGCGTCGTCGATGGGCGTGGATGGCTCGCCCACCTGCAGCCGCCAGAGGCGCTCGTAGAGCCCCTTGTGCGCCAGCAGGGACGCGTGCGCACCGCGTTCGGCAACGACGCCATGGTGCATGACAAGAATCTCATCCGCCTCCACGATCGTGCTCAGGCGATGCGCCACTGCGATCGTCGTACGACCCTGCATCAGCGTGCCGAGAGCCTGCTGGATTTCGGCCTCCCGTTCGCTGTCCACCGCGCTGGTGGCCTCGTCCAGCAACAGCAGATCGGGATCGCTCGCCAGCGCACGCGCGAAGCTCAGGAGCTGCCGTTCACCCACCGAGAGTGTGGCACCACGTTCGCCGAGTTTCTGCGCGTACCCGTGCGGCAGGCGGTCGATCACACGATCAGCGCCCACCCGCGCGGCCGCCGCGCGCACCGCCACGTCGTCCAGTGGCTCGGACAGGCGAATGTTCGACGCCACGTCGCCCGCGAACAGGAAGATGTCCTGCTGCACGTAGCCGATGCGCGAGCGCAACTCGCCCAGCGTCAGCTCGCGGATGTCTCGCCCGTCCAGCAGCACACGTCCCCGCTGCGGATCGTAGAAGCGGAGCAGCAGGCTGATGACCGTCGTCTTCCCCGCCCCGGTGTGGCCCACCAGTGCCAGCGTCTCGCCGGGCCGCACCGTGAACGACACGCCCTTCAGCACCCAGTGCGTCGCTGCCTCGTCGAGGGCCACACCATCCGCCGTGTCGTACGCGAACCAGACATCCTCGAACGTCACCGTGGCACCGCGATGCGTGCGCACCTCGGCGGTCGTCACGCGCGCGGCGTCGGGCACCGTGGCGGTCGTGTCGAGCAGGGTGAAGATGCGCTCCGAGGCCGCCATCGCCTGCTGCAGCGTGTTGAACTTGTCGCTCAGGTCCTGCAGCGGCTGGAAGAAGCGCCGCACCAGCTGCAGGAAAGCCGCCACCGTGCCCACCGTCAGCACCCCGGCGTTGACGCGCTGCGTGGCCGCCACGATCAGGCTCGCCAGCGCCACCGTCGTCAGGATCTCGATCGCCGGAAAGTAGGCGGCGTAATACGTGATCGACTTCAGGTTGACGTCGAGATGGTCGCGGTTCAGCGCATCGAAGCGCGCCGACTCACCCGGCTCGCGACTGAAGAGCTGCACCACGCGCACGCCGGTGATGCGCTCCTGCGCGAAGGCATTGATGCGCGCCAGCTTGCCACGGATCTCGCGGTACGCCACGCGCACCTTCTTCTGGAACACGCGACTCACCAGCCACACGAACGGCACCGCGCCGAACGACGCCAGTGCCAGGCGCCAGTCGGTGACCAGCATCATCACCGCCATCGCCAGCAACGCGAACAGGTCGCCCAAGCCAGCCACCACACCGGCGGTGAACAGTTCGTTCAGCGATTCCACGTCACTGGTGACGCGCGTGATCAGGCGGCCCGCCGGATTGCGATCGAAGAAGCTGATGCTGAGTGATTGCAGCTTGGCAAACAGCTCCGTCCGCAGGTCGCGCATCACGCGCTGGCCCAGCAGCCCGGTGAGCATCGTCTCGCCGTAGCTGCAGAGGAATTGCACCACCAGCGACGCCGCCAGTGCGATCGCCGCCAGCCGGATGAAGCCAAGATCGCGCGCCGGGATGGCGTGATCGATCACACGCTGCGTGAGGTACGGCCCCACCACCGCGGTCGCGCCCTCGAGCGCGAGCAGCAGCACCGCACCACCCACCAACAGGGTGTACGGACGGACGTAGTGGAGGAGCCGCCGCACCAGCCGGCGGTCGAGCACCGGCCGGACCTCGTCGTCGTCCTGCGGAGTCACGGGAGCTGTCATCTGATGCCTTAACGCTACCCGATTCCAGTCGGTGTCGTGAGGTCGCGGCTCAATTAGCTTTGATGGGTGATCGACCGCATTACCATCCGTGGCGCCCGGCAGCACAACCTCAAGGGAATCGACCTTGACCTGCCCAGGCGCGCCATCACCGTTATCACGGGACCCAGCGGGTCCGGCAAGTCGTCGCTGGCCTTCGACACGATCTACGCCGAGGGACAGCGTCGGTATGTCGAGAGCCTCTCCGCGTATGCGCGCCAGTTCCTGGAGCGGATGGAGAAGCCGCGTGTGGACCGCATCGAGGGGCTCTCGCCCGCGGTCGCCATCGAGCAGAAGAATCCCACCCGCTCGTCGCGCTCCACCGTCGGCACCGCCACCGAGATCTACGACTACCTGCGCCTGCTCTGGGCGCGCGTCGGCCACACCTTCTGCGGCACCTGCGGGCGCGAATTGCGTCCTGACACACCACAGAGCATTGCCGACCTGGTGAAGGGGCTGCCGGCGGGCACGCGGTTCGCCGTCGCGTTCCCGCTCACGCACGCGGCGTCCCTGGGTGCCGAGGCGCTGGCCGAGGCGCTGCGCGTGAAAGGGTTCGTGCGCGTGGCGCTGGATGGCGAAATCGTGCATGTCGATGACCTGGTGGCATCGAAGCGCAGCATCGCCAGCGTGACACGCATCGACGTGGTGGCCGACCGCCTGACCGTGAACGACGAAGTGGCCGGACGCGTGGCCGATGCGGTGAGCACCGCGTTCGTGGAAGGTGACGGCGACTGCGCGCTGCTCTTCCCCGAGGCCGTCTCACTGCCGGAGGGACACGAGCCGCGCACACGCATCGCCTTCACCGAACGTTTCGCCTGTCCCGACGATGGCTTCCAGGCGCCCACGCCGTCGCCACAGCTGTTCAGCTTCAACAATCCGCGCGGTGCCTGCGCCACCTGCAATGGCTTCGGGGCCACGCTGGAGTACGACGAGTCGCTGATCGTGCCGTATCCCGACCGATCGCTGCGCGACGGTGCCATCCATCCCTGGACGATGCCGCGCTACGAGGAGCCCCGCCGCAAGTTGTACGACATCGCCAAGCGCGACGGCATCTCGTGGACCGCCCCATGGAACACGCTCCCGGCCGAGCAGCGCAAGTTCCTGCTGCGCGGCAAGACGAAAGGGTTCGTCGGCATCTTCCCGTTCCTCAAGGCACTCGAGGAGAAGCGCTACAAGCAGTACATCCGCGTCTTCCTGCGGCAATACCAGTCGGCCGCCACCTGCGCCACCTGCGGTGGCAGCCGCATCACGCGCGATGCGCTCAACGTGCGCATCGCGGGCCTCTCGATCGCCGACGTCAGTGCGATGTCGGTGGATGCGCTGGACGGCTGGATCGAGACGCTGGCACTCTCGCCGTTCGAGATGCAGATCGCCGAGACGGTGCTGCGTGAGGCACGCGCACGGGTGCGCTTCCTGCGCGACGTGGGCCTTGGCTACCTGTCGATGGATCGCGCCGCACGCACGCTCTCCGGCGGCGAGGCGCAACGCATCGCGCTCGCCAACTCGCTCGGCGCGCAGCTGGTGGACACGCTCTACCTGCTCGACGAGCCGAGCATCGGGCTGCACCCGCGCGACATGGACCGGTTGCTCGGCCTGCTGCGACGGCTGCGTGATGCCGGCAACACGGTGATCGTGGTGGAGCACGACCTGGAAGCGGTGCGCATGGCCGACTGGATGGTGGAGATCGGGCCGGGCAGTGGTGACAAGGGTGGACAGGTGGTGTTCAGCGGCCCGCTCTCCGACGCCGCGCAGAGTCCACTCACGGGCCAGTACCTCACCGGTGCCGTCACGATTCCACTGCCCGAGGAACGTCGCACCGCCGGTCCACGCTGGCTGTCGCTGAGCGGTGTCACCGCACACACGCTCAACGGCGTGAACATGCGCGTGCCAGTTGGCTGCTTCGTGGCGGTCACCGGCGTGTCGGGTAGCGGTAAGAGCACGCTGGTGCACGACGTGCTGTATCGCGCGCTGGAGACGAAGCTCACCGGTGAGCACTCCGCGAAGCAGCACCTGGGCGAAATCGTCGGCGGCGTGAACACGTTGACCGGTGCCGAACACTTCGACGACGTGGTGTTGATCGACCAGGAACCGATCGGACGCTCGCCGCGCTCCAATCCCGTGACGTACGTGAAGGCGTGGGACGAGATCCGTCGCATCTTCTCGCAGACGCCGCTGTCTCGGCAGCGTGGGTATGCACCTGCGACCTTCAGCTTCAACATGGCCGGCGGTCGTTGCGAGACCTGCGAAGGTGCCGGCTACGTGGAAGTGGAGATGGTGTTCATGGCCGACGTGCTGGTGCCGTGCGAAACCTGCGGCGGCAAGCGCTTCAAGCCGGAAGTGCTGGAAGTGAAGGTGTGGGGCAAGACCATCGCCGACGTGCTCGAGATGACGATCGATGCCGCCACGCGACTCTTCCCGGGCGAGGATCGACTCGCAGCCGCGCTCTGGCACCTGCAGCAGGTGGGCCTTGGTTATCTGCGGCTGGGCCAGCCGGCCACCACACTGAGCGGCGGCGAAGCGCAGCGCATCAAGATCGCCCGTGAGTTGGCGACATCATCCAAGACGGCGGGCCGCAAGCTCTACATCATGGATGAGCCCACCACCGGATTGCATCTCGAGGACATCCGCAAGCTCGCGCGAGTGTTGCAGCGATTGGTGGATCAGGGCCACACCCTGATCGTCATCGAACACAACCTGGATGTGATCAAGCTCGCCGACTGGGTCATCGACATGGGTCCGGAAGGTGGCATCGGCGGTGGCAAGGTGGTGGCCGTCGGCACACCGGAGACCATCGCCGAGCACGCCACGTCGCACACCGGTCGCTGGTTGCGCACGGTGTTGCCGAATTACGTGGATGGCGTGCTGGTCAAGACGCCCCGGAAGCGTTCAGCGAAGCCGAAATCCTAGCGGCGATTGCGCGCGGTGCGGCGCGCAGTGCCTGCACCAGGAACTTGTTGCGCAGTCCGGGCACCACGATCCTTTGCCCGCTCAGCATCCCCTGCCACCCCGCGCGTGCCACCTCGAGTGATGACATGGTGAGGCCGCGCTGCTTGAACAGCTTGCTGGCCGACATGCCCGCCGTCGATGCGAACTCGGTGCCGGTCGGACCAGGGCAGAGGGCGCAGACCTGGATCCCGGTGCCGCGCAACTCTTCGCCCAGCGCGTCGGTGAACGACAGGACATACGCCTTGCTGGCGTAGTAGACGGCCATGTTCGGCCCCGGCAGGAAGGCGGCGGTGCTGGCGACGTTCATGATCGCGCCGGTGCCGCGTTCCAGCATCGGCGGCAGCAGGCGCCGCGTGAGCTCGGTGAGTGCGGTGATGTTTACCTGGATGATGTTCATCTGCGACTCGAGCGACAGCGTGGCGACAGTGCCGTTGGCGCCGAGTCCGGCGTTGTTGATCAGCGTGTGCACGTCGAGGCGCCGCGCGCGCAGTTCGGCGGCCAGCACGCGACTGGCGGTCGGGTCGCCGAGGTCGGCGGGGATGATGGTGACCTTCACGCGATGCCGTTCGCATTCTTCGGCGACGGCGCGGAGTGCGCTGACCCGTCGTGCCACCAGCACGAGATCGAAGTCATCAGCGGCGGCAAGCGCGGCGAGTTGGGCGCCGATGCCGCTGGAGGCGCCGGTGACCAGGCAGACGAGTCGTGATGAGGCCATGCACCGGAGCGTGAGAGACGCGAACGGAAACAGGAAAGGCGACCGCCGAAGCGATCGCCTTTCCTGAACAGTAGTACTGCCGTGCTGCCAGCGCCGTTCAGCGCACTCGGCGACGTCGGGCGACGATGGCCAGACCACCCAGTCCGAGCGCCATCAGCGCCATGCTGGCCGGCTCCGGATTGACGGTGAACGTCGGCGTGGTGACGATCGCCGTGGTGCCGGGCAGCGTGGCGGTATCGAACGACGGTGCCGGCTCGGCGCTGCTGGACGAGTTGAGCGCGAAGTAGCTGGCCCCGGCGAGACCGGCCAGGCCGACCAGTGAGACGCGGCCCATGGTGGAGCCGAAGAAGCTGCTGCTGTCGTCCTCGGCCTTCAGCTCCGCGCCCGCGGTGTTGCTGGTGGTAGCAGCGTCGAAGTTGCCGACGACGGACCAGGTGGTGATTTCGTCGGAGGCGAGGTCGCGGGAGCGTTCGGTGCTGGCGGCCGTCGGCGTCACCATCGGCAGGCTGGGGGCGACGGCGGCGTTGGCGATCAGCTGCTGGGTGGCGCTGGATGCAACGGCGGCCGTCTGGGCGGAGACGGCGGTGCTGACGGCGGCGAAGGCCGTGAGCAGGGTGAGCGACTGGATGCGGGTGGGCATCACGGGCGGGCCTCGGTGGCGAATTAACGAGCACGTAGTGAAGCCGCGGGTGGGCGGCTTGAACCGGTCTGAGGCAGGAACCGGTAACGGATGTGGGTGGCCGATCGTCGTGGAGGATTTGGGCGACAGGCACCGCCGAAGATGCTGCCGCACGATTTGTTCCGTGATACATCCTTCTCACGCCGAGCGGACGCGGCGTTTGCAGCCGTTGCGTCTTCCGTGTGGTGCCGGAAAGGCGGGCGGGAGGGCTTGCTCGGGTTGACCAGGCTGCCCGTCGTGCTACGTTTCGAGGCTGGCTGAAAAGCTGGAGCGATCCCGAGTAGCTCAGCTGGTTAGAGCAGCTGACTGTTAATCAGCGGGTCGGGGGTTCGAGTCCCTCCTCGGGAGCTTGCAGGACACGGCAAGGTGAGCACTTACGACGAACGCCCCACCGGTCATCGGTGGGGCGTTCGTCGTTACGGACACGACAGTAGCACCGGTTCCCTGACAGCCGTTTGAAAGGTTCCGGCGGAAAGTCAGACTCCCCGATCGGCTCTAACGCCGCTGCGCGCCGCGGGTCAGCCCTTCCCCACCTTCCGCCGCGCCCGATCCGCCTCCCACTCCTCGAACGGCCCATCGAAATCCACCAGCCGATTCCCGTCGAACCACCACACCCGCGTCGCCACCTGCCGCAGGAAGGCCCGGTCGTGACTCACCAGCAGCACCGTCCCCTCGTACTCGTCCAGCGCGTCCTCGAGCACCTCGATGTTCTCGACGTCGAGATGGTTGGTGGGTTCGTCCAGCACCAGCAGGTTGGCCTTCGACAGCGTCATCCGCGCGAGCGCCATGCGGGCCCGTTCGCCGCCGCTCAACGTGCTGATCTCGCGGAACACCTCGTCGCCACTGAAGCCGAACGCGCCGAGGTGATTCTGCACCGCACCGCGGCTCCACAGCGGTCGATGCTCCTGGATCACGTCGGCCAGTGACTTCCGCAGCGGCAGATCGGACAGATCCTGCCGGAACCAGGCCGGCGTGATCGAACCACCCACGCGCGCCTCACCACTGGCCGGTGCGCGATCGCCGAGGATGGTGGAGATGAACGAGGACTTCCCGGCACCGTTGGGGCCAACGAGGGCGACGAAGTCGTTGCGGCGCAGCACCGCAGTGAAATCGTCCACCAGCACGCGACCCGGCACCTCGACGCGCAGATCCTTGATCGACGTCACCTGGTCACCACCGCGCTCCGACACGTCGAAGCGCAACGACATCGCGGCCGGATCGCCGGGCGGCGGTGCGAGGCGCGGCAGCCGTTCCAGCCGCTTGCGCTTGCCCTTCGCCTGGAAGGAGTTCACGCCGGCCAGGTTCCGCCGGATGTACTCCTCTTCCTTCTTCACGTAGGCGCGCTGCTTCTCCAGCTCGCGCTCGCGCGTGAGCCGGCGTTCGGCGCGCTGTGGCACGAACTGGCTGTAGTTCCCCTTGTACGCCTCGCTGGTCTTGGCCTCGATGTGCACGATGTGTGTGCAGACGGCATCCATGAACGCGCGGTCGTGCGACACCACGATCACCGTCTCGGCGGCCTCGCCGAGCCACTCCTGAAGCCAGCTGGTGGTGTCGAGATCGAGGTGGTTGGTGGGCTCGTCGAGCAGCAGCAGGTCGGCGGGTGCGATCAGCTGCGCGGCCAGACCGACGCGCCCGCGCTCACCACCCGACAACGTCTGAACGAGCCGCGTCTTCGATTCCTCGGCGTCGAATCCCAGGCCCTGCAGCACCGCGTCCACGCGGGCGTGGTATTCGTAGCCCCCGAGGTCCGCGAAGCGCTCCTGGTCGCGACCGAATCGGTCGAGAAACTCGTCGGTGACACGCTCGCCCATCTCTCCCAGCAGCATGGCCTGCGCGGCGATGTGTTTCTCGAGGTCGATGACTTCGCGCCACGCGGCGGCGCCAGCCTCCCACACGGTGGTGGCACCCTCGAAGGCGCGATGCTGATCGAGCAGCGCGTGGCGCAGCCCCGGCTTGCGCGCGACGCTGCCCGCCGTGGGCTGGTACTCGCCGGTGATGATCTTGAAGATCGACGACTTGCCCGCACCGTTGCGACCGATGATGCCCCACCGCTCACCCTCGGCCACGGTGAAGGTGATGTTCTTGAAGAGTTCAGTAGCGCCGAACGACAGCCCGACGTTCGAGACGGAGAGGAGGGTCACGCGGAAGTGGAAAAGGCCGGGAGACGGGCCGAAAGGCGGCACGTCGAGTCGCGAAGTGTACCGGCTTCTGTCGACCGGGACCATGTGGGCACGTGCATCCGGTCGCGCGCTGGCGTAGCACTTGCACCCGGCCTCGGAAGCTCAGCCCCACCCCGACGCCAGCAGCACCACCCCTGCCCGGCGTCTATCCCTCGCTCGGAGCCGGTG
>JANMON010000272.1:0-40794 GCA_031369265.1 Gemmatimonadaceae bacterium | reverse complement strand
GTCCTTCTGCGGATCGAAGCGAGCCACGCATCCGACGATGGCTGCACTGGCGCTGAGCCCGAGTTCCTGCTGCAACGCACTGCGGGCGTCGGGGGAAGGCGAGAAGCGCTCGAGGTCGAATCCGTTCGGGATGACGACGATGCGTCGCGCATCGTACCCCATGCGGACATGCAGTGCCGCCGCGGCGCTGGAACAACTGATGATTCGTGCGGGCAGCACATGCGAGAGTGCGGCGCAGGTCCGGATCACGGCCCGTGTGAGGAGCGATGCCGGATAGGGCATGGAGCTCGCGCGGATGCTCCATATGCGGGCGGCATTCGGCACGGAAAGCCGCGCGGTGAGGCCCCCCAGCAGGTCTGCGTGATACATCCAGCACTGCACGACGTCGGGCTGCAGCGCTCGCAGTCGTCTCGCGAGCACTCGCAGGCCCGTCAAGGTGCCAACGCTGCCCCCGCGACCCATGCCGATGCACGTCAGCGGGATGCCGGTGGCACGGATCCGGTCGGCCATCGGGCCGGTGGTGCCAAGACAGACCACTTCCACGCTGCGCGCACGTTTTGACCTAACCTCGGCCTCAAGCAGCTTGGCGAGCATTGTCTCGGCACCGCCGACACCGAGCCCGGTGATCACATGCACCACGCGCGCTGTCATCAGGCGTTGGCGCGAGGCACAGGCTTTTCGAATGCCGGTAGCAGCATCGCCCGTACTATCAGGAAGAGCCCGGCCAGCGATGCACCCACGATCAGCCCGAAGAGGATGCGGAGCGCCAGGAATCGCGGCGCCGGCTTCGCCGGACGCACAGGCGGCTCCACCACGCTGATCGCCGGCGTGTCGCGCACCTCGTCCAAGCGCGCCTTCTGGTACGCCTGCTCGAGGGCGCTGTACACCGATTGCTTCACCGAGACCTCTCGCGAGAGCCGATCGAAGTCGATGGTCAGCATCGGCGAACCCTGATACTGCTTGTTCTGCGTCAGAAACCGCTCGATGGCGTCCTCGGCTCGCTTCACGTCCTCGAGCGCCTTTACGCGCTGTTCCTCGGAGAACTTCCGCTCCGCCCCGGCGCGGGTGCGGCGGATGGCACCGTAGTACGTATCGATGAGACTCAACAGCGACTGGTTGAGCCACAGCGACAGCTGCGGCTGCGGCGTGCGGATCGCAACGGCCACGATGCCCGACTCGCGGTTCAGGTCCACGCTCATCGCCTTGAGCACCGCGTCCACCACCGCCTCACGGCGCGAATCGCCGGTCAGGCCTTCGCCGACATCAAGGGCGTCGGCGAGGTCCCTCTTGCCGTCCAGCGCGGTCGCGGGCGGCGGCGTCGCCACGAGTGCCCGGATCAGGCCGCGGCTGCGCACGAGGACGGAGTAGAAGAGCGGTGTGCCGCCTTCGCTGCCTTGGGGCAGCTGCACGCCAAGTTGCTGTGCGAGTCCCGACACGCCAGCACCGCCGCTGGAGCTTTGAAACGTGGTGAACGAGCTGCGGCTCTCCCACTGCCGTGGTGTGAGGAGCGCGGTGAGCGCCAGCAGCAGTGCACAGGCCAGGGCACTGGCGGCAACGAGCACGCGATGCCTGAGGAGCAGCGCGAGGAGTTCAGCGGGCCGCAGCATGAGTGAGTGAAGAAGGGGAGGACGGGAGCGCAGCGGAGCGCAGGGCGCGCGTTGCATGGGGAACGATGCGGCCGCGCGCGGTGACGATGGCGGCAAGCCACCACCACCAGATCGGGAATGTCCAGAAGGGCGCCGCGAGCAGCAGGAAGGCCACGTCGAGTGACCCGGCCAGCCGCTGGCCGCGTGCGGACGCCAGGCCGATCGCCAGCACGAACACGCCCAAGCCCACCGCACCCGCGGCGTTCACGAGGAAGCTGATGCTGCTCGACCCGATGGCGACGTACTCGTATCCGAATCCTCGACCGAAGATCCAGTCGGTCGCCGTCATCGCAAGGTCGCTCCCCCCGCTCAGGAAGCCGCCATATCGCCCCTGCGCCGAGCTGTCGGTGCCGAGGTTCTCGAAGCGGGTGAGGACGAGCGCATAAAGGATCGAGTCACGGGGAAGCGAGGCCGCAAGCAACACGCCGATCGATGCCACGGCCCCCGTGATGCTCAGGCCCACGACCGGGCGACTGCGCACCAGCACGTAAGCCACCGCCAGAACGCCGAGCAATGACAGCGACAGCAGCACCGAGGCGATGCCGATCCATGCCGGCGCATCGAGCCGTCTCAGCACGCGAAGTCGCACCAGCAGCATCATCGACATGAAGACGGCGAAGTGACTTGGCTCGAGGAACAGCCCTGCCGGGCGGAAGAACGCCGCCATGAGCCGCGGATCGCCGCCGGTGATCGCGTGGAAGTTGAGGATCGACCCGGTGCCATGGTACCATGCCCACTGCAGCACCAACGCGGTCGCATGCACCAGCAGCAGCACGCGCGTGATGCGCTCGAGGGAGCGGGGCGAGGGTGGGGCCGCCAGCAGGGCGAGTAGCACCGTGAGCCCCATCAGGATGCCCACGACCGGCTTCCATCGTGTGGCTGGATCACTGAACAGCGTGACGAACAGAGCCCAGCCGACCACCGCGATGATCGCGGCGATCCCGAAGCGGCGCCACGGGCTCACGTACGGTGTCGCCCGTCGCGTCACGAAACCATGCAGGACGGCACCAGCGCTGCCGAGCAGGTCGAACGGGCGCACGCCTCCGGCGTAGGGACCGATGTAGAAGTCCCACAGGGAGAATCCGCCGACGAGCAGAAGCTGGTAGAGCGATCCTCGTTTCCGTGTCGAGAGGCGTGGCGTCATGCCAGCCGCCGGCGCAGGAAGGAACGCCCCAACTCGCGCTCCTGCGCGACGAGCACGGCGACGGCCGAGAGTGCGGCCAGCACGAGCGCGATTGCGCGCCCACGGACGTCGATGCCACCTGCAGCGCGCAGGGCGACCATGAGTACGAGTGTCACCACACCACTCGCCGCCGCCGGCTTGGCGCAGGCGTCGAGCACACGGGACACGCTGATGCCAAGGACGCGGCTCTCGAGGCGCCGATAGGCGACGAGGAGCAATGTGCACTGCGCGAGCAGGGCGGCAATCATCGGAGCCTGCTCGCCGGCTCGCGCGAAGAGCAGGCACACGACCACAGTCCGGACCACCAGCTCGATCGCCGCCAGTCTCGTGGCCTCCGCGGTGTGACCACCGTAGTACGCCAGCAGCGCGGCGTGGCGATTGATGATCGTGGCCGTGATCACGACGCCCGCACCCGCGAAGAAGAACGGCGACGGCAAGGCAAGTCTGCCCTGCGACCACCATGAGACGAGGTCGTTGCCGAATACGGCGAATCCAACCCCCGCGACCACAGCGGTCCGCCAGACCACACGTCCGCTGGTGAGGAAGAGCGCCGTGAGTTCGGCCCGCTCGCCGCGACCCGACAGTGTGGTGAAGTACGGCCCGAGCGACTCGCTGCCGCGGCCGACCAGCAGCGCTGCCGCATCGGGCAGGCGCTGCAGGAACGCATAGACGATGGTCACTTCCGGTCCGCCGAGCACGCCGATGATCGCGACGTCCGAATATTGCGCGAGCACCGCTACGATCGAATAGCCGGCGAAGGTGCCGAGGATCTCGCGCATCGGGCCGCGGCTTGCGTCGCCTGCGCCACCGCCTGCCGACGCCGTCGGGAAGCCGCGCGCACGGACGCTGAGATGCGCGGCAATCGCGGTGATGACCGCCGCCGCCGCATACCCGCCGAACATGCCGGCCACTCCGGCACCGGTTGCGATCCCGGCGAGCGCACCGACGAACATCATCAGCTGCAGGCCGACGCGGAAGATCGCGGCGCGGCCCTGTTGCAGGCGTGCCGTGAGCAGTGCAAGGTCCGCTTGGTGCACGTACATGGCCACCACGTAGAGTCCCGCACCCTGCGTCGCCCAGCGTACGGCCGTCACATCCGCCACCGAGAGGCCGCGCAGCCAGAGCCTGCCCACGCCCAGGCTCCATGCACCGAGCGAAAGCCACACCAGCAGCGCGTACCCCGCCATGATGAGCGCGAAGCGGCGGTAGATCGAGGCGAGCCGGGCGTCGTCGGCCTCCGCCGCGGAACGTGTCATGAGCACGACACCGCCACTGCTCAGCCATCCGATGCCGATCGCGGCGAAGTTGACCGCGCTCCACAGCAGCACGAAGGTGCCCGCGACCGAGGGACCAACACGCGCCAGCAGCAGCGGCAGCAGCACCACCTGCGAGACGAGCGCGATCGCGAGGGCGGCGTAATTGCCGACCAGGGCCGACCGGACGCCGCGTGTGCCCGACATCAGGCTGGCTTCCGCGCCACGTAGATGAGTGAGGGATACAGACCGGCGGCCACCAGTGCCCGTGCGGCGCCGCCGGCGAAGCCGAGTCGGCCGAGTGCACCCAGCACCTGTGCGGCACCGCGATAGGCCACGACACCGGCGTCTTCGCCGCGCGCGGCCGCGGCGAGCTTGCCGGCGGCGAGGTTCTCGACCTGCAGTCCCTCGGCGGCGAAGTAGCGCTCCATCGCCGCCGGCGTCACGAACTTGAGGTGTTCGAGAAAGCCACGGCTGTCGCGCACACCCTGCAACGATGCAGCGAGCGCGACGCTGCGCTTGCCGAGCTCCGGGACGCACCAGACACCAAGGTGCGGCTCACGTGGCCAGCGATAGTTGGGCGCCTCGAGGAACAGCATGCCGCCGGGTCGGAGCACGCGCGCCATCTCCGCGACAGCGCGTGCCGGCGATTCGACATGCTCGATCACCGTGAGGCATGTCACGAGGTCGATGCTGGAGCCGGGAAAGGGGAGACGCTCGGCCATGCCTTGCAGGAACGTTGGCTGGCGCACCGCGCCCTTGACGCTGATCTCGGCGGCGACGGCGAGGGCGGCTGCTTCCGGTTCGATGGCGCTGACCGTCGCGTTCGGCCACCGGTGCTGCAGGGCGAAGCCATTCCAACCCACTGATGCGCCGATCTCCAGGATGGCCGCAGGCGGGGCGGCATGGTGCCACTGCGCCGCTACCCGCGCGGCGTTCGCTTCGGCACTGCGCGCGGCAGCGACGGCCATCTGTGCCAGCGCGTCGTTGACATCATGGCGCTCGAAGTGGCCGCGATTCTCGTTGATCGAGAAACTGGCCCACGCGCTCGCGAACGATGGCGAGAGGACGATCGCGTCCGACAAGGCTACGGCCGTCATGCTGTGGTGGCGGTGGAGAGGTCGTGATGCAGGCAGAGCGCGTACAGCTTGGCGACCAGCTGTGCGGAGGTGCCGGAACCATGCTGCAGGTTCGACCAGAGTCTGCGCACATGCACCATGTCGATCAGTGAGTCGAGTGAACGTGGACGGGAAAAGACAGTCTCGACGCGGTCACGCCACGCGCCGAGCAGGAGGTCTCGTTCCTGGATGTGATAACCGAAACCGCGTTTCTGTGCATAGAGCACGTCGTGCGGCAACCGGTCCGCCAGTGCCTGCTTGAGGATCAGCTTTGCCTGCGATGGTCGCAAGCCGGGTCCGACCTTTCGCACATACGGCACGCGCAGGCCGCGCTCCACGAGGTCGGCGTCGAGAAATGGACAGCGCACCTCGACCGAGGCGGCCATCGCCGGCAGGTCGCCCGCGATCGTCACCGAGTGGGCGTTCTCGTGGAAGAGGCCCAGAATTGCCGCTTCGTCTACATAGGCGCGGGGCACGTTGCCCGGACTGAACCAGGTCTGGAACCACCCGTCGATGTCTGTGCGCCGCGCCTGGTCGGCCGTGTCGCCGCGAAGCAGCTTCGGCACGAGCGTCTCGAGCTCGTCCTCGTAGAGGCGTGCCTTGCGATGCCCGTCGGCAGCACCGGCAACCAGCAGGGCCTCGCGCGGCGCACTGCCTGGCTTGAATAGCGATGCCGCGCCTGCAGCGAGCGGCTGGGCCATGGCCGGCATGTACTGCAGCAGGTTCGAGAGCATGGCCGTGCGGCGATGGCCATCGTACCCGAAGAACACCTCGTCGGCACCGTGGCCCGTCATCACGACACGCACGCCATCGTCACGCACACGCGAGAACAGCTCGTAGGCATGCCCGAGCGGCAGGAGCATGATCGGCTCGCCATGCCGTCGCAGCATCAGCTCGAGATGATCGTGGTGGCGGTCGGCGTCGAACCAGACCTCGGTGTGCCGCGTGCCATAGTGCGTGGCCATGCGGCGTGCGCGCACGAGTTCCTCGTCGTCGGCGTCACGCCCGAGTGCATAGGTACGGATCTCAGACGCGCCCTGTCGTCGCATGGAGTCGATGATCGCTGTGGAATCCACGCCGCCGGAGAGCAGCGCCCCGACTTCCACGTCGGCGACCATGCGCACGCGCACCGCTGCGTCGAAGCGCTCGAGGAGCTCGTCTGCGCTCATGTCCATCGGCTCGAACTGCGGATGCCAGTAGCGCCAGGTCTCCACGATGCGCGCGCCACGAATCAGCATGGCGTGACCAGGTGCGAGCCGACGCACGCCGCGATAGATGGTCCACGGATCGGGAATGTGCCGGAGGTTCCGCAACAGGTAGAGCGCCACCGCTTCGGGATCGATCGACCAGTCGATGCCGGGCACGCCGCGCAACGCGGGAATCTCCGACGCGATCGCCACACCCTGGGGCGTCGCGGCATACACCACAGGCTTCTTGCCGAGCCGGTCGCGGGCGACAAGCACCTCACCCGTGCGTGAGTCGACGAGCACGAAGGCGAACATCCCCTCCAGTCGGTCGAGCATCGCGCGCCCATGATCTTCCCAGAGGTGCACGAGTACTTCGCTGTCGGATCGAGAGCGAAACTGGTGCCCGCGGGCGACCAAAGCCTCGCGCAGTCGTTCGTGATTGTAGATTTCGCCATTGCACACCACCCAGACCGTGCCGTCCTCGTTACCCAGCGGCTGCGTGCCTGCGGGGGAGAGATCGATGATCGAGAGGCGGGCATGGGCGAGCACGGTGCCGGCGCCGGTGGTCCGCACACCGGCTGCATCAGGCCCCCGGTGTGCGAGGCAGGCCACAAGTCCGCGCGCGATCGCGACGGGGTCAGTGCCCGGGGCGTCGAACCCGATGACGGCGCCGATGCCGCACATCGTCAGCGGCTCCCGACGGCTGTGCGACTGACGCCCAGCGCGCGGAGGAATGCTGCGGCCCGCACGTCCGGGGCGAACCGCGATACGAACAGCTGCGTGGATGCCGCCGACATGGCACGGCGGCGATCCTCGTCGAAGAGCGGCCGGATGGCGTCCGCCAGAGCAGTAGCGAACCGGGGAAAGTCCATCGCTGCGACACGCTTCTCTACATCAATGCCCCACCAGCTCCAGACGGCTCGCTTGTCCCGCCCATAGTAGCGGACCGGCGGCTCGACGAGCGCGCCATTCTTCCCCTGCTCGACCATTTCGTCGGCGGCGAACAGGTCGGTTGCGACGATGGGCAGCCCACTCGCCAGCGCCTCCAGCAGCACCATGCCGAACGAATCCTGCATGGTGGGATGCACGAGCACGTGCGCGCGTCCGAAGATGTCGCGCCGCAGCACGTCGCGCGGCATCGATGCTGCGACCAGGCGAACGAACGAGTCGGTCGGCAACACGAATGCGCTGGCGGCGCGCGCATCGGTCACCAGCGTGAGCTCGAGTTGGTGCCCTTCGGCGACCAGCGCCCGTGCGGCGGCAACGAGTTCCCGCCCGCCCTTCAGGACGAACTGCGTCGAGACGAAAAGCAGGCGCAGCGGCTCGCCCGGCGCGCGCTCGGCCGGGGCGACACCGCGCGCCGGCGGCACCGGATATACCACGTGTGCCTTGCTGGCCAGCGATGGCCCCAGTTCCGCCAGGAGAGCCGTGCGGCAGGCGGCACTGATGCACACGATGCCGAGGCAGCGGTCACTGAGCAGCAGGCGCCGAAGCACCGGGCGCATGACGCGGAACCAGGTGATGCCGTACAGGCTGAGCACATAAGGCGTGTCGCACTCGATCACGGCACCGCGCCTGGTCCCCAGCGGGATGAATCCCCAGGCATAGACCAGCATCGCCGTGTCACGCCAGGTCTCGGGCAGGCGCCGCAGGTTCACCGGCACCAGCATGCGGATCAACGCGGCACGCAGCCGTCCGCGCGTGGAGATGCTGCGCTGGAAGACGGCGAACTCGTCGTGCGCCGACTCGCGGAGGGTGGTATGCGCCTCGATCTCGGGCGGGCAGGCGAGTACTGTGTCGCGCTGCCTGCTCCGGTGTGTCGGGCGCTGGATGAACAGCACCGGTGTCCGGTTCGACGTCATGCCCGGCGCTGGCACTGCGACTGGCTTGGCGTGCATGGCAGGAGTCGTTCGCAGGGTCGCCTGCTCGGCGTGCTTGACGAGGTCACTTTGAGAAGTGGCGGGAGACGCGAGCGCGGCCGAGCACGGCCACGCGGCAGCCTTCAAACCTAATCCCCGACGAGCTTGGCAGCGGGGCTATCTTGCCATCATGTGTGGAATCACAGGCTTCATCGTGCCGCAGTCCGACATTTGTGCGGAGCGCCTCACCGCCGACGTCGAGCGGATGAGTACGGCATTGGCGCATCGCGGGCCTGACGGCGCCGCCAGTTGGGTCGACCCGGCTGCTGGTGTCGCGCTAGGCCACCGTCGTCTCGCCGTGCTGGACGTGAGCCCCGCCGGTACGCAGCCCATGGAGTCCGAGAGCGGACGGTGGGTGATCGTGTTCAATGGCGAGACGTACAACTTCGGGGCGCTCCGGACCAGCCAGGATCGCACCCGGCCGCGGGCCTGGCGCGGCCATTCCGACACCGAGGTCATGCTCTCGCTGATCGAGGACGTCGGCTTTCGGGCCGCCGTTGAACAGTTCGAGGGGATGTTCGCGATTGCGGCCTGGGACCGTCGTGACCGGGCGCTCTGGCTGGCGCGTGATCGCGCAGGGGAGAAGCCACTCTACTACGGCTGGCATCGCTCGCGTTTCGTGTTCGGCTCGGAGTTGAAGTCACTGCTGCAAATGCCGGGGCACCGCTTCCGGGTCGATGCGGAAGCCGCCACGGCGATGCTGCGCTTCGGCTACGTGCCTGCGCCCGTGTCGATCCTGCAGGGCGTGTCGAAGCTGCTGCCGGGGCACGTGCTGCACCTGTCGGCTGACGACATTGCTCGTCAGCACACGCCGGCTGCGGAGGCGTATTGGTCGCTGCGGTCCGTGGTGGCCGCCGGCCTCGCTGATCCGTTCACGGGCTCCGATTCCGACGCGATCGACGCGCTCGAGTCGCTGCTGACAGATGCCGTCACTCGGCAGATGGTGTCGGACGTGCCGCTCGGAGCATTCCTCTCGGGTGGTGTGGACTCCAGCACAATCGTCGCGTTGATGCAGCGGCAGGCCACCCAGCCCGTGCGCACCTTCGCCATCGGCTTCACCGAGCCGGCATATGACGAGGCACCACACGCGAAGCGCGTGGCAGCCCACCTTGGCACGGCGCACACCGAACTGTATGCCTCGCCCGATGACGCACTGCGCCTGATCCCCCGACTGCCGACGATCTACGACGAACCCTTCGCCGATTCGTCGCAGTTGCCCACCTTCCTCGTCGCGGAGCTGGCACGGCAGCACGTCACGGTGGCGCTGTCGGGTGATGCGGGCGACGAATTGTTCGGCGGGTATCAGCGGTATTTCCTCGGTGAGC
Source organism: Gemmatimonadaceae bacterium (assembly GCA_031369265.1). GTDB lineage: Bacteria > Gemmatimonadota > Gemmatimonadetes > Gemmatimonadales > Gemmatimonadaceae > JACMLX01. The sequence goes on along the minus strand of JANMON010000272.1, from coordinate 31,163 downwards.
GCCTGTGGAATCGCTCCAGTCGCGTGCCGCGTCCCCTGCGGCGTGCCGGCGCCCGTGCGGCGCTTGCGCTGTCAGCCGATCGCTGGGACCAGATGCTCGCCCCGATTCTGCCGCTGCTCCCGCGCAGCCTCCGGCGCAAGGATCTCGGTCTGAAGATCCACAAGGTCGGCCGCGTAGTCGCCGCGTCGAGCTTCGAGGAGTTCTATCGGGGCATCGTGAGCGCCGAGATGGCGCCCGGTCGGTTCACTGGTGTCCGTGAATCGGCCAGCATCATGGAGCAGACCAGCCGCTGGCCAGCGAGCCTCTCCGGCATCCCATGGATGATGGCACTCGACTTCCTCTCGTACCTACCCGACGACATCCTCGTGAAGGTCGATCGCGCCGCCATGGGATCGAGCCTCGAGACTCGCGTGCCGTTCCTGGACTCGCGTGTCATCGAGTTCGCATGGCGCCTGCCGATGCACCTCCGCGTGCGAGGCGGCAGCGGCAAGTGGCTGCTGCGACAGGTGCTTGCGCGGCACGTGCCGCCGGCACTCACCGAGCGCCCGAAGCAGGGGTTCGGTGTGCCGGTGGACCGTTGGCTGCGCGGGCCGCTGGCGCCTTGGGCAGATGCACTGCTCGATCCGGCGCGCATTGCGGAGCGTGGCATCCTCGACGCCGGCGCGGTGCAGCACGAATGGGCGCAGCATCGGAGCGGCAAGGCCGATCGTCACCTGACGTTATGGCCCGTGCTGATGCTCGAAGCCTGGCTCGAGGAAACAGGCCTCCGCTAACGCGGCTGTCACGCAACGCTCAGGAGGCGTCGGCTGCCGGCTTCGTGAAGATGAAGTTGTAGGTCGGGATCGTATCGCTGCCGCCAGCCGCGATTGCCGCGATCGTCTCGCGCGTGACTGTCGTCGCCGTGTCTGCCACCGACACGGTCCGGTAGCCGCGTGACCAGAACAGCTCGAAGGTCGCGAGCAGGTGCGGATTGATCGTCCGGTCGGCGGTGTTGCCTTCCTTCACGATCTCGATCATCCAGGTCGGAGCCGGAACTGCGTCGAGCAGGTGTGTGGCGGCCTGCAGCGCAGTGAACTCCGCACCCTCGACGTCCATGATGACGAGACAGCGGCGTCCGCGGAAGCGATCACCCACCAAGATGTCGATGGTGGTGCCGGGAACGAGTGTGGTGGTGTGTGTAGGCGCGCCGGCCCAGCCGGGCACGAGCGAAGCGCCGGTGTTCGCACCGAACAGTGCCACCACGCCAGGCGTGTCGGTCACGGCCACGGGATAGACCTCGGTGTCACGGACACCGTCGTTGGCCCAGAGATTCCGCAGCAGGTACCGCAGGTTGAGTGGCAGCGGTTCGACAGCCACAAGGTACTTGCCGGCGCGACGAGCCAGTGCGGCGTAGTAGCCGATGTTGGCGCCGATGTTGATCACGACCTCCACCTCCCGCAGCAGGCCCTGCACGATCGCAGTCTCGACCGGCTCGAACGAGCCATCCTGCATCGAGCGGTTGCCGATGAGGCGCACGCCGTGCGGGTTCGTGCGGAACTCGTCGTTCAGCGCCCGACTGTCACGCATTGAGCGGAACAAGTTGGCCACGAACGGCACCCGTTCCACGAGTGGCTTGAGTGTGGAGAGAAGCATGGTACTCGAGTGCGAGGAAGCGATGATCAGGATTCGGTGGGCTGCACGCCGGCACCGAGCAACCAAGCGGCGGCAGCCAGTGGCAGGAAGGCGGCGGCGAGTCCCGCCGCTGCGCCAAGGATGCCGCGCTGCACCAGCAGCGCCAGTGGAAGCAACCAAAACAGGTTCACCAGCGCCACCAGCAGCGTCACGGGCCGGTGGCTGCCGAAACGCCGAGAGAGGCGCTGATAGGCGTGTGTGCGGTGTGCCGTGGACACCGACACGCCACTCCGCCAGCGCCGGAAGAGTGTGACCGTGGCATCGGTGATGAATACCGCGAGCAGGATGAGCCAGGCTGCGCCGTTTGCCAGCGACTGCTCGAACTCGACGAGCCCGATGATGCCGAGCATGATGCCGACGAAGCCACTGCCGACATCGCCCATGAAGATGCTTGCCGGCGGAAGATTCCAGAGCAGGAAACCAAGGGCTGCGGCGGCGAGCACCATCGCCATCGGCGGCGCGCCGCCCCCGTCGGTGAGCAGGATGAGGCTTGCGGCCGCACAGACGAACACCGCCTCCGATGCGGCCAGTCCGTCAATGCCGTCCATGAAGTTGTAGAGGTTCAGCAACCACACCAGCGCGACCGCCGTGACGGGATATCCGATCGCCGCGGGGAGCGCACTGCCCAGCGTGACGTACCAGACCTGCGGCAAGCCGGTCCAGTACAGGGCCCACGCTGCCGCGCCGAAGTGCACGGCGAGACGAACGCGCGCTGGCAGCGGGCGGTGGTCGTCGATGAAGCCCACGACCGCCACTGCGCTTCCGGCGCCCACTGCGGCCAGCGCCGCCGCGGTATCCAGCATCTGTCCGCTCCAGAGCACCAGAATGGCCAGCAGCATGGCCAGCACGATCGCGGCGCCTCCACCGCGCGGTGTGGGCAGCGTGTGTGAGCTACGTTCGTTGGGCACGTCGAGCACGTTGTGCGACCGTGCATACTGTCGCACGAGCCACGTGCCACCGGCAGCGACGGCGAACGTGGTGAGGGGAACCAGGTAGATGTTCACCGTTCGCCCGCATGGAAGGCACGTGCCGTTTCGGCGAGCGCAGCGTCAACGGTCACCGGTGGAACCCAGTCGAGGCGCGACGTCGTGTCACTGATGTCGGCCTGCAGTGATCCGAGCAGCCGATCTGCGACGTCAGCCTGGCCAGCGATGGACGCTGCGGCGCGCAACACTCCCACCGGACACGGCACCAGTCGCGCAGTCGTGCCGAGGGCGCGCGCGGCGCGCCGGAGCAGCTCGGGCGTTGAGAGGTCGTCGTCATCACTGACGAGGAAGGTGTGGCCAGTCGCAGCTGGATGTGTCAGCAGCCGATCCACCAGGCTGGTGACGTTGTCGAGGGCGACGAGGCTTCGCCGGTTGTGCACGCTGCGCAGCGGCAGCGGCACGCCAGCGTGCAGTGCTTGCAGCAGCCGGTGGAAGTTGGCGCCCACGCCCGGTCCGTAAACGAGGACCGGCCGAACGATCGCAACCTCCATTCCGGTGCGTGCACTGACCTCGTGCAACGCGCACTCCGCTTCCCATTTCGACACGCCGTACGGATCGCAGGGCGCCGCCGGACTTTGGTTGGTGAACGGCATCCCCGGCGCCGTGCGCTCTCCATTGACCTTGACGGAACTGATGAACACGAATCGGCGGACCCCTGCCGCGGCGGCCTGCTCCGCGAGCCGTCGCGTTCCAGCGACGTTGACGCGTCGGAACGCAGCCAGCGGATCACTCGCGTCATCGTGCATCACGTGCACGCGTGCTGCCGCATGCACCACCGCAGTGCAGTCCTCAAGCGCTGAGCGCCACTCGGCATCACCCCCGAGGTCAGGGGCGCGCACCATCTCGACTCGCGACATGGATGACGGCTCTGGCGCGCCACGTGTGGCTGCGCGCACCATGCGTTCCGCATTTCGCGCGAGGTGCGTGACGAGTGCGCGCCCGACGAACCCCGAGGCGCCGGTGACGAGCACCGTCATGCCGACGCGAACAACGAGTCGTACACGCGCAGGTGCTCCACGATGACGTGATCAAGCGAGAAGCGCTGCTCGGCAAGCTCGCGACCGGCCGCTCCCATTCGTGCGCAGCGTGGCCGGTCCGTGACCAGCAACGCGATGGCGTCCGCCAGTGCCGCGGCCTCACCTGCTGGTACCAGTAGCCCCGTCACACCCGGTATGATCGCGTCGCGGCAACCCGGAACGTCGGTGGTCACGACGGCCGCAGCGGCGGCAGCCGCCTCCGCCAGCACCTTCGGCAATCCCTCGCGATACGACGGCAGGACGACGACATCGGCCTTGCTGAACAACGTCGCGATGTCATGTACGTGGCCAAGAACTTCCACCACGCCGCTCTCGCGGCATTTTGCGATCTCCGCGTCGGACATGCTCGCGGGATTGCCGGGGTCGGTGGTCCCGGCGAGCTGGAACCGCGCGCGGACGCCACGCGCGCGCAGTCGGGTCGCGGCCTCGAGGTATTCGCGGACACCCTTGTCCACCAGCAAGCGCGCCGCCATCACCACTACAGGTACGGCTGCGTCGCGCGAAGGCGTTCCGAAGAGGCGCAGGTCGACCCCCGACCCGTTGATGAGCACCGTGTTGGCGGCATTGAGCCCGACGTGCCGCAGCATGTCTGCACGATCCTGTGGGTTCTGGAAAATCATGGCGATACGCGGATGTCGCAGAGCGCGGCGATAGAGCGAAATGACGAGAGACCGGCGGACCGAGGCGCGCCACCCGCGGCTGAGGAACACGAAGCCGAACCCGGAGATCGCGGCCACCACGCGCGGCACCCCCAGCTGCCGCGCCAGGAGACCTCCGTACAGCACCGGCTTGATCGTGACGAGGTGCACGATGTCGGGCCGGAGGCGCCGGTACAGTGCCGCGATCGCGGCCAGGGCGCGCAGCTCGGCGACGGGATTACTGCCGCTGCGCGACATTGGCAGCACGTGGTGCTGCAGTCCCGCCGCAGTAATCGTCGCGCTGGCAGCGCCGGTGCCGGTGGCTACATGCACATCGTAGCCGGCCTTCTGCGCCGCTACGGCCAGCACGAGTCGGTGCGAGACGAAGAACGCGGCATCGTTGACGAGAATGAGGAGTCGCCGGGGCGTCATGCGTCAGTGTCCACGTGCGCCGCGCATCGACAAGGCGTCAGAACGCATTCCAGCCGAGGCGGGCGTACAAGTTCGTGCGTGGATCCTCGAAGGCCCAGACGCCTGCCCACGCCACGCCGGCATCGATGCTGAGCGACTGATGCGCACGCAGCTGCGTCACACCGACGCCCGCATCGAGCACCCAGTCATGCGTGCGCGGGAAGATGTAGTTGGACGCGCGGTAGAGCTGCTCCGGGTCCTGCGAACGGAGGGAGCGCGTGCGCCAGCGTTGCAGGCTGCCGCGAATAGCCCCACGTGGCGTGAACCGCTCGTAGGCCACCCGCGTGCCCGAGATGGCACCTACGCCGATCGGTGAGCCGAGCAGCTGGCCGCGCTCGGTATGCCCCTGGGCCATGGGCTGGTGTGCGTACAGCGAGCCCTGCGAGCGCACCTGCGCGATCGGCGACACATCGCCGTTAAAGTACTCCAGCGTGACGATGCCAAGCCGACGCTCAGACCGTCCGACGATTGCGCGGAGTGAGGCGAGCGAAGCCCCGTTGTTCTCCGGCTCCTGGAAGAAGTCGCGTCGGTCCAGATTGTGGTCATCCCGGAACATCTCGAATGACACCTCGACTCCGCGCCTCGGAAAGCTCCATCGTGCGAAAAATGCCGCCAGCTGGTTGTCGATCAGCGCTCCCTGGTCGCCCGCCGCGCCAGCGTCGGGGCGCGAGGCCTTGAAGATGCCCTCGATCGGCTTGGACCAGGCGCTCCAGCGACTGGAGCCCGCCGTGAACGGCGTGTGATAGAATCGGCTGGCGCCGAGCTCGAGGCTCGGGACGATGGCGGGCGCGATGCTGACAGTGAGGCCGGAGCCGACGCGACGCCGGCCGACCTCGATGTCGTTCACATACGTGTCGCTTCCCTCGACCGGTGACCACGGTGACTGCTCGAGGACGCCGATGACATATCGGGCCGAGATGCGTGCAATGCGCGGAATGAGAAGTCCACGGCCGGCCGTACCGACGAAGAGATGTGAAAAGCCTCCGGCGTTGGAGCCAAAGATGGACGGAAACGTCTCACCGGTGCCCCAGCCTAGACTGCCGGTGCTGATGCCGACCACCGCACTGCCGGCGTGGATGCGGATGCTGCTTTCCCCTGGCGAGGCGCGCGCATACTGCTGATCGCCCATGCGTTGTGGCTGGTCGACCGCCGTTGGGAAAACTCCGCTACGGAAAGGCGAGCTGCCGGCCACCGGCACCAGCGGGAAGGCGGTATTCTGCGCCGCGAAGACGACAGGTGCCGCGACCGCTGTCAGCGGGCCCCATCGAAATGTCATCGCGGCACCAGCCGCCGCCGTGACGCCGCGGCCCTGCCACATCGCACCGTCGTTGGCACCCCATGGGAAGGCGCTGTTGGCCGACAGGAATACCGACCCGACCGCGCGCGCCCGCGGTGTCAGCGCCGTCAGCATGCGCGTGCGCCACGGATGCGCCCCCGCACTCGTATCGCGCAGGAACTGCTGCAGGTCATCGGCGCCGAACGGACGCGTCGCCCATGGCAGCGGTGAGATGATCCCGGCCAGCGTCAGCGCATGGACGTAGCGCTCGACATCGCTCCCGACGACCGCGCCCAGTGCCGCGCTGGCCGGTCCGCCGCTGGATTGCCATTGCGACTGCAGCGCGCGTGGATGACCGAGCAGGCCGGCCAGGCACGCGACGCGAACCCATGGAATGGTGACACGCATCGCGATAAGATACACTCACTCCGGCATGCCGACATCAGCTCAGCTCTGCGCGTTGATCGCGCTCTCATTCGTTGCGGGTCTGCTGCCCGCCCAGTCCGCGCGGTCGCCGTGGCAGTGCGCAGGCGGCGCCGTCGCGAGTCCGATGCCCGGCGGGTATGCCGAGGAAATGGAACGCACCCGCGGGCTGCGCCGTGGCGACCAGTGGTCACTCACGCGCGCTGGCAGCGATGGAGCGAAGGCGGCGCTGCTCGCCGACAGCAATCCGGCGCCGTTCCGCATCGCGGCCGTGGTGCCCGAGGTCTTCCTCACCTCGCAGCAGTCGTTTCCGATGCCGGCCAACGACGGCGCGTTGTGGGCCGGCAAGGGCGTGAGTTACAGCGTCACCGGCGGTGTCGCCATCTGCGGCCGCAATGCACGCTGGGGTGCCGTCATCGCGCCGACGTACTGGTTCGCGGGCAACGAAGATTTCGATATCCCCGACAACCCGCAGATCGTCCCGCCGATCCGACGCGACTATAGTCCGTGGGCGTCGCCATATCACTACATGCCGCGGTCGCTCGACTCACCACGTCGATTCGGCGATGCACCGCTCAAGCGCTTCGAGGCCGGCACCTTCGCACTTTGGTACCGCGGCCGGCATGTCGAGGCAGGCTTCACCACCGAGTCCGAGTGGTGGGGACCGGGCCAGTACAATGCCCTTTTGCTGAGTTCCCAAGCCGCCGGCGCGCCGCGTGTCTATCTCCGCACGTCGAAGCCGATCCGGGCGAAGGGTGAACTCGATATCCGCTACTTCCTTGGCGGTCTGTCAGTATCTCCCTTCTTCTTCGCGGTCGCGGAAGACTCGAGCCGGACGGTGGCAGGACTGTCGGTGGTGTGGCGCCCGGCCGTGGAACCGAATCTCTCCATCGGCGCCGCCCGCCTGGTGATCGCGCCCATTCTCGGCAACGGATTCCTGACGCACGTGCTCGATCCCCTGGTGCACGTCGGGACGCCAAACGCGCTCCCGTACAACGACAAGACGCAGTATCCGGGTCGCGATCAGCTGTTCAGCCTCTTCGCCAACTGGCGCCTACCCGCCGACGGCGCGGAAGTCTGGGTCGAGTGGGCGCGTGCGGAGATGCCGGTGAACCTCCGCGATTTCGTGGAATCGCCGCATCACACGCAGGCGGCGACGATCGGGCTGCAGCACGTACGTCCAATCGGCCGCGGATGGTCGGCGCGCGTGATCGGTGAGTACTCGCAGACCAACCAGAGCTCGAGCTATCGCGAGCGACCCGTGGGCTCGTGGTATACGAGCCGCGCGGTGCAGGGTGGCTTCACGCAAAAGGGTCAGGTGCTGGGCGCGGTGATCGGACCGGGAAGCATTACGCACCGGGTGGGCCTCGACCTGCTCGGCCCGCGCCATTCGGTCGGAGTGTTCGCGTGGCGAGTGCGATGGGATGACGACTCGTTCTTCACCATCCCGCGTCCCAATGGCAATGGACTCTGCAAGCATGACGTCAGCCTCGCTTGGGGCCTTCGCGGCGCCGCCCGGATCCCCGTAGGCTGGCTCGAAGGCACGCTGACGGCGCAGAACCGCCTGAACCTGTATTGGCAGGCGCTTGGTCTCTGTTTCCTGAACGAGGAACTGCAGATCGACCAGCGGAACCTTTCGCTCGAATTCCGGTTCCGGCCTGCGTCGCGCCGCTGAGGGGGAGTGCCGGGTCGCGTGCGACTTACCTACCTTTCTGCGACTTGAACTGCAGCGCCTCCCGCCGCATCCGCCGCTGGAGCCTTCCCGCGAGCCGCTGACCTCACGAGTGCACCGCCCGATCGAGCCCACGGCTCACACCGCCCGTTGACGCCCGTCCCGCCCCCGTCTCCACGGTCGCGGCCGCGTCGGCGCTCGTCGGATCCGGCGCCACGCCGTACCGACGAGGGCGCTGGCTACAGCGGTGTTCCGCTGCCCGAAATCCTGCACGCCCGCGCCCCGCACGCGGTGTCCCGGCATGTGTGGCGCACCGTGTTGCGCATCCTGATCCTTGTGGCGGTGGACCTGCTCACGCTCGAGCTGCTCCGCATCCTCCTCGCCGCCGCCCGCGACCAGGCGTGGTTCGGACCACGCATCGCGGCGGAACTGGCGGCCATCGTCCCGGCCGGGATCGTCCCCGCGCTTCCGCTGCAGGCGGCCGTGCTGATGGGCCTGGCCATCTGCGGTGGCTATGTGGGCGGCGCCCGCAAGCGCCATGTCCGGTCGGTGGCGCTCGGCGCCATCCTCGGCGTGCTGGTGGTGGCCTGGACCGACCTCTTCTCACCCGCGAATCCGGGACGCCTCACCGGCGTCGCGTTCGTCGGACTGGCGATCGCCGGCACCTTGGCCGCCGTCCGCTTCGTGCTCGACATCGTGGTGGACCGGCTGCGGCCGCGGAAGGCACTCGCCCTCCGTGCGATCCTCGTCGCCCCGACTCGTGACCTCTCAGCGGGACGCGAGAATCCGGCCTTCGCCGACCCGACGGAGTTCCGCTTCGTCGGCGAGGTGGACACCCACGCCAGCGAAAGCGCCGACGGCCCGCTGGGACCGACTTCGGCCATGATGCGGCTGATCGATGAGCATCGCGCCGATACGGTGGTGCTCTTCGGTCACCTGTCGGAGACTCTTGCCGAACGTCTGGCGCGTGTGGCCGACGCGGCCGGCTGCAACGTCGTCTGCCTGCCGCGCACGGTCGCGCTGCACGGCTTCGAGCCGCAGCTGGTCTTCCATCACGGCGACCCGCTGATGCGACTGGTGCGACCCGGCGAGCGTGGCCGTCAGCTTGTGGTGAAGCGCACGATGGACATCATCATCTCGTCGCTGCTGCTGGTGCTGCTGGCACCGCTCTACCTGCTCATCGCGATTGCCGTCCGGCTGACGTCACGCGGCCCGGCGCTGTTCCGGCAGGTGCGCGTTGGGCAGGGCGGACGCCGGTTCAACATGTGGAAATTCCGCAGCATGGTGGCGTCGGCCGAGGAGCACCAGGACGAGTTGCTGTCACAGAACGTCTACGGCGACGAACCGCTGTTCAAGGTCGCGCACGACCCACGCATCACGATGCTCGGCACCTTCCTGCGCCGGACCAGCCTCGATGAGCTGCCGCAGTTCTGGAACGTACTCCGCGGCGAGATGTCACTGGTCGGTCCGCGGCCGCCGCTGCCGGGCGAGGTGGACCGCTACAGCGAACGCCACTTCGTGCGCCTCGACGTGCGCCCCGGACTGACGGGCCCGTGGCAAGTCTCGGGACGGAACCGGATCATGCACTTCGAGGACGTCATCGCGCTGGAGTCGGCGTACATCGCGAACTGGTCTTTCGCGCGTGACGCGATGATCCTCGCCCGCACCTTGCCGGCGGTCATCCGCATGGACGGCGCATTGTAGTGCTCGTCGCGCGCGCCGAGTGGCGCGCTGATGCACGGCGTGCGTTGTGACGACACTCAGAGCAACCTCGTGCCGAGTAGCGAACTCGACCACATGGCTGCTGGCCCGCATCGTGCCGCAAATCCGAACAAAGACGAACGACAAGCGTTGCCGTCATGGGTTGCAGATCGTCGCGCCTCGTACCGCCATCGCGTGATGTCTTCAGGACGCTGACCTGCCATACCGGACTCTCCCCATGCACCGTCGCCTCGCCTCATCCGCCTGTTGGTCGCTGGCGCTGGCGTACGCATTGGCGGCGTGCTCCGACGGGCAGACGCAGCCGGATACGGCCGCGTCGGTGACCGGTGCCCAGGAACGCCGAGCCGGCGTGTCGATCACTGTGATGCCGTCGCGGGATACGATCGGCTTCGGTGCCGTGGTGCTGATGGGTGCGCAAGGGCAGGATGCGAACGGGCGCACGGTGCAGGACGAGACCGTAATCTGGAGCATCTCCGACGACGCACTCGGCACCGTCACCGACGCCGGGATCCTGATGGCGGGACGGCGCGAAGGTCGCATCGTCGTCACGGCGCGCGTGGGCGACCTGGAGGGACGGCACACTTTCGTCGTGCGCTCGCGCGCCAGCCGCAATCCCGCGACGGATTCCTCTGTCGACGGCATCGACGCGCTGCCGCAGACGTGGACCTTCTGTGCCGGTGCGGGCGGCACCTGCGAATTCCTTGGCCTCCGCGAGATCCGATTGGTGCTCGCCGGTGGCGTGACGCTGCAACGGACAGCCTACGGTCGGGTCGCCTGCACCGTGGAAACCTTCGGTGCCGTGAGCAGCAATGCGGGCAGGGCACTCCGCTGCGAGTACGGTCCGCTGCAGCGACGTGCACTGCCGAATCCGATGCCCGGCACCTTCGGAATTGGTGCACGCGCGATCGTGCCGGTCGGTTCGGATGGTGCGGACGTGGAACAGATCCGTGCGATCGGCGTCAGCCCTGCCATCACCGACGGCAGCGGCTCGTTCCGCACGCGATGTGAACTGGCCTCGTTCCAGTTCAACGATCCACTGGGCAATCCGCGCCGTGCGAACGCATCGCCGTTGCACGCATTCTTCGGCAACACGCGCGCGGACCAGAACACGCTCAGTGGCGCGGGAACGCGTAGCGGCAGCAGTACCTGCCGCGGTGGCATCGTGGATCGCTCGGTGTATTACGTGCCGGCGGTGATCGACACGCGCAACGGCGATGTTCAGGTCCCGTCCGACGGGGTGATGTACTATCGCACCGGATTCAACATGGAGCCGGTCACCATCCAGGCGATCCCCGCCGGATTGGTGATGGTCGCTGGTGACCGGAATGCCCGCGGCGTGCAGTCGCGCGCGGTGGAGTGGCTCTGTCGCGACAAGTTCGTGACCAACACCGGCATGATCCCGGAGTGCGGCGTCGGTGACCAGGTGCAGCTCTGGGTGCACTTTCCGCAGTGCTGGAATGGTCGCACGCTGGACTCGCCGGACCACCGCAGTCACATGGCGTACGCCGAGCTTCGCGATGGCGCGGACCGCAGCAGCTGTCCGCCGTCGCACCCGGTGGCGCTGCCGCAGCTGAGTGAAGTGGTGCAGTACAACGTGCGACCGGGAGCCTCACTCGCCACCTGGCGCCTGAGCACGGATGCCTACGGTGCCGGCTTGCGCGGTGGGCTGTCGGCGCACGCGCACTGGATCAACGGCTGGAATCCGCAGCACCTGCGCACGATGGTGTCGGAATGCCTCAATCGCGGCCTCGACTGCAACGCGTCGTCCCTCGGCGACGGTACCGCACTGTACTGAGCGTCAGGTCGCCGAATCGGTGATGGACGCGTCTGCGCCGGCGTTGGTGACCTCGTCGCCGAAGCCCAACACGCGGCGCAGGCCGTGGTCGAACCGTGGCGTCGCGAAGCGCAGCGCGTTCTGCCGGCACGCGTCGGCAGTAATCCGCTCTGAATGGGCCTGAAAATCGTCCAGTGCCCGCACCACCGCGTTCGGCGTCTGTGCACCGAAGAACACGCCGGTTGGTTCGCCATGATCCAGGCCCCGGATCGTCTCCAGCGCCGCCCCGCGTCCGAACGCAATGACCGGCGTGCCGCAGGCCTGCGCCTCTACCGGTGTGATCCCGAAGTCCTCCTCGGCCGCGAAAAGAAAGGCACGCGCAGTTTGCAGGCGGGCGCGCAGCGCCGGCATCGGCAGGCGGCCGGTGAACTCGACGTTCGACGGCGCGGTGGCTGCGATCGCGGCGCGCGCCGGCCCCTCGCCGATCACCACCAGGCGTTCGCTGGGCCGCATGCGGAAGGCCTCCACCAGCAGGTCCACGCGCTTGTACTGCACGACGCGCCCTGATGTGACGAACGCCGCATCACGCGGTGCGGTACCAGGCGTGAACACGTCGGTCGCGACCGGCGGGTGCACCACCACGCTCTCGCGTCCGTAGCAGCGACGAATTCGCGCGGCGATGTAGGCGGAGTTGGCGACGAACTCCGTCACACCATCCGCTCCACGTCGGTCCCAATTGCGCAGCTGCGACAGCACCTGACGTGCGGCCCATGCCTTCGGACCACGATAGCCGCTGGTGTCGAGATACGACGTCTCCAGGTCCCACGCGTAGCGCATGGGCGTGTGGCAGTAACACACGTGCCGCATACCTTTCGGCACGGTGACGTTCTTGGCGACGGCATGCGAGCTGGAGACGATCAGGTCGTATCCGCTGAAATCCCACGCCTTGATGGCCAGCGGCATCAACGGCAGCAACGTACGATAGTGCTCCGCGAGCCGCGGCGTGCGCTGCAGCACTGTCGTGCGCGGCACGCGACCATGCAGGCCGGCGCGATACTCGGCCGGCAGCGTGTCGATCACCGCGAAGAGATCAGCCTGCGGCAAGAGCAGCAGCAGCCGCTCGAGCACTCCCTCGGCACCCGCCCACGTGGTCAGCCAGTCGTGTACGACCGCGACCCGCATCAGCCGAGGTGCACGTCGAGGTGGGCCAGCACGTCCGCGGCCGCACTTTGCGGCGCGAGTGTCATGTCCACGAATCGTAGCGATGGCATCGCGTCGGGGAACGCCACGATGCCTGAGGCGGCGGGGTTGTTGAGTACCACCGTCGGCCGACCATGACCCACCGCGAGGTGCGCCACCATCGACTCCACGCCGATCGCTGCCCGCGATCGACCGCTCGCCTCGACCAATTGGGCAAAGCTGGTGGTGCCCATGGCATCCTGCAGCCGGTGCGCGGGCACCAGCGCGCGGAGCGCTGCAAATCGTTCGCGGTCTCTCGCGTTGCCGACCAGCATCAGCGGAGCCCGCTCGGCCAGCGCCGGAAGCAGCGCCTGCCAGAGCGCGATTGGGGCTTCCTTCGTTGGTGTTCGACTGCCCGGCTGCACGATGATCGGTGCATCGGCGACGAGCGTTGCAGCCGCCGGTAGCACCGGACCGCGGTACAGCGCCGGCTCCAGTCCCAATGCGTCCAGAGCGTGCAGCCAGTTCTGGCCGAGTGATGCCTGCGGGTCGTAGTCGATCAGTGCGTGGTACTCCCAACTGCGCCCCCGGAGCCCGAATCCGACACGCACGGAAGCCGCACTCTCGATCGCGAGGTCGATCGTGCTCGGCGACGTGCAGCGAACGTCGAGATAGACGTCAGGCGCGAGGACGCGCAGCGCGGCGGCCGCTGACGAACGTGTTTGCCGCTCGACGCGCAGCCGCGTGCGCCATGGCGTGTTCCGTGGCTGCAGCCAGGCGGCGTCGTAAGCCACCAGTTCATGCACGTAGTCATGCTGCACGAGCCACTCACCAACCTCGCGCGCCCACGACCCGTGGACCAGCACCAGACGCGCCTTCGGCAGCTGATCGCGAAGCGCGCGCAGCAGCGCAGTGGCCTGAATGAGGTCGCCGAAATGATCAGGTTTCGCGATCACGATGGTCGCGACCTCGAGCGGAGGCAGCGCACGGATTCCGGCGGGCATGCTGAGCATTCTTCGGCCCTGATCGAGCAGCGCGAGGCCGGTGACCAGCGGGGCGGGGTACCAGGTGGGGAGGAGGTATGGACGGCCGAAGATCTGCGCGAGCCGGGGACGCGTCATGCCGTGCGCGTCGCGGCGAACATCGTCGCATCCTGCTCCTGGCGCAGTCGCACGCCGACCACCAGGCCACAGAAGGCCCAGATGAACAGCACCGTGATGCTCGGGAACGTGAACAGGCCCAGTGCGACACCGGCCAGTCCCGCGCGGAACGCCAGCCCCTCGGCGCCCGACACCTTCTGCCATACACGACGCGCGAACGTCAGTGCGAACGCGAGGCCCACCACGCCCGTCTCGGCCAGCAGCTCGACCCATGGATTGTTGGCGATCGGTTTCACCGAGCGCACACGGTCGAAGAAGTCGGTGAGTTGATACGGCCGGTAGTTGTAGCCGTAATGCGAGAGCCCGACACCGGCGATCGGATGTTCGAGCGACATCCGCAATCCGGCCACCGTGAGGTCGAGGCGATCGAGTTTGGAGCCGAATTCTTCGGTGGAGAGTTTCGCGATGAAGAACTCGGACAGATATCCTGTCACCGCGAGGATCGAGAGCACCACCGCACAGACGGCCACGAACAGGAAGAACGCGTAGAACTTGCCGCGCGGGTCGCGATCCTGCGCTCCGATGCCGAGTGCGTAGATGCACCCGAAGAGCGCCAGTGCGACGACGTTGGCGGTGGAGAAGGTGATGAAGACGGTGATCGTCATGAACACCGCCGTCCAGCGCCAGCGCATCCAGAGCGCGACCGCGAGAGACGTCAGCAGGTACATCGCGAAATAGTTGCCTTCCTCGAACGTGCCGCCGCGGAACAATTCACGCCCCGCGATGTTGATGATCTGCGGACTGATCATGCCCGGCAGCAGCGGCGCCGGCAGCGTGAACAGCGACGAGAGCATCAGCAGCCAGCCGTAGATTGCGGCGAAAATCGCACCGATGCACCACCAGCGTCCGACGCGTCGCGCATCTTCGTAGGCGGCCGTGGCCACCAGTGCGAATGCGAAGAGGGCCAGCAGCCAGTACGCGATCTTGACCACACCGTCACCCACCGGGCCGATGCGCGGATCGAATCCGTCGGTGGTGAACGAGGCCAGTGGGAACGCCAGCCGAACACACAACACCAGCGCCGCCCAGCCCAGCAACGCCAGCACCGGCTTGGCAAAACGCGCCAGTCCCGGCGCCAGCACGATGCGCCCCTCCCACAACATCAGCGCCGCGCACACGCCGAGCACCAGTTCATAGAGCTTGAGCGGGAAGACGACGCGCAGCGTCATCGCATAGGTCAACGGCAGCGTGGCTACGACCACCAGCGTCGCGACGTGCCGCACCGAGGCCGTACTCGGTGTGCGGTAGGCCGTCGGGACCAGGGTCAGTGCCTGCACCGGCCGTCAGGAGACGAAACGGATCGGCGCGTCTGCCACCACGAAGCGCGCTTCCTGCATGGGCTGGCGGCGATCGGACAGCGCCGCGAACACGACGCCGACGACACCGAGCAGCAACCCGACGACACTCGCCAGGCCACCCCAGAGCACCGGGCGCTGGAGAGGACGATCCGGCGGATTCGCCACGTCCACCACGGTCAGCAGCGGCGTGTCACGCACCTCGGCCACGCGGCTTTCCTCGAACGTCTTGGTGAGCCCGACCAGGATGCCTTCCTTCACGCGCACCACCCGGTCGAGCTGATCGTATCGCGCCAGCAGGCGCGGCGACTCGTAGTAGTTCCGGTTCGCATCGAGGAAGTTCTGCCGCGCCAGTTCCGCCGAATCCAGCTCGGCCTGCGCGGTGCCGAGTCGTCCCTCGGCGAAACGGCGCTGCTCCGTTGAACTGCGCTGACGACGGTCGAGATTGAACGCATTCAGGCGATCCAGCATGTAATTGGCGACGGCGGCCGACAGGACCGGGTCGGACAGCGTCACGTTCAGGTTCACGATGCCGCTCTTGCGCGTGATGGTCACCACCACCCGTCGCTTCAGCTTGCGGATCGCGTTGCCGAAACGCCGTTCGGGTGTCGGACCGCTGACGTCGATCAGCTCCAGCAGCGGCTTCTTGAGCGCGGGCTGCGCGGGATCGGCGAAGGGAGTCTTGAGCGTGAGCGTCAGCAGTTCCTGACTGGTGAGCACGTCGGCGAAGAATTCGGTGGACGGGCCATCCTTCAGCCGCGCCAGTGCGGCGGCGCCACCGCCCGCCTCCCCCAGCAACGAGCCGATGCCTCCGAGGGCGCCAAGGATGCCGGCATTGTTGCTGCCGAGCGCCTGCTCAGGGACGAAGCTGGTGGTGGCGGTCCAGGTTTTCGGCCAGAGATACGCCGCACCCGCGCCGACCAGCGCCGCTGCCAGCGGGGCCAGCAGCAGCCAGCGCCACCGCCGCATCACGCCGCGCCGCAGCTCCACGATCGAGAACTCCTCGACCGGCAACGCCGTCTGGCCTGCGGTTCCGGATGGCGACTCTGGGGTCACGGCGTCGTGGACGAGTGGGAAACGCCGGCATCAGCCGGTCGGGGAGCAGGCAGTCCTCCCCGGAGTACGAGACGCGCCACCGCGGCAGCGCGTCGGGCGTCACCGCGGCGCCACCGGTTCAAGGCGGCGCCCAACAAACCGGAATATACCGCAGGCAGGCGGCCGGGGAAAAAACGGCGGGTCAGGCGCAGGCGTGCCGAGATCCCGCAGAGGTCGGCCAGCTCGCTGCGTGCCGCGCCTCCGGGTTCGGTCCGGGCCCCGGTCGTGGCGCCCTCCCGATGCCAGACGACGGCCCCGGCGATGAGCGCGGTCTGCCACCTGGCGGCGGCTCGGCACGACCAGTCCAGCTCCTCGCCGTAGAGGAAACCCTCCTCCGAGAGCAGTCCCACCTCGCGCAGCGCGCCGGCGCGCAGGATCCAGCTCGCGCCGTACACGTAGCCGGGCTGCTGCACCGTACGCATCACCGGCTGGGTGACGCTGGCACCATCGTGCACCCGATGCGAGGTCGCCAGCCATGCATTCCAGCGGCACCACCCCACCGACTGCACGATGGTGGGGCGATCGTAATAGCAGACGGTGGTGCCGAACTGTCCGGTGGTCGGCGGGGACTCGTCGAGGGATCGCCGGATCGCCGACACCGTGTCGCCATCGACCACCGTGTCGTTGTTGAGGAGCCAGACCGCGTCCACACTGTCGTCCTGCAGGGCGAGCCGGATGCCGACGTTCATGCCGGCCGCGAACCCACGATTGGCGTCGGCCTGCACCAACGTCCACGGCGCCAGCACCGACAGCTGCTGACCGGCACCGGTCACGCTCCACTGGGCGGATGCGCCGGTGAGCGGCCACCAATGGCGTGCCACCGTGTCATGCACCGGCCGTGCGAGGTCGGCATGCTCGCCACGCATCCAGCGATTCAACTGTGCGACGCTGTCGTCCGACGAGGCGTTGTCCACCACGATCACGCGCGCCTGACCGCGCTGCACCGCGGGGACGAGGCTTTGCAGGCACGCCACCGTGTCACGCCAGTTGCCGTACTGCAGGATCACGATCGCGAGGGTCGGTGTCATGATCGCCCGCCTACACCCCGGATGAACGTGCGCTCCGCATCGTCCTGCTGCATCCACAACAGGCAGGGGACGAGCAGTGCGATGACCGTTGCGGCGATCAACGGTGCTTGTATGCCGCCGGCCAACGTTTCGCCGAGCCAGGCGCACCCGGCGACCGACGTCACGCCCATCGCCAGCAACCAGAGCGATGCGGCGGGCATCGGCGCCACCGACTGCGCGCGCCACATCATCACCGTGGTGTCGATCAGCACACGAATCGTCCACGCCGCCGCGGCGCCGACGATGCCCCAGCGCTGCACGGCCAGCCACAGCAGCAACACGAACGGCAACACTTCGATGGCGTGCAGGCTCGCCGTCCACCGCGCCCGACCACTGGCCTGCAGCAGGGAGAACGGCACCGCTGCGAGGCTGTTGGCTGCCACGCCGACGCACAACAGTCGCAGCACCGTGACGCTGGCTCCCGTGTATTGCGCGCCGCCCGCAATGCGGAGCAACGACGACGCGAAGATGCAACCCAACGCGCACGCCGGTAACACCAGCAGCGCCACCAGTCGCAGGCTCGCCCCGTACAGTGGCACCAGCTCGCCGGCGCGGGCACCGGTGGCGCGCGACGCGGCGGGGAACAGCACCATCGTGACCGCGCCCGGCACGATCCACAGCTTGGTCACCGCTTCCCACGGTACGGCGTACAGCGCCACGGCGCTCACCGACACCAGTGACCCGATCAGGAAGCGGTCGGCCACCGTCATGATGGGACTCAGCACGTTGCTCACCGTCATCCACGCCCCCGCGCGCAACAGCGCCGGCAGGTGCGCGCGATCGGCGCGGTCGCCCGCCACGCGCGGCATGTCCCGTCGCGCCAGCGTCGCGTAGCGCCACCAGGCCCACCCACGCAGCACCGCGATCGTCGCCGCGATGATCGAGAGCGACGCCGTGAATGGCAACAGCAAGACAGGCACCGCAAACGTCCCGACACTCACCGGCAGCCGAATCAGGTTCACGATCCGAAACTGCTGGCGCGCCTCGAGCACGGCACGCGGCACGCTGGCGCCCGTGACGGCCGGCACGGTGAGCGCAAAGATGATCGCACTCAGCACCGCATCACCGCGCAGATCGGCGCTGACCCGCAGCACCGATTGGATGTACCACGGTGCCACCAGCGCGCCGATGATGCCGACCACCGTGCCGACGCCTGTCAGCAGCCAGTGTGCGGTGCCCACGAGCGCGCCGATCGGCGCTTCCAGTCGCTCTCCTGCATCCGACGATGCCACCATGCGCGTGAGCGCGCGGCCAAGTCCGAAGTCGAGCAGCGCGGCGTAACCAAGCCACGCCCAGGCGAGCGCCAGCAGGCCGAGTCGTTCGGTGCCGAGGCGGCGGGTCAGAACGGGCAGGGCCACCAGCGCCACGACCAGCGGTGCGGCACTGGTGACGAGGCTGAACGCTCCGCTGCGCAGCAACGACGGTCGTGCCGGTACCGTCGCCACGGGCGCAGCGTCGAGTGGCATCTCGGCGGTGCGCGGTGCCTAGCGCGTCTGGATGACGATCGTGGCCAGCGACGCCAGCACGGCCGCGAACGTACCGATGATCGCCGCGATCTGGGTGCGTGCGGCCAGCGTGTCCTGCCGCTCGGTGCGGTCGCGCTTGGGCACCGTCACCACCGCACCGGGGCGCGGCGTGGGCTGGCCGTCGGGCAGCAGGAAGCGGCGTGACACGGCGTCCACGCGACCGTTGGGTTGCGTGACGTAGGTGCGGGAGAGATCGGCGTCGAGACGTCCGCCGCCGGCGGCGCGGATGTAGTACTGCATGTCACGCCCGCGCACGTACGGGAGCGCGGTGGGGGAGTTCACCGCGCCGTCCACGCGCACCACCGCATCGTAGCGCGGGATGGTGATGGAGTCGCCGTCGAAGAGGATGATGTTGTCCTGCTCCTTCGGATCCTTCAGCACTGCGGGAAGATCGACACCGATCCGGCCGACGCGATTACGGCGACGCGAGAAATTGACGCCGTCAGCGTAGGCCTCGGTGGTCAGTCCACCGGCGCGCTGGATGACTTCACTCAGGCGCTCGGTCTTCTTCACCAGGGTGTACGAGCCGGGGAACTTCACCTCGCCGCCGACATACACGGTGCGCTGCAACTCCCAGTCCGGCTGGCGCAAGATGAGCAGGTTGTCGTACGCCTGGAGCACGGTCTCACTGCTGCTGCGCGCCGCGCTGGGCAAACCGGGGGGGCCGATGTAGCGGCCGTCGGGACTGCGCTCGAAGAGGTAACTCGAATCCAAGGGGACGCGAAGCGTGCTGGCGGTCAAACCGTCCACGCGGGTGGTGGGCATGCGCGCCACTTCGGCCTCGGTCAGCAGCGCACTTTCCAGCAGTCCACCGGCCTGCAACACCAGGTCGCGCACCGTCATGCCTTCGTAGTAGGGATACCGACCGGAGCGGCGCACCGCGCCCGTGACGGCCACGTACCGCAAGGGGCGGAACTCACTGCGGCCGAAGACGCGGATCTCGTCCTCTTCCTGCAGGACAGGATCGTTCACCACGGTGCCGAGTGTGTCGGAGAGCGCGGCGCGCAGCGCCGAACGCGTCGAATCGGAGTTGAGGCGTGTGATCAGCACCTGACCCAGGTATGTGTCGGGCTTCAATCCGCCGGCCTTCCGCAGCGCTTCACTGAGGCGCATGCCGGTGCTCAGGCCGATGATGCCGGGTGTGAAGACGTTGCCACGCACGATGACACGGTTGCGCACGCGGTCGGCGACCTTGAGCACGCGCACCACGTCGCCGTCGGCCAGCGCCAGCGCCGGGATCTCGCTGCCGGTCATGTTGGCCACGTCCAGCACCGCGCGATCGCTGCCCGGGCGTGTGCGATCGGCGTTCGGCGTCAGGCGTTCGATCTGGATGCGAGAGCGCGCGGCCGTGGGCAACAGGCCACCCGCCGCGCGGACGATGTCGGCCAATGAACCATTGGTGCCGACTTCGTAGGTGCCAGGCCGGTTCACTTCACCGATCACGCGCACGCGCCCAGTGTGGAACGGCACGAACACGATGTCGCCGTTCAGCAGGCGCGCATCCCGCGAGGCGTCACCGCGGGTGAGGTATTCGTACAGGTCGATGGTGCCGACCGTGCGACCGTTCCGTCGGATCTGTACGGCGCGCAGAGAACCGTTCATGGTGGGTCCACCCGCGGCGTAGAGCGCAGTGAGCGCGGTGCCGGCGGCTGAGACGCGATAGCTGCCGGGACGCGCCACTTCACCGACCACGAAGATCTGGTTGGACCGCAGGCGGGCCACGCTGATGCTGAAGCGCGTGGTGGCGTCGGCACCGCGACGGATGCCGGAGTACGAGCGACTGAGGCGCGCGTAGAGCAAGTCCTCGAGCTGCGCCAGCGTCAGGTTGGCGACGCTGATCTGGCCGACCTGCGGCACGACCACGAAGCCTTCGCGCGTCACGTCGAGGGTGTAGGCCTGCTCGACGTCACCCGTCAGGATCAGCACCAGGCGATCGCCGGCGCCGAGTCGATAGCTCGGGTCCACCGGGCCGGCCAGGTTGGCGTCGAACTGCGAGGCGTTCCGCTGCGAGAACAGCTCCATGCCGAACACCTTCAGGCCGCTGTCGCGCTGAATGGAGTCGGAGCGGAGATAGAGATACTGCTCGTACGGCGTGAGCGGCTTACCATCGCGACCGCGAACATCCTGTGGAATACGGATGTCCAGCGTGGAGTCGAATGGCGTCTGCAACGAATCGCCACGAATGCGGCGGGTCCGATTGGTGTCGCCCGGGAAGTCGAAATCGCTGGAGTCGGCAATGCCGAGCTCGCGCAACGCGTTGAAGACGTCCGAGGTCGGCATCATCGGGTTGCCGCCGGGCAGGCCGGTGGTGCCGGGCAATCCCGAGGTACCGGCGCCCGTCGGATCGGTGGCGCCTCCGGCAGCGCCGGTCCGGCCTTCGCCCTGGAGGTACGAATCGAGGAGGTTGTCCGGGTAACCCTGAGCCCGGAGCCGGGCGCGGATCTGGTCGGGCGTCAGACCGCTGCCGCCGATGCGCTGGCGCAGCTGATTGAGGAGATCTGGCCGGCTCTGCAGCAGTTGCTGCGCCTGCTGGGGATTGACGGTCTGGGCCTGGACCGCAGCCGCCATAAACAAAAAGACCCCGACCGCGAGCAGCGGCCGAAGGAATGGGCGATTCATCGCTGTGTGTATGGCTGAGAGACCACGAGCGGGGGGATATGGACGCGCAGGGACTCGAACCCCGGACCTCTGCTGTGTGAAAGCAGCGCTCTAACCAGCTGAGCTACGCGTCCCTCAAATCGTTCAACTACCCCTGTTCCGACCCCCGGAATTGCCGAGGACTCGAAGCACGCAAGTGTAACCGTAACAGCGGGTTCGGGGAAGGGGGAGGGCCGTGCGCGCCCGACCGTCGATCACCGTCCCGCATGCCCTGCGCACTGCCTGCAATAGGCCAGGTAGGATTCGAACCTACGACCTGTCGGATTATGAGTCCGCTGCTCTACCGCTGAGCTACTGGCCCGGCCACCTGCTGTCGGCATCAAGATATGCAGGGCCGCCCGCCGAGGCACTGCGTCCGGCCGCGGTGGAGCGCGAGTCCGCACGACAGCGGAAACCACCGTGCTCGACACACCTCCGCGGCGGCAAGCACGCCTGCAGTCCCACGACCGCCTTGCTCAGCGCGCAGCCCCAAACATATTCTGGCGGACCCGACGGTGCCGGCTACGGTGGCACACTGAATCGGTCCTTCTCACGCGATGCCTCACGCATCGCATCGCTTCGACCGATGCCACATCGCATGATACGTCACCTGTTCGCCGCGACGCTGCTCGCGGTGCCCTCGACGCTGCCCGCACAGGCGTCAGCGGTGCAACGCGCGCTCGCGTCGTGGATCAGTTTCGACGCGCCGACCGGCGAGGAGCGGCGCACCTCGCCCTCGCTGGTGAAGCCGCTTGCCGACGCCACCGGCGGCTCGGTCACCGTCGATGCGCTCGGCACCATCGTCATCCGCAAGGGCAGCGGGCTGCCGAAGCGCGTGGTCGCGTGCGCGATCGATCGGCCAGGCTTCGCCGTGACGCAGATCACCGGCGACGGCATGCTGCGCCTGCATCGCGTGGGCAACGTGGCGCATCCGCTCTGGGATCAGGCGCACGAAGGCCAGCAGTTGGAGATCCTCACCGATACGCGCGCCATCCCCGCCGTCTCGGCCATCGCCAACGGGCACTTCGCGCAGCAGCATCGTCGCGATTCACTGGTGGTGACGGCAGATGAACTGTGGGTGGACGTCGGTGCACGCAGTGCAGCCGAAATCGCCTCGCTCGGTATTCGCCTGCTCGATCCGGTGCAGCGCCGGCTGCCGGCGTGGAGTTATGCGGGGCATGTCGCCGGCGCCGGTGCTGGTGCACGTGCCGGGTGCGCCGCGATGGTCGCCGCCGCGCGTGGCACCGTGGCGCACGGCGAGACGATGTTCGTGCTCGGCGTCCAGGGCGCGTTCGGGCATCCGGGGCTGGGCGGCGTCCTGGCGCGGACGCGCGACTTCCGCAGCGACAGCATCACGGTACTGGTGGGCGGGCGCAGTGAGCGACTCGATCGTCGCGCCACGAGTGCGAGCGCCGGGGGCGTGAATGCCGGCGTGTTTCGCGCCGCGGGCGTGGACTCGATGCATATCGTGGCGCCGGCCGTGCGTGCGGCCGGCACGCTGGTGGAGAGCATCAGCCTCACGGAAGCGGAGTGGTTGCTGGGGGAGGTGGCGCGTGCCGCCAACGTGCGCGACATCCCCGCTGACGCGTGGACCGCGATTCCGGTACGTGATCGCGCCGCGACACCACGCCTGGCTGATGCGCATTCGGCGACCGTCAGTGTGCTGCAGCCCCTGTCGGACCTGCCAGGTGTCCCGGGTCAGGAGTGGCGCGTGCGCGAGGCCATTCAGGCACAGCTGCCCGCGTGGGCGAAGTCGATCGCGTCGGTGGACGAGGCCGGGAATCTGATCGTCAGCGTTGGCCCACCGCGCGATACGGTGGTGTTCATGGCACACATGGACGAAGTCTCGTACGACGTGACGTCGATCGCGCGCGATGGGACCGTGTCACTGCGCGCACGCGGCGGCGTGGTGAACAGTGCATGGGAAGGCCAGCCGGCATTGCTGCACCTGCCACGCCCGACGAGTGGTGTGCCCGATACTGTGCCGGGGATCTTCGTGCCACGCGACAGCGCGCGGCTGCGCAACGCGCGTTCGATCACGGCCTGGTTCGGTTTGGACTCCGCCGCGCTGGTAGCGCGTGGTGTGCGACCCGGTGCTGGCGTGACGAGCCCGAAGACGAGCGTGCGCCTGGCCGGCGCGCGATTCACCGGCCGCAGCATGGACGATCGGGCCGGCAGTGCGGCGCTGCTCACCGCCGTGCGCGCCATCGACCCGAAGGCGCTGGATCACGCTGTGATGTTCGTCTGGTCCACGCAGGAGGAGGGTGGACTGGTCGGTGCGGCGGCGGTGGCCAGTCGGGTGGGTGCCACGGTCCGGCGCATCTACAGCATCGACACGTTCGTGAGTTCGGAGACACCACTCGAATCGCCGCACTTCGCCTTCGTGAAGCTGGGCGGTGGTCCGGTGCTGCGCGCAATCGAGAACGGCAGCTTCTCGCCGCGCGACGTGCGGCGGCAGGTGGAGGCGGCCGCGCGCCGTGCGGCGATCCCGCTGCAGATCGGTCTCACGCAAGGCGGCACGGACGGCACCACGTTCACGTTTTACGGCGCACCGAACACCGGGCTCTCATGGCCCGGCCGCTACAGCCACACGCCGGCGGAAGTGCTGGACCTGGCCGATGTGGAGCGCCTCGCGAAATTGATTCAGGCGCTGGCAATGCGGCGACCGTAGTCGACGGCGACGAGCGGCGCGAACTGCGCGCCGTTCACGCCGTGGCGTGCACGATCAGCCGGTAGCGCCGTGGGACGGGAGAGAATGGCACCGCCGCCGCCACGGACTTCATCTGCTTGCCGAGTCGTCGTGCGGCGCTGAGCGGCTGCCGCTCCGGGAGCACACGCACCGCGCTGAAGCCCGCCGCGCGGCAGAGTCCAACCAGCGCAGCCTCATTCGGCGCCCACCAGTTGGAATCGTCGCCGTTCAATTCGTCGAACGGGAAGAATTCGCACAGTGCGCGGCTGCCGGTACCTGGAATTTCCATCGCTTCGGTTTCGATGATGCAGGTGCCACCGGGGGCCGTGAATTCGCGCATCCGCCGGATCGCGCCTAGTGGATCTTCCACGTGATAGAGCACGCCGAGAAAGAGCACTAGGTCGAAGCTGCCGATGATCGAGGCGCGCGCCGCCATGAAGTCGGACGTCACGGACTCCACGGCGCTGCCCAGGCAGGCGCGCGCCGCGTCGAAGGGCGCCTTGCCCGGCAAGTCGTCGGGGCGCCAGTGGGTGGTCCGATGTGGTGCCGGCAGATGCCGGCCCGTCTTCTGGCACTCGCGCCATTCACGCATGTACGCCGCCATGTCGCTGGACCACGCGTAGTGATCGAGCGCCACCACTCGGGACGCGCCCAGCTGTTCGGTGGCGAACGAGAAGAAGCCGTCGTAGGCACCGACGTCGAGCACCGACTTGCCGGCCAGGTTCGGCAGTTGCAGGGCGCGCAGTTCTTCCTGCCAGAAGGCAAGCGGCGCACGTCCCGGCGTCACCACACCGGTTGCGAGTTCGATCGAGTGATACCACTCGGGGTGCTGCGCGATCACGGTCCGTGCTTCGGCCATCGTCGTCGGATTGCAGGGTGCGAAGTCGCGCGAACGATACGCGAGTGGCGTGCGCGAGGCGCGTCATGGATGCTCGGGAGCCGGTGTCGGGCGCCGATCAGAACAGTGCCGTCCGGATGCGGGCCCACGCTGGCTCGAACGCGACGCGCAGGCGCCCTTCGCCGCGAGTCTTGACTGCGCCCGGTACGCGTTGATCGTTGCTGGTGCGGTTGATGCCGGCATCAGCCGTGATCTCGAAGCCTGACGCGACGCGAAATGCCGTACTTGCCGCCACACGGAATGTCTTGATCACGACGCCTTCGAAGATTGACGGCCACGTCGCGCGATCCTCGAGCGCCGGATACGGCAGGCGATAATCGCCTTCGCCCTGACGTCGGAATGCCGCGTAGAAGCGTACCGGCATGGCGAGCAGCGGACCGATGTCGAAACCGGCGCGGAATTCGTCGAAGTCACTGTTCCGCTGGCCAAGGCCCACATTCCGGCTGGTGTAGCGCTCGAAGCGATCCGGCGCGCGATAGGTCAGTGCGTTCACGCGCGTGTACGCAGCGAAGCCGCGGACACCCTTCGGGAGACGGAGCCCATCGGCGATCAGTGCCACGGCGATGCCGGGTGGTTCGCCGCAGAGATCGCAATCGTCGATCTGGAAATCATCCACGAACAGTTGCCCGCCCAGCATCAGGCCTTGCGGGCCGCGCCACAGCGCGTCGGCACCGAAACCGACGTTGATCGTCTTGCCGTCACTGTATTGCGACAGGAAGATCGGGGCGGCGGGATTGGCGAGCGTCGGGTCGAAGCTTCGGCCCACGCCTCCATGCACCGCACTTTCGCTGATGCCGATCTCGAACTGCCCGAGTCGTGCGCCCAGCCGATGCGCGGCGAAGTACCGCTGCGCCAGCGTATCGGTGGTGAAGTTCAGGAATTCGTCATCCAGTTTCGTGACCACCGATGCGAGGTGCACCTTGTCGCCGCCGAGCCGGACATACAGGTGGTCGTAGGAGTAGGCACCGTTACTCAGCATCAGGCCGAGCTGTCCCGGCAATCCCCACGACCTCGCGACGCGCCCGACCTGCAAGGTGGCGAATCGCGAGCCGACGCCCAAATATGCCTCCTCCGCGCGGCCAGCGAGCACACGATCCCGGCGTCCGAGGAACTCCGGGTCCACCCGCATCCGCCGGTCGGCCAGCACCCGCATCGCGCCGGTGAACGGCCCCGATTGCAGCAACGCGCGTATGGTGAAGCCAGGCGCCAATGTGTTCACGCGATCCGACTGCATCAGGTCGCGCGTGCCGCTGGTCTGCGCCACGCCATAACCGGCCAGGCTGGCGGCGAACATGCCGCTGTCGGCGTCGGTGACGCCGGGCGCATACTTGTCGGCGGCGGCTTCGATCGCGCTCAGCCACCGCGCGCTACCACCGTCGCGCAGCGCACCGCGTGCCGCCGTTACCGCGGCGCGAACCGCGCCCACGCTGTACGGCCGCTCGATGATCGGCAACTCGCGCAACATCCCGCGCGCCTGCAGGGCATCGATGTAGGTGTAGGCGATGTCGTCCAGCGGCAGTAGCGCGCGCTGGCCGGACAGTGGTGCGGCGACGAGGAGGCTGGCGCTGGCCAGCACGGTGCGCCAGGTGGGCGGCAGGTGCATCATCGGTGCCAGGGGATGCCTTTCACGCCACCGCTGCGGAACTCCAGCGCGGGCGACGGAAAGTGATAGTGTCGCAGGCCTTTCTTGACGGTGACCCACCACGGGGCCTGCCCGGGCAGCTTCAGCGGATCAATGTCCAACGTCAGCAGGATGCGACGCTGGGCGCGGATGTCGGCGCCCGTAGCCGGATCGATGAAGTCGGTGATCGCG
Organism: Gemmatimonadaceae bacterium; assembly: GCA_031369265.1. Taxonomy (GTDB): domain Bacteria; phylum Gemmatimonadota; class Gemmatimonadetes; order Gemmatimonadales; family Gemmatimonadaceae; genus JACMLX01. The sequence continues at coordinate 4,134 of JANMON010000272.1, read as the reverse complement.
TGCCCGATCGAGAAGCGCAGCAGGTCGGGCCAGTACTTGCGCGCCCGCGCCGGCAACAGCGTGTCGACGTCCACCGACAGCCAATAGGTCTGCCCGCTGTAATCCACCGTCGGCCGCAGGTCACCCGGGATCAATCCCGCCTGCGTGTTCTTCAGCGCCCGCGTTCGTGCATACGAGATGGTCGGCATCACCGCGCGCATCGGTGGCACGAACGCGTGCGACAGCGAGATGCCCTGGCCGATGGTGTTGAACAGCAGGTCGGGCGGCGAAAAGCCGTACCGCGCCTGCGTGCCGTCCCAGAGCTCGATCTGCAGCTGGAAGGCGGCGGCATACGCCACGGCCCACAACGTGGCCTTTTTCTCCGACATGCAGGCGGCCTGCAGCAGCTCGCGTCCCCCTTCGCTGAGCAGGTAGCCACCGATCATGTGACCGAGCTTGTCCTGGTCGCGGAAGTTGCCGTCCCAGTCGTAGTTGGTGAAGAACGGGGCACGTTCTCCCGACCACCACGCCCGCCGGAAATACTCGTACAGCGCGAGGTTGCCGCCGACGAACGTCGTCGCCACCGCCGTCTGCGCCACGCGTCGGCCGCGACCACCGCTGGTGCACCACGACGGTGAACCCGTCCGCACGACTTTCGCACTGTCACCCGCGCCACGCATCGCCACGTCCGCCGTCGGCATCCGCGACACCGAATCGGGAATCGGACGCGATGCAGTAGCCGAATCACCCTGCGCCGCCGCGACCGTCGTCAGCACGAGCGTCATGAAGCTTGCACCCAGCGTCCGCCGCATCACGCGCTCAGGTGCAGCGCGTCGTACGCCTGCAGCACTTCGGCGGGACTGACGGTCGCCGCACCGAGCTTGCCGACTTCCACGCCGGCGGCGTAGTTCGCGATCACCGCCGCCTCGCGCGCATCGGCGCCGGCAGCCAGCATCAACGCGAGGTAGGCGGTCACCGTATCGCCGGCACCCACCACGTCGTACACCTCGCGCGCCGTGGTCGGGATGCGCGTGATCTCGCCGCCACGCGAAACCAGCGCCATCCCATGCTCGCTCAGCGTGAGCAGCAGGTGCTCGACATCAAGTCGCGCCAGTGTGGCGGGCAGCGCCTCGGGATGCGCGAGGTCCACCGCCGCCCCGAGGGCCTGCTCCAGCTCCCTGCGATTCGGCTTGAAGACGGTGGCCCCCTTGTAGCTGAAGAAATTGCGGAACTTGGGGTCTACCACCACCGGCACCTTTCGTTCCGTCGCCAGTCGGATCGTGGCCTCGATGACGCGCGGCACCAGCACGCCCTTGTTGTAGTCCTCGAGGATAACCGCATCGGCCGACGCCACCGCTGCGGTCACTGCCGCGATCACGCGATCCACGTCGGCGGTCGCCAGGTCCGCATCCTCTTCCTCGTCGAAGCGCAGCAGTTGCTGCGATCGCGCGACGAGTCGGGTCTTGGTGGTGGTCGGTCGTGCCACCGTCACCAGCGCATCGGTGGCCCCACCGAGTCCGCGCAGCAGCCCACGCAGCCGCCCGCCGGCGATGTCGTCACCGACGGCTGCCACCAGTGCGCAGTGGGCCTCCACCGCGAGGACGTTCTGGGCCACATTGGCGGCACCGCCGAGTGCATCGCGGCGCTCACGAACGCGCACCACGGGGACCGGGGCTTCGGGTGAGATCCGGTCCACGTCACCGCGAAGGTAGACGTCGAGCATCGCGTCACCGACGACGACCACGCGGCGACCGCGAGCGGCCGCGAGCAACGTCGCGAGGCGGTCGCGTGAGATTGGTGCTAGCATATCGGCTGCAAACTACTCGCCGCCCGGCACGCCGGGCAACGCGATCCGCCGCTTCCTGCGTCCCCACGCCGTGCGCCGACTTCTCCAGACCGCGCTGCTCGCGCTGCAGGATGTGCTGCTGCTGGCGTGGCAGACGCTCCGCGCATTGCCGGGCGGCCGCGGCGCGGGTGCGCGACTGCTGGCGCAACTGGATGCAGTGGGGGTACGCTCGGTGCCGATCGTGCTGCTCACGGGGTTGTTCACCGGCATGGTGCTGGCGCTGCAGGCTTCGGTGCAGCTGGCACCTTTCGGCGCCACGCTGTTCGTGGGCCGGTTCGTGGCGGCGTCGATGTTGCGCGAGCTCGGTCCAGTGCTGTCTGGCATCATGGTGGCCGGGCGCGTTGGTGCCGGCATCGCCGCGGAACTGGGTGCGATGAAGGTCACCGAGCAGCTCGATGCACTGGAGACGCTGGGGGCCGAACCGGTGCGCGTCCTGGTCTTGCCGCGGGTACTCGCCGCCGCGATCTCGGTCCCGTTCCTGGCCCTGATCGCCGACGCCGCGGGCCTGGCCGGTGCCGCGCTGGTCTCGTCCACCTACCTCGGCGTCTCGGTGCGCACCTTTTGGGGTGCGGCGATGGACCAGATCGCGCTGGATGGTTTCATCGGCGGGCTGATTCCGGCCGACCTGGTGCAGGGCATGGTGAAGCCGCTGGTGTTCGGCGTGATCCTCTCGCTCCTCGCCTGCCATCATGGACTGCGCGCCTCGGGTGGTACGGCCGGTGTCGGGGTGGCCACCACGCGTGCGGTGGTCAGTGCCAGCATCACCATCCTCATCGCTGACTACTTTCTGACGCAGTTGCTGCTGGTGCTCATCTGATCTCTTCGCCCGTCACGCCCACGATGCCTGTTGACGCGATCGCCGTCGAACTCGAGCAGGTCTCGGTCGCCTTTCAGCGACCGGTGCTGCGCGACGTGTCGCTGCAGGTGGCACAGGGCGAGACGGTGGCGGTGGTCGGTGAGTCGGGCACCGGCAAGTCCACGCTGCTGCGGTTGATCCTTGGCTTGCAGGTGCCGGACAGCGGCAGCGTGCGGGTGATGGATCGCGAGTTGCGACGTCTCCAGCCTGACGCGCTGCGCGCAGTGCGCGCCGACATGGGGATGGTCTTTCAGGGCGCCGCGCTGTTCGATTCGCTGAGCACCTTCGAGAACGTGGCCTTCGGGTTGCGAGAGCGCGGTGTGATGAGTGAAGCCGAGGTGCGTGCACGGGTGTGGGAGACGCTGGCGCTGGTCGATCTGGAGCCAGGTGAAGTGTCGGACCGTTTGCCGGCGCAGCTTTCGGGCGGCATGCGCAAGCGCGTCGGCATCGCGCGCGCGGTCGCGCCGCGTCCGGCGCTGCTGCTCTACGACGAACCGACCGCCGGTCTCGATCCCCTGACCAGTGGCACGGTCACCGCGTTGATGCAGCGGCTGCAGCATGAGCTGCACGTCACCAGCGTCGTGGTGTCGCACGACGTGCGGGCGATGATGCGCATCGCCGATCGCGTGGCGCTGTTGCATGAAGGCACGTTCGCGTTCCTCGGCGCGCCTGACGCGATGCGGCGCAGCACCGAGCCGTACACGCAGTCGTTCTTGGCGGCGGCATGAGCCTGCGTCCGGAGCCCGGCCAGATGCGCTGGATGCAACTGCGGGTGGGGATCGTGGCGGTGGTGGTGCTGGCGGTGGTTGCGATTGCGATCCTGCGGCTGGATGCGGTGGGATCGCTGTTCGCCACGCCGGTGGAGTTCACAGTCCAGCTGAACGACGGACTCGGTCTGCGTGACGGGAGTCAGGTGACAGTGGCCGGCCTGCCCGCCGGGATCGTGTCCGATCTGGCTGTCACGCCGGTGAACGGTGGGGCCGGCACGGTGGTGTCGGCACGCGTGACGATGAACGCCATGCAGTTCGCCTTGCTGCGGGAGGATTCGCGCAGCCGGTTGCGGGTGCTCGGGTTGCTGGGCGACCCGCTGCTGGACTTCACGCCCGGATCACCGCACCGGCGTGCACTGACGCCGAACGACAAGCTGCGCGTGGAAGCGTTCGCGGAATTGGGCGACCTGTTCGCCGTCGCCGATACCGCCATGCGCGCCGTCAGCGCGGTGAGCACCGACCTGCGTTCGGTGGCCGCCCGATTGCAGAAGGGCGACGGCACGATGGGTCGCCTGTTCACCGACGCCGCCTTGTACGACACGCTCCTGCGCACGGTGCGACGCGCCGATCAGGTGCTGACGGCCGTGCAATCCGGACGAGGCACACTCGGTCGATTGCTGCGGGATACAACGTTGTACGGCAGCGTCACCAGCGCCGCGGTCGCACTCGACAGCGCGGCGTCG
>JANMON010000224.1:0-2548 GCA_031369265.1 Gemmatimonadaceae bacterium | reverse complement strand
TCCATAAAACTGAACGTCAGTGAGCGAAAGATGTATTTTTCAGAATGAACATGCGCTCCTAGCTTCCGGGTTGTCCACCCCCTTACCCGGATGTCGATGCCTGTTCAGACCGCTTTGCTGATGCTCGTCCCCCTCACGTATCTCCTCACGGCGCTCCTCCCCGAACGCCTCTTCGTACGTCTGCCGGAGCGCCGCTGGACGGTCTCGTTGCGCGCGACGGCATGCGCCCTTCTGCTCGCGCTCCTGGCCGCGGTCGCGCTCGTCGCGCGCGGACCCGTGGTCGAGAATCTTCCACTGCCGGGATTCCCGCACCTCGCTATCGGCCTGCGTCTTGACGCGCTCACGGCGGTCATGCTGGTGCTCATCACCGGCGTCGCGGCGCTCATTCTCCGATTCTCCGATCGCTACCTGGGGGGCGAGCAGGGTCGGTCACGGTACGTCCGCTGGTTCCTTGCAACCATGGCCGCGGTCTCGCTCCTGGTCGTCACCAACGACCTGATCGTGCTGGCTGTCGCGTGGATGCTGTCCAGCCTGACGCTGCACCAGCTGCTCACGTTCTTCGGCGAGCGCGCACCGGCACTGATCGCCGCCCACAAGAAGTTTCTTCTGAGTCGCGTGGCGGATGTCGTCATCTTCGCGGCGGTCGCGCTCATCTGGCGCAGCATGGGCACGCAGCGCATCGACGAGCTGCAGGCGCTGGCGGCAGCCATGGAGCACATGCCCACCGCGGTGCAGGTGGCCGGTCTGCTGTTGGTCACGGGTGTCGGCATCCGCTCGGCACAGCTCCCGTTCCACGGTTGGCTGATTCAGGTGATGGAGGCGCCCACCCCGGTGTCGGCATTGCTGCACGCCGGCATCGTGAACGTGGGCGGCTTCACGCTCATCAGGTTATCCGGCCTGCTCGGTCGCCTGGATGGCGCGCAAACGCTGCTGGTCATCGCCGGGACGTCCACTGCGGTGCTGGCCGCGCTGGTCATGACGACGCGAGTCAGCGTGAAGGTCTCGCTCGCGTGGTCCACCTGCGCGCAGATGGGCTTCATGCTGCTCGAGTGCGGACTCGGTGCGTATGGCCTCGCACTGCTGCACCTCGTCGCGCACTCGCTCTACAAGGCGCACGCGTTCCTCTCGTCCGGACGCGCCGTCGAGCAGCAACTGCTCCGGCGCATGACGCCCGCTGTAGCACCCGGCACGGGGTGGCACTGGCTCTCCGGCGCGGTCGCCGCGGCGGCCGTCGTGCTCACGCTCGGCCACGCACTGGGGCTTCGGATCGACGGCGCGACTGGCACACGCGCCGCCGCGCTGATCCTCTCGCTTGCACTGGCGCCGCTCTTCGTGCGCAGCCTGGCGAGCGGCGGTCGCTCACTGCTCCGCGCCGCTGGCGGAGCGATCGTCCTCGTCGCCAGCTACGCCCTGGGCCACGCGGTGTTCACGACCCTCGCACCCGACGTGGAGGGATCGCCCACGATGGGCCTGGCGCGGCTCGTCATCGTCGCCATCGCATTCAGCGCGCTGTACGTCGTGCAGGCGACCCTCGCGACGCAGCCCACCGGCCGTCTTGCCCGGGCGCTCTATCCCGCCTGCTTCGCCGGCTTCTATCTCGACGAGATCTGGACGCGCCTGACCTTCCGCATCTGGCCGCCACGTCCACTGCCGCTGGCGCCGCGCGTTGCGGCCGCTGGCATTCCCATGCTGCGTGAGGTGAACGCATGACGTCTGCCACGATGACTGACGCACTGACCGACTCCGCACTCATTCCCAGCGACGTGGAGCAGTCGATCACTCGCGCCTGCGATCGCATCGCTCCCTCGTGGCCACTCGATCGCCTGATCGCCGTGAACCCGTTCTGGGGTTTCGTGGCTGCGCCGATCGAGCGTGCCGCTGCGGAGTTGTCTGCCCTGTCCGGGGCCACGCTGCTGATGTCACGCCGCTGGTACCGCGAGCAGTTCACGGCGGGACGCGTTTCGGAGCGACACGTGGCACAGGCCATCGCAGTCACCGGTGCATCACGAACCGTCGACGACGTACTGGCGACGTTGAGGCGCGACGAGTCGGCGCCCGCGCACTGGCGGCTCGTGACCGATGCCGCAGACGACGGTCGTGACCTTGGCCATGCCATGCCGTGGACGGAGTTCGTGACGCGTCATGTGAGCCAGACGTGCGCGGCGTTCTTCGACGAGGGCCAGGCCCGATGGGCGCCTGCCCGGGCCGACGGATTGTATCCGCTCTGGCGTGAGCTCGCGATGCACGATGGCGGCCCGCGACTGCTGATGGCATTGCACGGTTTCCGCGAGGCAGCCGCTGCCCTTCCGGTCGATCCGCGGGCGTTGATCACTGAAGGGCTGGACGCGCTCGATGTGCCGCGCGAGTCATGGGATCAGTACCTCACGGCGCTCCTGCTTTCCGTGAACGGGTGGGCGTCGGTCTGCGCGTTCCGCAAATGGGAGGCGCGACTTGCGTCAGCCGATGATGACCAGATCGTGCATCTGCTGGCGGTGCGTCTGGCGTGGGAGCTGTTGCTGCTGCGTCTCCGCACGTCGTCGACGACGTC
>JANMON010000203.1:0-1889 GCA_031369265.1 Gemmatimonadaceae bacterium | reverse complement strand
GGCGCTGGCGGCGTTGTTCGACGCGATGCCGACGCTGTCGGTGCGCTCGCCGGTGGCCCCGCGGAGCGACGCTGAACGCGCACCCGACCTGGGGACCATCGCCCGAGCGGCCTGGTTCTCGCCGATCCCGCAGACGGACTCTGCTGTATTCGGTCGCCGCGATGCGCTGATTCCGACCGGCGGTGTGCGGAGTTGTTCGCCGGTGGCTCGGCTGCGGCTGGCACCGGTACGGCAGACGGCGAGGGCCGTGGCGGAGGACTTCCTGCAGCCGAGGGTGGATCGCACAATGCGGCGCTGGGCGCGAGTGACCGACACTGAGGCGTTGTCGCCCGAGGCGGCGATCCTCCGCTTGGCACTCCTCGGAGCACCGGTCGATCCCGGCGTGGTGCAGTCGGCACGCGATGCTTGGATTGCAGCAGCCTGGAGAGCCTTGCCCTGTTTGGTCGCGTGACATTCTAGTTTCCGCCGATGCCCCGGCTCCTGATCGCGCTCGCCACAATCCTGACCCTGATCCCCGTCACGTTGCTCGTCCCGGGATTGCGCGAGCTGATCCAGGTGGCACATGGCGGCAGCGCGTCGGCAGCGCACGCGTTCATGACGGTGAACATGATCAGCGGCATCCTGGCGGTGCCGCTGGTGATGCGCTGGCAGCGTCGGGCTGGCTCGGTGCGGCAGTGGGTGTCGGCGCTACTGGCGCTGGATGCGCTCGTTTTCCTGGCCATGCGCTCGGCGCCGTCGCTGGAGACGCTGTTCGCGTTGCGGGTGCTGGATGGCGCGCTGCACCTCCCGGCGATCACGCTGCTGATGGTGGCCGCGAACCGACTGGCCGGCCCGCGACGCGGTGGCTCGCTCGGCTTGCTGGGCTCGAGCCTGATGATCGGCGTCGCGATCGGCTCGCCGCTTGGCGGGCGGCTGGTGGATCGCTCGCCGGAGCTCGTGTACCTGGTCGGCGCCGCCTTGTTCGTCCTCGCGGCGCTGATGGCGCTCGGCATCTCGTTGCCGCGCGAAGAGCAGGCGCGGACGCCAAGTCGGCGGTATGCGTGGAACACTCAGATCGAACTGGCGTGGGTGCCGCTGGCCTACGCCTTCATGGATCGTTTCGTGATCGGTGTGTTCGTGACCACATTCACGCTCTTCCTGGGCGACGTGCACGGCGCCAGCGGTGCGCAGCGCGGCCTGCTGATGGCGCTGTTCCTGGTGCCATTCGCGCTGCTGTGCTGGCCGGCGGGGAAGCTGGCGGACCGCATCGGCTGGTATCGGCCGCTGGTGATCAGCAACGTGCTGTTCGGCATCGTGTTCGCGCTGTATGGTCGCGTGCCGCTGTCTGTGCTTCCGGCGATGATGGTGATCAGTGGCGTGTTGAGTGCATTGATGTTCGCGCCCAACCTGATGCTGACCAGCGAGGTGGCGCGGCGGGCAGGTGACGGCATCTTCGGCGCGTTCCAGATCGCTGGCTCGGTGGGGTTCCTGGTTGGCCCGGCGCTGGGTGGTGTGCTGGTGTCGGTGCTGCGCGACGACCGTGGAGCCGTGCAGTACAACGGCATCTTCATGCTGGTGGGCGCGCTGGAATGTGCGCTGGCGCTGGTCAGTGCGGTGGTGCTGGGGCGGCAGCTGCGGACGCAGGCGCTGCAGCCGCGGGTGGGCGGCGAGGCGGTGCCGCTGCAGGTGCCAGCCACGCGCTGAGGTTTTCGCCGCGACCACGGAGCCTCTCCGATCGGCTCGCCGCGCCGCGACTGCATCAGGTCACGGTCGCGATCACGGCACGGTAACTCCCTGAACGCACGACGGCCCGCGAGAGCAGTCTCGCGGGCCGTCGCATGATGTGCACGAGTGGCCGATTACGGCTTCTTGGCGGCGGCGTCGGCAGCCTTCTTGACCGAGTCGGCCAT
>JANMON010000178.1:0-13384 GCA_031369265.1 Gemmatimonadaceae bacterium | reverse complement strand
TCAGCGCGTGCCCCGTCAGTCGCTGTCCGCTGACGCCGTACGGATGCCCCACCGCGATCGCGCCGCCGTTCACGTTCAGGATCGACGGATCGATGCCCAGCCGTTCGCGGCAGTAGAGCACCTGTACCGCGAATGCCTCGTTGAGCTCCCAGAGTCCGATGTCCTGCACGCCGAGCCCGGCGCGCTGCAGCAGCTTCGGCACCGCGAACACCGGCCCGATGCCCATCTCGTCAGGCTCGCATCCCGACACCGCGAACCCGCGAAACACGCCGAGGATCGGTGCACCGCGTCGTTCGGCGGTGGCGCGATCCATCAGCACGCAGGCACCGGCACCGTCGGAGAACTGGCTCGCGTTGCCCGCCGCGATGGTGCCACCCGGTATCGCCGGCTTGATCTGCGAGATGCCCTCCACCGTGGTATCGGCGCGGATGCCTTCGTCGGCCGAGACGGTGACCGTATGAGTGCTGATCTCCTGCGTCACCTTGTCCTGCACACCCATCGTGGTGGTGACCGGCACCAGCTCGGCGTCGAAGAGGCCCGCGTCGCGCGCGGCGGCGGCCTTCTGTTGCGACTGCGCGCCGTATTCGTCCATCCGGTCGCGTGTGATGCCGTAGCGCGACGCCACCGTCTCGGCCGTCTGCAGCATCGGCCAGTACAGCGTCGGCTTGTGTTCCTGCAGCCACGCCTCGTGGATCATCTTCTTGTTGATGTCGTTCTGCACGCAACTGATGGACTCCACGCCGCCGGCCACGTAGACCTCGCCTTCGCCGGCCATGATCCGCTGCGCCGCCAGCGCGATGCTCTGCAGGCCAGAGCTGCAGAAACGATTCAGCGTCATGCCCGACACACTCACCGGCAAGCCGGCCCGCATCGCGATCTGACGCGCGATGTTCAGTCCGGTGGCACCTTCGGGATAGGCGCATCCCATGATCACGTCCTCCACCTCGCCGCCCTCGACGCCGGCACGCTGCAGCGCCGCGGTCACGACCGCCTCGCCCAGTGTGGCGCCATGCGTCATGTTGAAGGCGCCGCGCCACGACTTGGCGAGGGGGGTGCGTGCGGTGGAAACGACGACGGCGTCGCGCATGATGAGTGGGCTGGAGACAGGCGCGAAGTGTACCGCGCGTCCCATCGTTGCAATAGGTGACATGCCACCGGTGACCGCCCCTGCACCACGAACTACACTTCCAGCGCACCGATCCGCCGGTCGCGCGTGCCCGGCAGACGGCGCCGCCTCTCTTCCGGCACCTCAACCGGCCCGACCATCATGCCTCTCGTGCGCGACGTTCCCACCACACCGTTCACCGACCAGAAGCCCGGCACATCGGGCCTCCGCAAGCGCACCACGGTGTTCCAGACGCCGCATTATCTCGAGAACTTCGTGCAGGCACTGCTCGACGTGGCGGCGCTGCCGGCCGATGCGACATTGATCGTCGGTGGTGACGGACGGTTCCTCAATCGTGAGGCGATCGAGACCATCGTGCGCATGGCGGCGGCCAACGGCATCCGTCGCGTGATGGTGGGACAGGGCGGCCTGCTCAGCACTCCAGCCGCATCGCACCTCATCCGGCAGCACGGGGCCGGCGGCATCATCCTCTCGGCCAGCCACAATCCGGGCGGTCCCGACGGCGATTTCGGTATCAAGTACAACGCCGGCAACGGCGGCCCCGCACCCGAGTCGTTCACCAACGACGTTGCGAAGCGTGCCGCAGTGCTCACGTCGTATCACACCTGCGACCTGGGCCTGCTGCCACTGGACGACGTGGGCACCCACGTCATCGATGACGTGACGCTGATCGTGGTGGATCCGGTGGCCGAATACGCCACGCTGATGGAATCACTGTTCGACTTCGAGGCCATCCGCGCGCTGTTCGCAACCGGCTTCTTCATGCGCTTCGACGCCATGCATGCGATCACCGGACCGTATGCCACTGAGATCCTCGAACGCCGACTCGGCGCCCCGGCCGGCACGGTGATCAACGGCACGCCGCTGCCCGATTTCGGCGGCGGCCACCCCGATCCGAACCTCACCTACGCGCACGACCTGGTGGAGGAGCTCTTCGGCGACAACGCCCCCGACTTCGGCGCCGCCTCCGATGGTGACGGCGATCGCAACATGGTGCTCGGCCAGCGATTCTTCGTCACGCCGTCGGACAGCCTCGCGATCATCGCGGCCAACGCCACGCTGGCGCCTGGCTACACGGGTGGCATCAGCGGTGTGGCGCGATCGATGCCCACCAGTGCAGCGGTCGATCGCGTGGCGGCGGCGATGGGCATTCCGTGCTTCGAGACGCCGACCGGCTGGAAGTTTTTCGGCAACCTGCTCGATGCCGGCCGCATCACGCTCTGCGGTGAGGAGAGCTTCGGCACCGGTTCCAATCACGTGCGCGAGAAGGACGGGCTCTGGGCGGTGCTCTTCTGGCTCAACATCGTCGCCGCGCGCAAGCAGAGCGTCGAGGAGATCGTGCGAGAGCACTGGGCGCGCTACGGCCGCAACTACTACACCCGCTACGACTACGAGGAAGTGCCAAGTGAGGCGGCAGCGGGCGTGATGGAAGAGTTGCGCCAGCAGCAGGCCTCGCAGCCCGGGCAGACGCTGGCCGGCCGAAAGATCACCGGCGCCGACGACTTCTCGTACCTCGATCCGGTGGATGGCTCCACCAGCGCACATCAGGGGCTGCGCATCCTGTTCGAGGACGGGTCCCGCATCATCTACCGTCTCTCCGGCACCGGCACCGCCGGAGCCACGCTGCGCGTCTACATCGAGAGCTACGTGGCGGGGCCCGAGGGGCTCGACCGCGATCCGCAGGATGCGCTGAAGGAACTGGTGCAGGCGGCGCTCGACGTGGCGCAGATCCCGTCGCGCACCGGTCGCACGGCGCCGACGGTGATCACCTGACGCGCATCACCTGACGGTGGCGTGCAGCAGCGGGTGGCTCACCTTCTCTGGCGTGGGCCGCCCGATCACGATCGTGATGTTGTCGCTGCCACCCGCATCCAGCGCATCCTGCAGCAGCGTCTCGCAGGCCTGGCGCGCCGACGTCATGTTGCGCAGCACGTCCGCAATGCGTTCGTCGGTGACATGTTTGGTGAGTCCGTCGCTGCACAGCAGGCCGATCTGGTCCCACGTCTGGTCGAAGCAGGTGATGACGGGCATCGCTTCCTGCCCACCGATGGCGCTCGAGAGCACGTTCGACAGCGGCGAACGCTGCGCCTGCGTCTGCGTCAGCACCCCCGCATCAACCAGGTCCTGCACGACGGTCTGGTCGCGCGAGATCTGTGTCAGCTTCCCTTCGCGCATGATGTAGCAGCGGCTGTCGCCGACCTGCAGCAGGTAGGCATGTGGCCAGACACCGAGCCAGAGCGTCATCGTGGTGGCCATGCCACGCGCATCCGGTGGCCCCTCGGCGCGCTCCTTCGCGATCTCGTCGTGCACGCGCATCACGGCATCGTTGAGCGCGTTCTGCAAGTCAGCGAGATCGGCCGGATCCAGCCGATAGAAGCACTTGGAGCAGGCTGAGACGTAGTGGAGGATGCCTTCCACGGCCTGTCGGCTCGCTTCGCCGCCCATCACGCTGCTGCCCACGCCATCGGCGACGACGGCCAGCAACGCCATGCGTTCATTGCTCGATCGGACGTCGGTGGACGGCAGGCTCGATTGGTGCACGAACACTTCGCGTCGTAATGACGAGATCAGGAAGTGATCCTGGTTTTCCGCGCGCACGTGCCCGGTGTGCGTGAGCCCGAAGATGTCGATCTCGGCATCCTGCGGCTTGCGGGCTGCGGACGTCTCGGTGGCAGTCTCAGCATTCATGGAACGAACCGTGTCGGAAGTGGGGCAGCACCGTAGATAGTACACCCCTGACGCGATTCAGATGAGTGCGAACGTGGCCCGAAAGGTCAGAAGCTGATCGAGACCACCACCGTGGGGCCGCCGCGTGTGCGCAGCAGGGCGGTGCGCACGGGGAGGTCGAGACGCTCCCATCGCTCCGACTGCACGATCGCCCCGATTCCCGCGCCCCACATGATGCCACCCAGGAGCCCGTAGCCGATCATCTCGCTGCGCGAGATGCAGTCTCGAGTGCAGTTCTCCTGTCCGCTGTCGGAGATGAGCCCCGCCGCGAGGCCAATGCCGCCGCCCCAGAGCATCCCCTTCATCGCCCCCTTCGACCGACTCTGGCCGCGGCTGATCTCGACCGCGGTGAGCCGCGAGAGCGGCAGTTGCACCGGCACGCCTTCATCCGAGGCGATCGTCAGCGAATCCGCCGTCCGCGCGACCACGGTGCCCGCGAAGCGCCCTGCCAACGAGCCCGGGGCACGGACCCGCACGTGCACGCCGGGAATCAATTCAGCCAGCTGCGCCTCCGCCCTGTGCACCGGTAGTGCCCCGCCTGCGAACACGGCCACCATCGTCAGCACCACCGATCGCCCACGCATTCGATTTTCCGTTGTTCGCATGCGCCAACGGTGCAACGATCGCTGCCTCGACAGCGTCAGGCGTTACCGGACAGCCTACCGCGGCGCGGGTTTCGCGGCTGACAGCCACCGTTGCACCTCGGCCCGTTCCCCCGCCGACATCGTCGGCAACGCATCCATCAGCGACTTCCGCATCGCCGGATCGGCCAGCACACGCGCACGGATCACCGCATCGCGCAGCAGCTGCATCGACAATGCTGGTACAGCTGGTGTAGCCGGTGCGGCTGGCTTCGCCGGTGTCATGTCGTGCCCCGCATGTTCGTCGGCCGGCGCCGGCTTGGGCGTCGAATCGGTGCGCGCTGGCGTCCCGTGATCCATGCCCTCGTGCGAGCCACCCGTCATCTGGCCGACCTTCATCCCCGTCATGCGACCAGTCTGCCGGTCATGCTGCATCACCGCGCCCTTGGTGACCGTCGGCGTCGGCAGTTCGAGCGCGAAGTTCACCGCTGGACCACCCATGTTCTGGACACCCATCTCGCGCGACATCACCAGCCACGCCGCCACCGGCATCACGTACGAGGTGTCGTCGCGGAACAGGCGGCCGGCGCGTACGATCTCGGCGCGCTTCCGGTTCCGCGGCACCGACGGGTTGGCGAGGATGTCGCTCACGACGTCGTGCATCGAGTGCAGGTTGTCGAAGATGATCGCCGCCTCGGGAAACCGCTTCGCGAATTCCGGCGCCACCGCGGCGGTCATCGGCATCTGGTAGGGCAGCGACGTGAGGGGCTCGCGCAGCATCTGCCAGAACCGCGCGACCGTGGAGCGCACGCCGGCCTGCCGCTCGGCGCCCGTCTTCCCCACCAGCAACGGTTCGTAGAGGCCCACCTGGAACCAGTGGTAGCCCCAGATCAGTCCATTGAACTTCGGATACTTCTGCCGGAACGCGAGCGAATACGGCTGCTCCTGCATCAGCTCCATGCTCTTCGGCTTACTGCTGAAGGCGAGGTCGGGGCGCGTCTTGTAGTACGCGATCAGCCGCTGCACCTCGGCATCCTTGGCCGCATCGTTCAGGCGTTCATCGGCGAGGACGTCGTAGATCTGCCGGTGCAGGATGTGCGACCAGTCGAACATCGCCTTCGCCTCGGGCGACAGCCGGGCGTACATCGGCTCGATGGCCACCTCTTCCAGCGGCACCCGCGGCGGACGGACGAGGATCTGCGTGGTGAGGCGATCGTAGATCTTCTCCTCGAGTTCGGAGGCCGGGGCATTCGGCTTCCGGTACAGCGTCTCGTAGAGGATCGCGTGTCCGTAGTCGAAGGCGTTGAAGAGCCGGTCGGCCGCCTGGTAATCGTTGCGGAAGGTCCAGTTGTGCGGCGCCTGGAGGTAGAACGTCTCGTAGGTCGTCACCCACTGCGCCTGCATCGGCAACGCCGATATCGCGGTCGCAAGGGCGAGGGCGAGTGTCGGACGCCGCAGTCGGGTGTGCATGTCGGCGATGAACATCAGCGCTTCCTCCACGGCAGGCCGAACGCGTAGGCACCACCGCCGGTCAGGAACCAGGCATGATCGGAGCGCGTCAATGCGCGACCGATGCCGCCGTCCATCACCCAGCGTGGCGCGATCTGGTACCGCACGCCGACACCGGTATTCCACTCGATCGGTTCATCGGTGCGCAGCGACTGCCGCGCGTAGAACTCGGCCGACATCAGCAGTGACCTGAGCGGCAGCGTGCGATCGATCGCCGCACCCGCGATCCAGCGTGACACCTCGACGTTCTGCGACGGGCCACCCACCGGCGCCACCGCAGTGGAGGCCAGCGTCTTGCCGAAGGTGTACTGCGCATTGAGGTGCACACGCAGCGCGGGAAAGGTGCGGGTCATGATCCCCTTCACACCGGCGTAGGCGCTCGACGGAGCGAAGCGCCCCACCGGCAGCAGCACGTCGGCGGCGATGGCGAAGGCGGGTATGCTGGTCTCGACGTTCAGGTTGTGCAGCAGCGACATCTCGACGCCGGTGATCCCGGTGCCGCCGCCGTTGCGCTGGTCGATGTAGGCGATCGGCAGCCCGATCTCCAGCTGCGTGCGGTTGGCGAGGCCGAACGCCAACTCCGGTTCGATACCCCAGGAGTAGATGCCGCCCTGCGAGCGCGTGAGTCGCATCGGAGCCACCTGCAGCTCGAACCCGCGGCGCTCCAGCGCATACGCGTCCTCGATCAGCAGCGGCCGCCCGGCATCGGTGTTGTAGTAATCCGTCTGCGCCGCCAGCGGCATCGCCACCAGCAGGAGCATCGCGGCAGCGTGCACAGTGTGTTTCATCGTCGTCATCGTGTGTGCTTGTACATCAGGTCCACCAGCTCGTCATACATCGCCTCGGCCGCCGCGTTATCCGACTTGATCGCCGCCGTCGCACAGTGCTTCAGGTGGTTGCGCATCAGTTCGCGTGCCACCGCCCGCAATGCCTCGTGCACCGACGAGATCTGTGTCAGCACGTCGGCACAATATCGGTCTTCGTCCACCATCTTCTGGATCCCGCGCACCTGCCCCTCGATGCGGCGCAGCCGCTTGAGGTTTTTCTCCTTCCCGTCCGCGTCCACGCCCACCGCCTTGCGCGCGCAGTGGGCGTCCGAGGTCACCTCGATCCCCACGCCGTCCCAGCCTTCCGTCACATCACTCATCGTATCGCTCCATTGCTGGTCGAGATTCTCAGGGACACGCGCGTCACGCCGTTCGCAAACGCAGGCTGTTACTCACCACCGAGACGGAACTGAACGCCATCGCGGCACTCGCCAGCACGGGACTGAGCAACACCCCGAACAGCGGATACAGCACACCCGCCGCCACCGGGATCCCGATCACGTTGTAGACGAAGGCCCAGAACAGGTTCTGCTTCATCGTCCGCATCGTCGCGCGCGACAGCGAGATGGCGCGCACCACACCCGTCAGGTCGCCGCGCATCAGCGCGATGTCGGCCGCCTCGATCGCCACGTCGGTACCACTGCCGATGGCGATGCCCACGTCGGCCTGGGCCAGCGCTGGTGCGTCGTTCACGCCGTCTCCCACCATCGCCACTACGCGACCGCCACGCTGCTCGTCCACCACCGCCGCCACCTTGCCCGCCGGCAGAACGCCCGCCACGACCTTGGTGATGCCCACCTCACGCGCCACCGCGTTGGCGGTTGCCAGGTTGTCGCCCGTCAGCATCACCACCGTCAGCCCCAGCTCCTGCAGCGATGCGATCGCTGCGCGCGAGCTGGCACGCACCGGGTCCGCCACGGCGATCACGCCGGCCAGTGTGCCGTCCACCGCCACGTACACCGGCGTCTTCGCCTGCGCTGACAACGCCGCCACCTGCGCGTGCATCGCCGACACATCCAGCGACAGCTCGGCCATCTGCGTGGCGTTGCCCACCGCAACCCAGTTCGCACCGACCATCGCCGTCGCACCGCGACCCGTCTGCGACTCGAACGACGTCGGGACCGTGATCGGCAACGCACGCTCCGTCGCACCGCGCACGATGGCGCCCGCGATCGGATGTTCGCTCGACTGCTCCAGCGACGCGGCAAAGGTCAGCAGCGCGTCCGCATCCAGCGTCGTGCCGGGAGCCAGCAGCACGTCGGTCACCGTCGGGCGGCCTTCCGTGATGGTACCGGTCTTGTCCACGATGATCGTGCGCACGTCACCCGCCCGCTGCAGCGCTTCACCGCCCTTGATCAACACCCCCGACTCGGCACCACGTCCGGTGGACACCATCACCGCCGTCGGCACCGCCAGCCCCATCGCACATGGGCAGGCGATGATCAGGACCGCCACCGCCGCCGCGAACGCCCGCACCGATGCGGCGCCCGCCGCCGAGCCACCCTGCGTGAGCACCACGAACCAGGTGGCGAAGGTGACGAGGGACAGCACCATCACCACCGGTACGAAGATGCCGCTGATGCGATCGGCCAATCCCTGAATCGGCGCCCGCGATGCCTGTGCATCTCGCATCAGCGTCATGATCTGCGCCAGCACACTCTTCGAGCCGAGTGTGGTCGCGCGGTAGCGGATCGCACCGGTGGCGTTGATGGTGCCGCCGATCACGCGGTCACCGGTCGCCTTGGCCACCGGCATCGACTCGCCGGTGAGCATGCTTTCGTCCACCGCACTCGCCCCGCTCTCCACCATGCCATCCACCGGCAGCCGCTCACCGGGCCGGATCACCACCAGGTCGTTCACGCGCACGTCGGCCAGCGGCAATTCCACTTCCGTTTCACCGCCCTCCGGCGTGGGACGCATCACACGGGCGGTGGTGGGGCGCAGCTGGGCCAGCGCGCGCAACGCCGCCGACGTGTTTCGTGTGGCACGGGCCTCGAACATCTTGCCGGTGAGAATCAGCGCGATGATGAAGATCACCGCCTCGTAGTACACGTCGGGCGCCACGCCATTGCGCGTGAAGAACTCCGGCACCGCCGTCGCCAGTGCGGAATAGACGAATGCCGCACCTGTGCCCACCGCCACCAGCGTGTTCATGTCGGTCGCCTTGTGGCGCAGCGAGTTCCAGGCACCGACATAGAATTGCCGACCGGCCCACACCATCACGCCCAGCGTCATCACCAGCAGCGACCAGCTGATCACGGGCGCGGGAACGCCATACAGCCACGGCATCACCGACTCGAGCGCCGGCGATAGCCCCGTCATCACCCATCGCATGAACGGATCCGCCACCACGCCGGCGTGACCGTGATCCGCACGCACCATCAGCGGCATCGACGCCAGCATCGCGATCGCACCTGCCGCACCGCTCACGATCGCGCGACGCCGCAGCGCATCGTATTCGTGCGCCGTGGTCGCATCACGCGCCGCCAGCTGCTCAACCACGTCGTCGCCTGCGGCGGGCAGCTCGGCGCCATACCCGGTGTCGAGCACCACCTTCACCAGCGCAGCGGGACTGACCACGCGCGGATCGAAGGTGATGGTGGCGTTGCCCATCAGCAGGTTCACCGAGGCGTCATTGACGCCCGGCGCGCGGCTCAACTGCCGCTGCACGCGACTCTGACAGGCGGCGCAGGTCATGCCCGTCACCGGCAACGTCACCGTCTGCGTCGCCGCAGTCGTATCCGCGACCGGCTCAGTCGCAGCCGGCGAGGTCGCGGAGTCCAGGACCCCAGGCATCCGACTACGGCTCGGGGGTCGGTGACGCGACATTCAGCGTCCGGCCCTTCACCACGTCATACCCTGCGTCGCCGATCGCCGACTCGGCGGCCGCCAGCGCGCCCTCCGACTCGACGCCGACCGTGGCCGAGCCGATCCGGACTTCCTGCACCGTGATCCCAGCCACACCGGTGAGCGCCTTCGTCACCGCGCTCACGCAGTGGCCGCAGCTCATCCCCGAGATGGCAATCGTCTTCGTTTCCATGACTCCTCCCTGATTCACTGGCTGAAAATATACCCCCCACTGGTATACAGTATCATAGGGGTGGGGGGTATGTCAACTCAGCCGTTCGGGAGGCTGACACAGCGCGTCAGGCCAGCGTCGACTCCGTGTCGAAGGACGGCATCGGCGGACGGATCCGCCAGGCGGGATTGCCGTAATGCTGGTAGGTCGCCCACAGCGACCCGAAACGCTTTCGCTCCGCATACAGCGCATCACGCGCCGCCAGCAGCGCTGCGCCCACTGATTCCGCATCCGTCTCGTTGGGCAGGATGCGCCGGTAGAACACCTCCGCGAACCGCACCGCCCCCTCGTCGCTGATCTCTCGGCAGGTGCCGATGAAATTGCGGGCGCCGTACTGCAGCATCGCATCCGCGAGACCGGGCACCAGCCCGTGTTCCGTCCACGTCTCGGCGCTTTCGCCCGGCTTGCGCACCGGCTCCGCAATCCGGCCGCTCAGGCAGGCGTTGGCGAGGATCAGCGGCGGTGCACCGGTTTCCAGCGCCAGCCGCAACTCGTTCGGACCCAGCACGCCATCGGCGAACAACCAGCCACTCTCGGAGGGATCGGCCGGGTCGAACACGCCATGTCCGCAGTAATGCAGGATGTCGTACGGCGAGGCCCGACGAGACAGCCGGTCGATGACCGCCGACCGCGTCGCCGGCGCGTGTCCGTCGCTATGACCCGGCGCGCCGAGCAGCAGGTGCACGTCCACCTTCTGCGACCGGAGGAGCTCCGCCATCGCCAGCGCCTCGCGACGCGCACCCGGCAGGCTTTCACCGCGTCCCGGATCCCCTGGATCGCCGATCACCAGTGCGCGCAGCGGACCGCGGCCCTTCACCACGGTGGTGGACGATGGACTGAGCGACGTGCGTAGCTGTCGTGCGATCGGTCGGGCCAGGCCGAGGTGCACCATCGCGGGCTCGAGCTCGCCGCCACCGGTCATCATGTCGTCGGCATCCACCTGCATCACTTCCCACGGCACCGCCGCCATGTCCCGATCCACGTCCAGCACCAGCTGGCTGGCGCCGTTGAGCAGCACACGCAGGTCCGGCGGGATCAGCAGCCGGCGCAGCAACCGCGCGGCCTGCATCACCTGATCCTCACTCGCCTCCGGATCGTCGCGCTGGATCAACTCGATCTGTTCGTGGATCAGTGCGAAATCCACCGGGATCACACGCTGGGCGACCGTCGCCATGTCGGTGATCGCCGCCACCCGCACACCATCGGGCGCACGCACGTACGAGAGTCGCACCGGCGTGTCGCCGTAGGCGCCGTCGAAGCCTTCCACCTTCACGCGCAGCAGGTCCACCGGGCGACGCGGGCGCGCCAGCGGACGGCTCGGCACCGTCAGTCCCGACTTCGCACGCTGCTCGGGACTGAGCGTATCGGCGCGGCGCGTCTCGAGCTCGGTGAATTGTGCGAGCAGCGTGTCGCTGGCATCCACCAGCGCCTGACGCAGCTGGTCGGCGGTGACGCTGCGATGTGCGTCATGTTCGGCATCCAGCTGACCCAGCAGCGCGCAGGCGGCTTCACGCCCCCGCTCTGACGATGCCGCGGCCATCAACAGCGCGAACAGATTCGACTGCGACAGCTGCCGGTGTGAATGCAGTTGGTCGGGAACGCCGACCACTTCCGGCGCGACGGTCACGTGGATGCGCTCTGCATCGAGCATCGGCTGGTACCAGGCCACGCGGGCCTCCAGCTCGGCATGAATCGCCCGCGCCTTGCCCAGGTCGCGCTCCACGATGCGCAGCGTGCTCAGTCGTGACGGCACGCCTTCCTCCAGTGACGGTGCGAAGCTCACCATTGCCGCCAGCAGCCCGTCCAGAGCCTCCCACACCCGCAGCGTGCCTTCGCCGCTGCCGATCAGCACCATGTTCAGGATCGAGACTTCCGGCAGCGACATCACCTTCGTCGCCATGCGCGACATCAGGTCGCGATGCCGCGCACGCGTGTACGTACCCGGAAATCCCATGCCCACGATGGCGACGGTGACCGACGTCTCCGGATCTCCGCGCTGCTGGCCGGGAAAGAACTCGACGTCGCCGAAGTCGGGCGCCAGCTGCCCGAAGTGCGAGAGGCGTGTGAGGGTCAGGCGTTCCGATCCGCGCCGGCGGTCGGGCATGCGCGAGATCACGTGGCGGTCGAGTGCCAGTGCCGCACCCTGCGGTTCGACACCGTTGTAATGACCCACCACATAGAGGTCTCCGGGGACACGCGTGATGTCGCCCCAGACCACTTCCATCAGCAACGGAGCCATCGTCGGCTGTTCTGTATCAGGCATATGTGTGGAACGTGTCACCATGACAGGCGTTCTCGCGAGAGGCATGTGCCGCTCAGGTCGTCACACGCGATATTGTGTCTTCCTCACGACTCGCTCCGCCGTGCTGCCATCATTTCTCGATCGCGAACATTCCGTCGCGCCCGCCGGCTTCAATCGCTGGCGTGTCCCACCGGCCGCGCTCGCCATCCATCTGAGCATCGGTCAGGCGTACGCGTTCAGCGTCTTCTCGCTGCCGCTGTCGAAGGCGATCGGTATCACCGCCGCCGCGCCCGATGATTGGAAGGTGAGCACCATCGGCTGGGTGTTCAGTACCGCGATCGTGTTTCTTGGTCTCTCCGCAGCCCTCTTCGGCAGCTGGCTCGAACGCGTCGGTCCACGGGCGGCGATGTTCGTCTCGGCGCTCTGCTTCAGCAGCGGGTTGGCGCTCGGTGCGGCCGGCATCGCGACGCATCAGTTCTGGTTGTTGATCGTGGGCTACGGCGTGATCGGCGGCATCGGACTCGGCATCGGCTACATCTCGCCGGTGTCGACGCTGATCAAGTGGTTCCCCGATCGTCCTGGCATGGCGACGGGGCTCGCCATCATGGGGTTCGGTGGTGGCGCGATCATCGCCTCGCCGCTCTCGGTGTGGCTGATGGCGCACTTCCGCAGCGCCACCAGCAACGGCATCGCGACCACCTTCCTCACGCTGGCGGCACTCTATCTGGTGCTGATGATGTTCGGCGTGTTCACCGTGCGCGTGCCGGCCAGCGACTGGACACCGTCCGACGCCATCGCGCTGCGGGTCTCGCGCAGCACGCGGGTGCCGACCGGCGTGCCGGTGCGCGACGCAGTCCGCACGCGGGAATTCTGGCTGCTCTGGACGATGCTCTGCGTGAACGTGACTGCCGGCATCGGCGTGCTCGGCCAGGCGTCGGCCATGATCCAGGAGATGTTCCCGGGACGCATCAGCGTGGCGCAGGCCGCGAGCTTCGTGGTACTGCTCAGTCTCGCCAACCTGCTGGGTCGATTCGCGTGGTCGTCGCTCAGCGATCACATCGGCCGACGCGCCACCTACGCCACCTTCTTCGCGCTCGGTGCCACGCTCTACGCCACCGTTCCCTCCATCGGCCGCAGCGGCAGTGTGCTGTTCTTCATCCTCGCCTACGCGCTGATCCTGAGCATGTACGGTGGCGGCTTCGCAACCATTCCCGCCTATCTGCGTGATCGTTTCGGCACGCTGCAGGTGGGCGCCATCCACGGCCGGCTGCTCACCGCCTGGTCCACCGCCGG
>JANMON010000174.1:0-3661 GCA_031369265.1 Gemmatimonadaceae bacterium | reverse complement strand
GCCCGAGCCGCCGGTGATACCGCCGGCTCGCGTCGCGCCGGTCGCGCCGGTCGCGCCTGTCGCGCCTCTTGTCCCGTTGGCCGTCGCAGCACTGCCCCATGACGAGGCGGCCGACGAGGAAGACGACGGCGCAGCGGATGGCGACGAGGGAGCCACCGCCGCCGACGCCACCGGTGAGGCGCCCAAGCGTCGTCGCCGGCGTGGACGTCGTGGTGGACGACGTGGTCGCGGCAGCCGTCCGGGCAATCCCGGCGACGAGACCGCCACAGAGCAGTAGCTACATTGCCGTGATGCGCGCCGCGGGCGTGGCACTCATGGGTTTCATCGCACCTCAACGAATCAGCCGTGTCGCGTTTCTACATCACCACCGCCATCGATTACGCGAATGGTGATCCGCACATCGGCCATGCCTTCGAGAAGATCGGTGCCGATGTGATCGCGCGCGTGCACCGTCAGCTCGGCCGCGACGTGCACTTCATGATCGGCATGGACGAGCATGGGCAGAAGGTGGCGCAGACCGCCGCCGCGGCCGGCATCTCCGAGCAGGCGTTCGTGGACGAGATCGCACGCCACTTCCAGGCGATGTGGACCACGCTGCAGATCTCGAACGACCAG
Source organism: Gemmatimonadaceae bacterium (assembly GCA_031369265.1). Classification (GTDB taxonomy): domain Bacteria; phylum Gemmatimonadota; class Gemmatimonadetes; order Gemmatimonadales; family Gemmatimonadaceae; genus JACMLX01. The sequence continues at coordinate 3,046 of JANMON010000174.1, read as the reverse complement.
TTCATGCGCACCACGTCGCCCGACCACAAGGCGGGCGTGCAGGCGCTCATCACGCGGATCTTCGAGCGCTCGCCCGACGCGTGCTACGAGAAGAGCTACGCCGGCTGGTATTGCGTCGGCTGCGAGTCGTTCAAGACCGACACCGAGATCGTGGACGGGCACTGCGTGCTGCATCCCACCCGCGTGCTGGAATGGGTGGAAGAGCGCAACTGGTTCTTCCGCCTCTCGGCCTACGCGGAGCGCCTGCGCGCGCTGATCGACACACAGGCGACGTACATCCAGCCCAGCAGCCGTCGCAACGAGATCCTCGGCCTGCTCGACACGGGCCTCGAGGACATCTCCGCCAGCCGTTCGCGCAACTCGTGGGCGGTGCCCTTCCCGCGGCCCACGGGTGATGGCCAGGAGCAGGCCACGTACGTCTGGTTCGATGCCCTGCCGAATTACCTCACCGGCACCGGGTTCCCCGATCAGGACGGCTGGGAGACGCGCTGGCCGGCACAGCTGCACGTGATCGGCAAGGACATCACGCGCTTTCATTGCGTGATCTGGCCGGCGATGCTGATGGCCGCCGAGTTGCCGCTGCCGGAGCGGGTGTGGGGTCACGGTTTCGTGCTGCTGGGCGGCGAACGCTTCAGCAAGAGCGCCGGCGTGAAGCTCGACCTCGGCGAAGCCATCGAGCGCTTCGGGGCCGATGCGTTCCGCTACTTCCTGATGCGCGAGATCCCGTTCGACGGTGATGGCAGCTTCTCGTGGGAACGCTTCGGCGAGCGGTACAACTCCGACCTCGCCAACGCCTTCGGCAACCTGGCCAGCCGCGTCACGTCGATGATCGAGAAGTACAACGACGGCATCATCCCGCCGGCACCGGATGGGGATGTGGACGACGCCGACCTGGCCGACCTGCGCGATGCTGCGGCAGCGATGGATGGCTCGCGTGGGTACCTGCTGCACGAGGGACTGGCGGCGATCTGGCGCACCACCGCGCGCGCCAACGAATTCGTGCAGTCATCGCAGCCGTGGGCGCTGGCCAAGGTACCGGAGCAGCGCGAGGCGCTGCTGGCCGTACTGGGCACACTGGGGCGCTCGCTGGCGCGTCAGGCGATCGCGATCGCGCCGTTCATGCCGACCAAGGCGCAGGCGCTCTGGGAGACCCTTGGCGCGCCCGGCAACGTACACGATCGCCGCTGGCCGACCCTGCTGTCGGTGGATGCCGCCGGGTGGCGGGTGACGAAGGGCGACGGCCTGTTCCCGCGGGAAGAAGCGCCGAAATAACGCGAGGTCGGTGACGTCGGACCTGCGCTCGAGCGCGGCAACGGCAGATCGCGATGGCGGCTGGCCCACCGAGAAGGTGCCAGCGGCCAATCACCACCGCACTTCGCACGAACTCTGGCGAAACGCTCCGATGCGGGGGCGTGGCGCGGTTCGATGCCATGGCGCAAGTCCTTGCATTGCAAGGTCTTGCCGCGATGTTGGCGGGCTGGTCCGGCCTCTGCCATTCTACTGGGCACGGAATGCACGAGCTCGTGACCTCCTCGAGGAGACTCCCGACCCAGTGACCTGCAGCGCCACTCCGATCGACCCCTGAAAGACCCGAACGACCCGAACGACCCGAACGACCCCTGAACGTCGCGATCGACCCCGATCAACCCGTTCGACTGCACGACACGACTACCGCCTCCAGAGACAGACTCGGCTGTCACCAGCGTCCCACGTCCATCGTCCGCTGGGCGGGCCTGGCTCTGGAGTGTGGTGTGTCGCGCGTAGGCTCCGGCACGCAGCGACGGCCGGAACAAACACAAAAAACCGCGGGGACAGGAAGCCTTCCTGTCCCCGCGGTTTTCATGCGCCCCTGACTCGATCAGGGAGGCGTCGGCGAGTTGGCCGGGCCCGTCCCGCCCCACGTGTAGAGCGCCTCGCCCTTCACGCCGAGCTCCTTGGCAGGCACCGGCATTTCGCGCGGCGTGCCTTCGAGCAAGGCGTCGGTGCGGCGACGCCAGTAGTACGGCGCTGCGCCGAGGCCGAGCAGCTCGATCTCGTTCTCGTATCCCATCTTGGCGATCAGTCCTGCCACGCCATCAGCCGCCGACGCGGGGGCGAGGCCGCCGCGTGTCACCCGGGTGCGATTGATCAGCGTCACGGCGCTGGCCAGATCACCGGTACGGATGAGCGCCTCGGCGCGCAGCAAGTCGTTCTGCGTGGCCGTCAGCAGTGGCGCAGGTCCGAACCCAGCATAGATGCCGGACGGATCCTGCAATCCCGTCAGGTCGTAGCGGGTGAATCCGATGTTCGACTGATGGTACGACCCACGACTGGGGCGGAAAATTGCATCGCGCGAATAGGCGAAGTCGGTGCCGGCGTTGGCCGTCTTCGGGTTGGTGCCGAAACCAGACACGATGCTGGCGTCGCCGAATGAGCCGTCACCGAGGCGCTTGTCCGGCGAGTTCGGCACTGGATTGCCCGACAGCGGCCATGGCGTCCTCTGCGTGGCCGGATCGAGCAGATTGGCGACGCGAGTGTGCACACGGCCGGTGCTGAAGTCGTCGAACCAGGTCAGGATCTGGTGGCAGAACGACACGCAACCATCGCCCACGAACACGAAGTCGAAGGGCGTGCCACTCGACATGCCGGCGCCCGTGAATGTGAGGACCTGCGCCCAGTTCACTTGTGCATTCTCCGCCGCACTGCGCGGATAGTAGGCCAGCGTGATCGCCGAGAGCGTGTTGGCGATCTGCCGGATTTGCACGTTGGTGTAGCTGCGGCCATTGGTCCACGCCGCCGGCGTGGCAAATACGTTCGCGCCCGCGATCGTTGCCGCCGACTGCAGCTTCGCAATGGCCGCATCACGCAGCTGCTTCCGGTTCGAGTACTGCAGGGTTGTCACGTCGACCGTCTCGTCGACGAGGTATCCCTTGTCGTAATTCAGCGCGATGTAACTCAGCGCCGCGCCGAGCATCAGTTCAGAGACGGCCTCGGCGCGCTTCGTGTCGCCGACGTTGTTGATCACCGTCTTTGAGACACGGATCGCCTTCAGCACATCCACCGCCGA
>JANMON010000169.1:0-1930 GCA_031369265.1 Gemmatimonadaceae bacterium | reverse complement strand
GGACGCGACCCACGCTCTCGTCCACCGACTGCAGCGTGGCGAGGTAGTCCTGCATGTACTTCTGGTATTTCCAGCGTACCAGCGCGGTGCCGGTGAGGGTCACCATCCGGCCGTCGAGCACCGTGCGAACCGTGTCCGGCTTGAGTGTCAGCCACCGTGCTCGGTCCACGCCAGTCAATCCAGCCGGCACCGGGATCTTCAGGTCGCGATTGGTGAGGTCGTTCGCGATCCGCTGCTGATTCTCGTGCAGCGCGTCGGTGCGTGTCTCGTAGCTGTCCCAGAGTGTCGCGGGCTCGGGAATGTGGCGGTGTGCGAAGGCGGCGGCGTTGGAATCGGTCGGCTCCCACGGCCGGTGCGGCGCCTTGTGGTGCATCATCACGAAGAACGGCTTGCCACGCGGCCGCTGCTCGAGGAATTGCAGCGTGAGGTCGGTGATCACGTTGGTCGCGTATCCACCGGTGTAGGTGGTGTCGCGCTGCGCCGTGTAGAACACCGGGTCGTGGTACACGCCCTGCCCGGGCAGGATGTTCCAGGTGTCGAAGCCCTGCGGATCACTGCCCAGGTGCCACTTGCCGATCATGCCGGTGTGGTAGCCACCGCGCTGCAGCAGCTGGGCGACGGTCTCACGCGTGCTGTCGAACCGATTGAATACCGTCACACCGTTGATGTGCGAGTACTGACCCGTCAGGATCACCGCACGGCTCGGCGTGCAGATCGCATTGGTGGCGAAGACGTTCTCCAGCAACGCCCCCTCGCGCGCGATCCGGTCGATGTTCGGTGTGGTATTGACCTTCGACCCGTAGGCGCCGATGGCGTGCGCGGCGTGGTCGTCGGTCATGATGTAGATGATGTTCGGCCGTGTGCCCACCACGCGTTCGCGCTGCGCCGTGGCAGGCAACAGGGGCCAGAGCGACGGCAGCAGCAGCAGGCCTGCCAGGCGAAGGCGCGTGAGGTGTCGCATGGTGGCTCCGGCTGCGCGCAATCGGGGCGCCGAGTGGGCGGGTGGCGGCGCGACGGAAAGGCATGTGGCCGTCTCGCCCTCGACGCAGTCTCCGGCCTCGCCCGATATCCCGCAAGATCACGCGCCGTCCCGCGCCGGTTGCGACAGCCGCGGTTCCCTCCGACCCGAACCAGTACAGGCCGGAGGGATGCTCTCGTGTAAGGTTAGAACACCACGCTCAACCCGCCCGTCTGCTCCACGCGCACCGTCTGCCCACCCACGCGGCGCTGGTCGAACCGCCATCGTGCTTCACCGCGCAGCGAGACCCGATCCGACAGCGCGAAGCGAATGCCGGTGGGGAAGGCCATCGTCGTGCGCACATACTGCGCGCCTCCCTCTTCCGCTCGCATCACCAGGCCCGCCGCCACACCCACATACGGCCGCAGATACCGCGCCGGCAGCTCGGCGCGCAGGCCGACGGTCGCCGTGGCCAGCTGCAGCGAGCGTGAGTCGGGTGAAATCACGCCGTCGAGCTCCAGGCGTTCGGTGGAGCCGATGGCGTACGAGACGCCGACTTCCGACCGCAGCCAGTTCCGCAGGCGCCAATCGGTGCGCAGTGCGGCCATCGGAAGCGTCTCATCGTCGTCATCGCTGCGGAGTGCGCCCACCGACATCGTGATCTCACGATCGGGCACACGGTCACGCCGCGCGTAGCTCAGGCGAACGGTGCGGACACGGCGGTCCTCACGATCACGGTCGCGCGTGGACTGCGACTCGGCGAGGGATGGGCAGAGGGCCAGCGCAGCGAGCGCGGCAAGGGCAAGGGTCGGACGGGGCAACGGCATCGGAGTTCCGGGAATGTGAAGGAATCACGCAGACGGCCGTTGGACCACCGCCGACGGCCGAGGGTTTCCTTCGCCGTCCGATTTCCGTCACGCGCCCCCACCGCGACGCCGTTGCTGTCGTCGAGGGACGGCCGCTGGGCTCCAG
>JANMON010000114.1:0-29445 GCA_031369265.1 Gemmatimonadaceae bacterium | reverse complement strand
TGCTTGCGAAGATGGTAGACTCACGCTCGGCGCGTGGTGTCCTCGAGTGGGCGTCGTCGCAATCGAAACCCGAGCAGATCCCAGGTGCTGCGATGTCTGCGGTACTCGGCATGACAGTCGAGACGGGTGAATCGCACGCCGGCGATACGGCGTTCGTCCACAACCGGAACCCGGACGTCATCAAGGAGATCTTCAACAGCCCGTTTGGCCCGGATGTGCTGGTCGTCACCGACAGAATGTCGGAGGGGGTCAGCCTACACAGGTATTGTCGTCATCTGATGCACTACGAGTTGGATGCGAGCCCGATTCGCACGGTGCAACGGAACGGGCGCGTACGCCGCATCGACAGCTGGGCAGCCTGCGTGGGGGCGCCGGTGCAGTATGCCTATCCGGCATTTGGGGGGACCCGTGACGAGAAACTCGTCCGAATCATGCGCGGGCGGGTCGCCGCGTTCTCGACGCTGCTGGGCGGGGTGCCGGATATCGTGACTGAGGTCACAGGGGATGGCGCTGATGTGTGGCGGGACGAAGTGCTGTCGGCGGTCAGGAAGCTGCTCGAGGGCAGCACGACGTCATTGGCACTTGAGCGGCTCGCCGAATAGAAGCGTCCTCTCCGCCGTGAATGACGACACTGGCGCGGATTCATCGCTGAGGGGATGTCCAGATGCGAAGCGCAGCTGCGCTGCCGTCGAATTCTCTGTACGCATGTCGGCGGCGCGCGAGTGACGTGCGATTTGCGCCGTTTCGACGCCTGTGGGAGTGTACTGCACTGCATGTTGCCCCAGCGCACGATTTCCAGGCGTGCGCCTTCAACCGCTCGGCCACCTGTCCTGAGAGGGAAAACGACCCTCTAAACGACCTCCAGGTCCCGTTCTTTGCATGGATTTAGCATCGAACAGCCCCAGACACCGCGTGGACAAGCTAGCGGAACTGCGGGCTCTACACGAGCCTCGCCCGGCAGATTCGAGTGCGCGGGAGTCCCCGCGCCGCTCACCCAGAGAACGCCCCCTAGTGAAGCCTCGACCGCGAGAGTGCGGCGCCCGGGGAGGGCTCACGGCACCGCGCTCGGCTCCGTGCATGTCCCCGTGGGAACCTGGCCGACGGCCGCCAGCCCTACCGGCGCGCGAGACTGTCGGCATACGGGGAGTCACCCTGCCGACCAACCCTCGTGACGGACCACATCAATGCTCTCCCGTCCCGGAACGACCGCGGCGACGCGACGGCATCGTGGATGACAAGGCTCACATTCGCTGGTTCGCGCAGCAGCGTCGCGTGCCGACGGGCGAGTACAAGGCATGTAAGGAGCAGTTCTGCTCCGAAGCGCAAGAGGGGTCGCTCGCCGACCGCGGGCATGGCTGGCTGCGACTGACACGCGAGCTGCGGCGCGCGCGGTTCATTGCAGGCGACCATGCAACCGCCGCCATTGCCGGAGCGATGGAAGGTACGCTCAGCACACGTGTGTAGCCGCGCAGGCTATCTGACTGCCGGTTGCAGCCTCGAGGGTGGTGACATGGCTCGATCGATGGGTACTCCGTGCGCCGGCGTGGAGTCGCCGCAATGTCATGCACAAGGTGAGTGTAGCAGAGATATCCCGCAGAATACGAGGCGCGACGCAAAGCGCATGGCCAATGCGGTGATGGCGCGGCCAGCATTGCTCGGAATCCGCTGGATGGTCGCGGTCCACGCGAAGACACGGTGTTTGACAGCGCGGTGGTCACTGTCGTGCGTGGTGGCTGCGATGAGCCGGACGACGCTGGACAGGGCGAGGTGACGAATCCGCCGCTCCTTCGGTTCGCGGAAGAAGCACTCGACGATCGCAACCCTCGACGCCGACGTCGCGAGGACGTGCAAGTCGACAGTTTCCCTCAGCAAGACGCTCCCGCCACGCAGCACACGAGCGCGCCGTCAGCTTTGTTGTGCCCTCGCAAACACGTACTCATTGCATCCCTGGCGTCGGCCTACCGTGCGCACCGCCTGCAGCGTGAAGCCTGCTGCCGCGAGCCACTGCTCGACTTCGCTCGGCGACGCGACCTCGAATGGATATCCACCCAGCCAGTCGATGTAGTCGTGCCACAGAGACATCCCTCGCTCGAGCGATCCCTTCCCCGTCACGGCGCGGACCGCGATCCGTGCGCCAAGGTACGGGAGGTGCGCGCCTGTCATCGCCAAACGTCCCGCGGCGCCAGAGTTGTACGCTCGCTTCACCGCTGTCCAATAGTCGCTGATCAGCCCCTGATCGTTGTAGAGCGCGATGACGAGGCGTCCGGTCGGTGACACACGTGACACGGCAGCGGCAATCGCGCGGCGCATCGCGCCGGTATGGTGCAGCACGCCCCATGAGTACACAATGTCGAAATGGCCCAGCGACGCGACAAACGTGTCGTCCAAAATCGAGCCCTGCCCCACGACAGTCCAGCGCGCCGCCGCCTCACCGGCGAACTGCTCGCGGAGTGACCGGGTACAGGCGACGGAAGCTTCGTCGTAGTCGAACGACGTGACGGTGGCGCCCAGGCGTACTGCAGCAAGCGAGTGAATGCCGCTGCCGGATCCGATGTCGAGCAGCGTCATGTCCGTCAGTGCGGGCAACGCGAGGAGCGCAGCGAGATCTGCCGTTGCGGCGATAATCTTCGCTTCGCTGATGTGACGGATGTAGCGCGCCCAGTTCGCGCCAAATCCGAAGCGTCCAGCAGTGTTTGGCGCTGCCTCGCCGCTCGTCGCGGCCGAGGTGAAGGAGTGCTCAAAAGACATTGTCAAACTTAGGCAATTGGTTTGTCATTGCCTGACGCGGCCGGCAGGTCCGGCACGCGAAGCATCGACGGGCGGGCCTCCCAGCGAACGATGACCGAGTTCGCACACGTCGTCAGAATCGAATTCGTTCCGACGCCGACCACCAGCGCAGTCAAGCTGAGGCGCAACGCAACCACGTGCAAGGTGATCAGCGTCGAGACGCCGTGGGAACGCGTCACGGGTGCTGCGGCCGAACCCAAACCGCGCCCGATCGGTCCCCCAGCAGCTCTTCAGCCACTGGTGGGTCGCTTCACTCCACCACGATTGAACGGCTTTGCCGGTCGGCATCATGCGGACGGGCGGGATCGAGCCATGGCCGTGCGATGTTCGTCAGGTGCTGCGTGCCGCGCCTCTTGGCAGCAGCACGGTGAAACGCGAGCCCTGTTGCTCGGCACTCTCGACCGACAGCGCTCCGCCCATGCGTTGCGCGAGCTCACGGCTGATCGCCAGCCCCAGTCCGACGCCGCCTTCGCGTTCAGCCGCCGTGCCGTGCACTTGGGTGAACGGGTCGAAAATCGAAGTCAATCGCTCCAGGGGGATGCCGATTCCCGAATCGGACACGCGCAGTGACACCAATTCAGTGTCGTCTGCCAGCGCCTCGATCCGGATCTCGCCGTGCGGCGTAAACTTGAGCGCATTCGTGCCGAGGTTCAGCAACACCTGGAGGACGCGCTCGCGGTCGGCGCGGATCATGAGCTCGGGCGGCCCGGCATCGATCAGCAGCGAGAGTCCGCGTGTCTCCGCCTGCGGCTGCAGCAGCGTCCCCAGTTCAGCCAGCAGCGGCGCCACGAGGACGTCGCTCGTGACGATCTGGACCTGTCCTGCCTCGAGCCGGGCGAAGCTCAGTATGTCGTTGATCAGCGTCAACAGGTGCTGCTGCGCGCGTCGTACCCGCGCGAGCGACTCGCGTTGCCCTGCAGTCACCGGTCCATGCACCCCGATCTCGATCAACTCCGCGTATCCGCCAATGGCGTTGAGGGGCGTACGCAGGTCGTGCGACATGCGGGCGAGAAACTCGCTCTTGGTCCGGTTTGCGTCCTCTGCCTCGCGGCGCGCTGCCTCTGCCGCGGCGCGCGATGAGCGTTCGGCTTCATACAGGCGCGCGCGCTCCAGCGCCTGTGCACACTGCCGTGCCAAGGCCAGCGTGAACGCGAGATCGGCCTCGTCGAGCACGCGCTCGACGCGGAAGCCGAGCGACATCACGCCGAAGGGCGTGCCGCCCGCGACCAGCGGGAGTATCGCCACCGCCTCCTGATCGATACCGTCGAGCGCATCGCGCAGATCCGGATATGCGGCGACGAGCGCCGCGCGTGAGGGATACGTGCGCGGATGCGCATCGTGCACCACGTCGTTCGCCGGCATCTTCGCGTCGAGCGGGAGCTCTTCGAAGCGGCGTGCGGTCTCCGCAACGTAGCCTGCGCTCCCAAGCGCGCGCATTACGCCACGGCGAGTATCCACGACCGCCAGCCACGCGGTGTCGGCGGCGACGGCGGCGCGAACCTCGCCGAGGAACAGTGCTGCCACGTCCCCCTCGGACAGTGCCGCCGACAGGCGTTCGGTGACGAGTTGCAGGCGTGATGTGCGCTCGGCACTCGCACGCCGGTCAGCATCGGATCGCTTCGCAGCGTCAGAGGCTCGCGCCAGCTCGACGGCGTAGCGCAGACTCTGGGCCAGCCGCTCCGGCGACAGCCCTGCCTTCGGCAGGTAGTCGGTGGCGCCGGCCTTCATGAGTTCGACGGCAACTTTTTCGTCGCCCTGCCCCGTGAGCATCACGACCGGCACGCCCATCCCTGCGCCCTTGATTCCGCACAACAGCGTCGCGCCGTTGCCACCGGGGATGTTGTAGTCGAGGAAGACGCAGTCGTAACGGTGTGTTGCCACCAGGCGCAGTGCCTCAGCCGTCGTTGCAGCTTCGTCAACAGCGGCAGGGATTCCTGCGCGCCGAAGCCCGCGAGTGACAGTCATGCGGTCCACGTCATCATCGTCCACGACGAGCACGCGCAGTGTCGCTGGCTGCACACCGGCGCTGGTGGCATCAGGATGGTCGACGCCGACTGGCGGCGCGTCACCGAGCTCCGACGCGACACCCGGAAAGACGCTCACGGCAACTCCACCAGCGCCCAATACTTGTTCAACGCCGCCATCGCCTCACAAAAGTTGCCGAAGGTGACCGGCTTCAGCAGGTACCCGGCGACATTCAGCCCGTAGGCGTCAATCTTGTCGCGCTCCTCATTGCTCGTCGTCAGCACGACCACCGGCGTGCGTGCCAGTTCCGCATCTGCCCGAAGCGTGCGCAGGAACTCGATGCCATTCATGCGCGGCATGTTGAGGTCGAGCAGGACCAGTCGCCGATCGCGTGGGATCCGGTTCGTGCGCAGTTGCTCGAGCGCCTCGATGCCATCGCCGGCCACGAACAGCGGGTTGGCGATGTGGTTCGTCCTGAACGCGCGTCGCACGTTCATGACGTCAATCTCGTCGTCCTCGACGAGCAGGATGTTGACCAAGCGCTCCACACTGCCGTCGGTCGAAGGATGCGTCATGAGTCCTGCGGGGCTGGTGTCGGAAGGCAGTTGGGAGGTTCAGTCGTCATCCGGCTCTACCGCCTCGCGCCGCGCGACGCGTGGCATCGTAAAGTGGAAGCTAGCGCCCTCGCCCGGTGCCGACACCAGCCAGACCCGCCCCCCTCGTGTCTCGATGATCTTCTTGACCACCGACAGACCGATTCCAGTGCCCTCCACTTTGTCGCGTGGCTGCAGGGTCTGGAAGATTCCCCAGACCCGGTCGTGGAACTCGGGCGCGATGCCAGGTCCATCATCCGACACGATGAACTCGACATGGTCGTCCTCCACCTCGCAGCGCACGTGCACGTGCGCCGCATCTCGTCCGAGTGCGCCGTACTTGACCGCGTTGCCAATGAGGTTGAGGAAGACCTGCTGCAACGGCGTGCGCTCCGCGACCAGTGGCGGAATGTCTGACGCAATGTTGAACTCGACGTGCGAGGGCACCGCGAGCAGGTCGATCACCTCGCGCAGCAAGAGCGGCACATCGATGTGCTCCGGGCTGACGGAAGCGCGACCGGCCCGCGAGTAGGCGAGGATGCCGTCGATCAGCCCCTCCATCCTGTGGACGCGCCCCTTCAGCAGGCGCATGTGCTCCAGCGACTCCCCCGTGATGCGGTCGCCGAGGTCCTCCTCGATCCACTGGGCGAGGTTGGCAATCCCCCGAAGCGGCGCCTTGAGATCATGGCTGGCGACATATGCGAACTGATCGAGTTCCTTGTTCGTCTGCTGCAGTGCGTTCGCCAGTCGCGCGAGCTTGGCCGCCTTGCGCTCGACCTCCCGGCGAGCGCGCACCTGCTCGGTCACTTCCAGTGAGTGCGAGAGGATGCCGTACACCTGGCCGGTCCCGTCGCGCAGAGGCTGATAGACCACGTCGAAGAGGCCATCGTGCAGCTGACCATCTCCCCGCGGGTCCCAACGCACGGGAAGCTCGCGGCCCTCGAAGGGCTCGCCGCTCGCGTAGACCCCGTCGAGAATCTCGAAGAAGCCCTGCCCCTCCAATTCTGGCAGGGCTTCTCGGACCGGGATGCCGATCAGATTACGCCCGGCGACCAGCTGGCGCGAAATGGCGTTCTGTGTCGTCGCGACGTGATCCGGCCCTTCGGTCACCGAAATCGCGGCTGGCGCCTGCTCGAAAGCGCGGAAGAGGTTGAAGCGCGCTGCCTGCGCCTCGGCCAGAACGCGGTCGCGCTCCTGCTCGGCCATTCGCCGGTCGTCGATATCGGTGTTCGAGCCGAACCAGCGCGTCAGAGAGCCGCGGACATTGCGTTGCGGCAGCGCGCGGGCGAGATGCCAGCGATACTGGCCGTCTGCACGGCGCAGCCGGAACTCGGCTTCATACGGTTGCCCGCTTTCGAGGGCCTGCGTCCACCGTGATGCTGCCATTGGCAGATCGTCAGGGTGCACGAGGGCGGTCCACCCGTTCCCCATCAGCACGGTTTCCGACGCGCCGAAGTACTCCACCACACGGCGACTGACGTAGTCGAGGCCGCCGTCCGGCGTGGCGGTCCACACCTGGACGGGAATGGCTTCCGTGAGCATGCGGAGCCGCTCGCGTGACGTCTTCTCCTCCGTCACGTCGCGCACCTCGACAACCGTCCCGACGGGTATTCCATCCTCGATGATCGGGCTTGCTGCGCACAGGACCGGAAAAAATGAGCCGTCCTTTCGGACGAATACGTCCTCATGTGCCCGCACGTCACTGTTCTCGGGAAGCGCCCGGTCAATGGGGCATTCCGCCATCGGATAGCGCGAACCGTCCGGATGGAGACGATGTACTGCGTAGTGCAACGGGAAGTCGCGAATTTCGGCCAGGGTGTAGCCGGTCATTCGCTCGGCCGCAGGATTCATGAAGGTCGGGTGACCGTCACGATCCATCATGAACAGTGCAGATGTCGCGTTGTCGGCGACGAGTTGCAGGATGTAGCGCTGGAATCGCGACGCGTCTTCAGCCTCACGTTCCTCGGTGACATCCTGACAGACGCCGACCAGCCGCGAGGGACGCCCGGTCGCAGGGTCGCGCTCATACTGCCCATGTGCCCTCAGCCATCGGATGGCACCATCCGGCCGCACGATGCGGTACTCGAGGTGGTGCGACTCCCCGCGCTCGACCGATGCGGCGACGATGGCCAGCACGCGGTCCCGGTCCTCGGCGTGCATGTCGCGTTGGTAGGCATCGAACGTCCCCTCGAAGCTGCCGACCGGGATCCCGTGCATCCGCTCGATGTCCTCGGACCAGTCGACGCGCCCCGTCGTCATGTCCCATGCGAAGCTGCCAAGGCGGGCAGCACTCATGGCCAGTCGCAGGCGTCGTTCGCTCTCCGCCAGCGCGAGCGCAGTGGCTCGCTGCTTCGTCACGTCCCGGAAGAACACCGAGAGCCCATCCTGCGACGGGTACGCGCGCACCTCGAACCACGTGTCGAGCGGTGCATAGAACTCCTCGAAGTCGGCGCTCGCCCCGCTCTCGACGGCCCCGCGGTACTCGCGCTCGAAGGTGGAGCCCACCGCCTGCGGAAATTCGGCCCAGATGCACCGGCCGAGCAGGTCCGCGCGCGTACGCGAGAGCAGACGCTCCGCCTGGTCGTTCAGGTAGGTGAAGCGCCACTCCTGATCGAGTGCGAAGAACGCGTCGGTGATGCGTTCGAGAACGGCGCTTGCAGCCGCCTGACCGGGTCCGGACGGCGCACCGTTCCGAAGGAGCTCGGCAGCGATCGGTGACGCAGGAAGACTCTGGGAATCCGCAGACATCAGCGCTTCATGATCCATTGTCAGGTGAGTGATGGTGCGCACGTCCTGCCAGTGAGGATGCAGCGCACGCGACTGCGGTGGCGGGAGGTCATGATACGCGGACCGATGACAGGCGGCCGCAGGGCTCACGTCGCTTTTCAGGAGGATACATTAGTGAGGACGTACTCTGCGGCGCCAGTTGGCAGCGCGCCCCGAATTACGTCCACGCTGCAGGTCGAATTCGGCCTCAGCACGTGATGCAGACACTCCGTCGCCCGGCGTTCGATGGGTTGCATCGGGACAATGCGGGTTTCGCGGACCGCCGCGGCTTTCTGCCGGTGCCATCACGGCGAGAGTCAGGCTGGCGCGGTTTCCGGGAATGGCGCCCGTGGCCCGAAGCCTCTGTCGCCCGACTTGACGGCACCGTGGCGGCCATCTCCATTACGCGCTCAGCACCACGGTCTCCACGCCCTCCCGCCTGCCGGAAGTCACCCGTGTCTCTCTCACCGCACGTTGCCGCCGCCGTCGCCGACGTCTCGCTCGACGCCCCCTGGCCGCTCATCGAACGCTTCACCACCCTGAAGCGCGAGCATCCCACCGACGTCGCCACGGCGGCCGAGGAGATCGTCAGCCGGCTCCGGGCGCACGGCGTGCCGGTGGAGGTGCACACGCCGACGATCTTCCTCAGCTTGCCCGGGGCCGCCTCCGTCGCGGTGCGCGGGACGACGATACGCGCCAAGCCGATGGCGATGGGTGTTGCGTATCCAGAGGGGTTGACTGCGCCGCTGGCCTACGTGCCCGCGCGCTACGCGCAAAACGCCGATGAGATGTTCACGAAGGGCTTCGTCAGCGATGCCGACATCGACGTCGCCGGCAAGATCGTCGTCAGCGAAGGCTTCGGCATGCCGGGCAAGGTGTCGTACTTCGAGCAGCGCGGAGCCCTCGGCATGATCGCAGTGAATCCAGGCGCCAATGCGCACTGGGGCATCTGCACCACCATCTGGGGCACGCCCGACCTGCGCGACCTGCCGCGCAAGCCGAAGATCGCCGTCGTGGCGGTGAGCAATCCCGACGGGCAGGCGCTGATCGCAGCGGCGGCCACCGGTGAATCGGTGACACTGACGTCGGAGCTCACGGAAGGCTGGTTCGCATCGCCGGTACCCGTCGTCACGATCCCGGGCACTGAGGAGGCGGAGGCGTTCGTGCTCCTGCACGGGCACTATGACTCGTGGGACTACGGCATCGGTGACAACGCCGTTGGCGACGCCTGCATGCTCGAGGTGGCGCGCGTGCTCTGGAAGCATCGCGCGAACCTCAAGCGCTCGATCCGCATCGCGTGGTGGCCGGGCCATTCGACGGGGCGCTATGCCGGCAGCACCTGGTTCGCCGACCACTTCGCAATCGACCTGTACGAGAACTGCATCGCCCAGGTGAACTGCGACTCGCCTGGGTGCCGCTGGGCCACGGAGTACATCGACGTGTCGCTGATGGACGAGACCGAGGCGTTCTGCGCGGAGGTGATCCGCGAGATCGCCGGCAAGGAGCTGCACGGCGAGCGGCCGCACCAGGCCGGCGACTACAGCTTCAACAACATCGGCATCTCGTCGTTCTTCATGCTGCTCTCCACCATGAAGCACGAACATCGCGCGGAGCTGGGCTACTACGCGGTCGGCGGCTGCGGCGCGAACATCGCGTGGCATACCGAGGATGATCTGATCCAGATCGCCGATCGCGACGTGCTGATGACCGACATGAAGATCTACCTCGCGTCGGTGATGGGGGTCGCGAATGCCACCGTGGCGCCGTTCGACTTCACGAAGACGGTACAGACGCTGCGGAAGGCGCTGGAACAGTACGCTGCCGCTGCCGGGAGCCTGACCGACTTCACGCCGTCCCGCATTGCACTCGACGCGCTCGAGGCGACGCTGACCCGCTTCGCATCACATGTGCAGCGCGTGAGCACACTGCCGGTGACGGATGCCGCCACCAAGCGGGCCAACCACGCCATCCGTCGCATGGCGCGCCTGCTGGTGCCGGTGAATTACACGCGAGGCCCGGCCTTCTTCCACGACCCCGCCGAAACCACGCCGGCGCTGCCGGACCTGTCGCCGGCGCTCGCCGCCGCGACGATGTCGGACTGGGACAAGGGCTTCCTTGCCACACACCTCGTCCGCGGGCAGAACCGCCTCGTGGCCGCGCTGCGCGACTGCTGTCACACGCTCGAACTCGCGATGGCGGACGGTCGTTGAGGCGCGCGGCACGCGCGGTGTGGCTGCTGCTCGGCGTGGCAGCCTGCGGCGGCGGGAGCGAATCCACACGCAGCGACGACGCGGTGCGCCTGCCGATCATCAACGATCCCATCTTCAATCCGCTGCTGGCGCCGGACCTGGGTTCAGTGATGGTGAACAAGGTGCTGTTCCCGGGGCTGGTGCGCCCAGACGAGTCGCTGCGTCCGACGCCCGACCTTGCGCTCTCGTGGGAGGTGTCGCCCGACGGTCTGGCCTACACCTTTGCGCTGCGCCCGAACGTCCGATGGCACGACGGCGCCCCGTTCACTGCGCGCGACGTGAAGTTCACGCTCGACCAGATCACCAGTGCGACGTCCGGCTCGCGACTGCGCTCCGACTTCGCCGCGGTGGTCGGCACCGACATCATCGATTCGCTCACGGTGCGCATCCGCCTCGAGGCGCCATTCGCGCCGCTCCTCACATTGCTCGGCTACAACGCGGGCATGCTCCCCGAGCACCTGCTGCGCGGCGGGAAGCTCACCGGGTTCACGGCATTCAATCGCAGCGCGCCCGTAGGCACAGGTCCGTTCAAGGTGGAGAAAACCACGCCCGGCTCCAGCGTCACGCTGGTGCGCAACGATACGTATTACGGCACGAAGCCCGGCACCGGCCGCATGGTCTTCAAGGTCGTGCCCGACATCAATGCGCAGGTGGCACAGCTTCGCGCCGGGGAACTCGACCTGATCACGATCGAGCCGGCGAACCTGGGCAGTGTGCAGGGTGCCGACGGCGTGCGTGTGCTGGAGGTGCCGGTGGTGCAGCACTGGTACGTCGGCTTCAACGCCGCGCAGCCGATGTTCGCGAGTGCAGCCGTACGGCGGGCACTCGGGTATGCGGTGAACCGCGAGGCGATCGTGAAAGGCGTGCTCAAGGGCTACGGCGACCTGCCCGGGGGCACGATCCCCGTCGCGTTGCGCGACTTCCACGATGCCACGGCGCCACGCGTGCCATTCGCTCCGGACTCGGCAAAGGCCCTGCTCGCGGCTGCCGGGTGGGTCGCCGGCGCCGACGGCGCGCTTCACGACGCCACGGGCGCGCCGTTCACGTTCGAACTGCTCGTGGACAAGGGCAATCCGACACGCGAGCAGTCGGCGCTGGCGGTGCAGCAGGATCTCGCACGCATCGGTGTCACGGCGACCATCCGCACGATGGAGTTCGCCGCACTGGTTCGTGATCGCCTGCTCCCGGGCAAGTACAATGCGACGTTGATCTGGTGGACGACCCCACCTGATCCTGATCAATTTTCGTTCTACCACACCGCCCAGGACAACAACAACGTTCGCTACAGCAACCGCATCGCGGACTCGCTGCTCTCGCTTGGTCGCGCCACCACCGACAGCGCGCGCCGCCGTGAGATCTATCGCGCGTTCCAGGCCGTCGAGCGGGATGATCCACCCGTGCTGGTGCTCTTCTACCCGCGCGAGATCCAGGCGGTCGGCACGCGGCTGCGGAACATGCCGAAGCTTGGCATTCGCGACGCGCTGCGGCACAGCGAGCAGTTCCGCGTCGGCAAGTAGCGTCCCACCGGGGTGATGCACTGATGCTCGCGTTCCTGCTCCGCCGGCTCGGCCACGGCGTGCTCGTCCTGCTCCTCGCGAGCACGGTCACCTTCGCGATCATGCTTGCCGCACCGGGCGGCCCATCGGTGCTGGCCGACCCGAAGCTGAGC
Organism: Gemmatimonadaceae bacterium; assembly: GCA_031369265.1. Classification (GTDB taxonomy): domain Bacteria; phylum Gemmatimonadota; class Gemmatimonadetes; order Gemmatimonadales; family Gemmatimonadaceae; genus JACMLX01. The sequence continues at coordinate 17,416 of JANMON010000114.1, read as the reverse complement.
ACCATCGAGCGCGCCGAGATCGAGACCCGACTCGGTCTCGACCAGCCGCCGGTGGTGCAGTACACGCGCTGGCTTGGCCACGCGGTCCGTGGCGACTTCGGCGCGTCGTTCCTCTACCAGACGCCGTCACTCGACTCGATCGCGTCACGACTGCCGCAGACACTCCTGCTCGCGGGCGCTGCGCTCGTGATCACGCTGGTGGTCGGCATTCCACTCGGCATGCTGGCCGCCGCGCGGCGGGGAGGAACGCTCGACCGGCTCGTCGCCGCGGCGAGCGGTGTCGCCCTGGCGGTGCCGGTGTTCTGGTCGGGGTTGATGCTGGTGTTCGTCTTCGCAGTCTGGCTGCGGCTGCTGCCGGCGGGTGGTGCCATGACCGAAGGCGGCGACGCGACGCTCGCCGATCGGCTGCGGCACCTGCTGCTGCCGGCCGTCGTCCTCGCGTCAGCCGGGTGTGCGGAAGTTTTCCGCTACACGCGCTCGGCCGCGCTCACGACGCTCGCGCTCCCATTCATGCAGGTCGCACGCGCCCGTGGATTGTCGGCGCCCCGTCTGCTGTGGCGTCATGCGCTGCGGCATGTGCTGACCAGCGTCATTACGGTGATCGGCCTGCAGCTGCCGCGGCTCGTGGGCGGTGCGGCGATCACCGAGACGGTGTTTTCCTGGCCGGGCATGGGACGGCTGGGTGTCGAGGCCGCACTCGGACGCGACTATCCGCTGGTGATGGCCGTCACGCTGGTGGTATCGGCGGGCGTGGTGGTGGCGAGCATCCTGGCCGATGTGGTGCAGATGATGATCGATCCACGCGTGCGCGTCGCATGAGGCGTCGCATCGGCGTGACGATCGCGCTCGTGACACTGACCTTCGTGATCGCGATGGCCGTCGTTGGTCCCGAGCTCTATCACGCGAGCCCGGTGACGATGGATCTCGCCACCGCCGGCACCGGGCCCAGTGCGACGCACGTACTCGGCACCGACGAAAGCGGACGCGACGTGCTGGCGCGGCTCCTCGCCGGTGCGCGCGTGTCGCTGACGGTCGGCCTGCTCGCGATGCTGCTCGCGGTGACGCTCGGCACGCTGGTTGGCACCGTCGCCGGAGTGACGGGCGGCTGGGTTGACGCGCTGCTGATGCGGTTCGCCGATACGGCGCTATCGGTACCGGCACTGTTCGTCGTGATCCTCGTGCTGACCTTCCTCGGTCCGTCGGTGGGCACGCTGCTGCTGGCCATTGCCGCGACGTCGTGGATGGGCACCGCTCGCGTGGTGCGCGGCGAACTGCTCGTCCTGCGCGAACAGCCCTATGTCGAGGCGGCGCGTGCGCTGGGCGTGCCGCAGGCCATGATCGTCTGGCGCCACCTGCTCCCGCATATCGTACCCACCATCCTCGTCGCGGCGACAGTAGGAGTGCCATCAGCGATCCTCACTGAATCAGCGCTGTCGTTCCTCGGACTAGGCGTGCAGCCTCCCGCCGCCTCCTGGGGCAACATGTTGAGCGGAGCGCAGACGTACCTCACCTCGCAACCGCTGCTGGCGCTCTACCCCGGTGTGCTGATCCTCGTCACCGTGCTGGTGGTCAACGTGCTGGGCGAGGCGCTGCGGCGGTCACGGGCGCCGGTCTCGCGCTGACGGGTCGCGAGCGCAAGCTCCGGCAGTCGCAGGCACGCGCGAGACATGCAACTCCGCTGGTCGTGGTGTGCTTCGAGAAAGTCGACCAGGCCAGGCGAGTCGTGGTCGCCATCCGGCGTGAGGTAAAGCGTCACGATGCGCGGTAGTGACCGTGCTCGGAGCCGCACCACCAGGCCGCCGCCACCCGGCGCGTCGTGCACGACGTTCGCACCGCTTCCAACGCAAACCGGGCACCGGCTCCGCAACGGAGTGGCGCCCGGCAGCCTGCAGTTTCGTTCAACCCCTTGGCACGGACAGGGTGGGATTCGAACCCACGGTACCGTTTCCGGCACGCCGGTTTTCGAGACCGGTTCCTTCAACCGCTCGGACACCTGTCCTGCAGCGCCAGCCTTTCAGCGCAGCCGTGCAGTCTAGACAGTTCCGGCCGATTGGTCAACCGAACCAGCCCGTCCACGGCCCCCCGGAAGGCGCCGACTCGCAAAGAACTCCGCCAGCAGCGCGCCCGCCTCGTGCTCCAGCACGCCGCCGCAGACCTCGGGACGATGATTCAGCCGCGGATGACGCAGCAGGTCTTCCACCGACCCACTCATGCCCGCCTTCGGATCCCAAGCCGCGAACACCACGCGGTCCACGCGCGATAGCACGATCGCGCCGGCGCACATCGCGCACGGTTCCAGCGTCACGTAGAGCGTACAACCATCCAGCCGCTCGCGCTGCCGCACATCCATCGCCGCGCGCAATGCGCGCAACTCGGCGTGTTGCGTCGCGTCGCGGTCACCACGCATCGCATTGGCAGTGGAGGCAATGAGCTGGTCGCCCGCCACGATGCAGGCGCCGACCGGCACCTCCCCTGCCTCGCCAGCCAGCGCGGCCTGCCGCAGTGCCTCGCGCATCCAGCCCTCGTCGCCCGGACGCGCGAAGCCACTCACGCGCCGGCCTCTGCCAGTTCCGGCGTTTCCACAGGCAGCTGGCGCGTGAACACCAACTGGTTGGCGTCACCCGGCGTGGCCAGCACCGTGTCGCCGTCACGCAACGTGCCATCCAGCAGCGCCAGCGCGAGCGGGTTCTGCACCATCCGCTGGATGGTGCGCTTCAGCGGTCGCGCGCCGAAGGCCGAGTCGTACCCTTCGCCCACCAGCATCTTCTTGGCCTCGGGCGACAGCGTCAGCGAAAGTTTCCGCTGGCCCAGCATCGCCTCCAGCTTCTCCAACTGCAGGTCCACGATCTGCGCGATCTGTTCCTCGCCGAGGGGCCGGAAGACCACCACGTCGTCGATGCGGTTCAGGAACTCGGGCCGGAACTGCTGGCGCAGCATGCTCAACACCTGCGTCTCCACCAGCGCCCAGTCCTCACGGTACCGCTCGAGGATCACCTGGCTGCCGATGTTGCTGGTCAGGATCACCACCGTGTTGCGGAAATCCACCGTGCGCCCCTGCGAATCGGTGAGGCGCCCGTCGTCCAGCAGCTGCAGCAGCACGTTGAACACATCCGGATGCGCCTTCTCGATCTCGTCGAACAGCAGCACCGAATACGGACGGCGACGCACGGCTTCGGTGAGCTGTCCACCTTCGTCGTAGCCGACATAGCCGGGCGGTGCACCGATCAGGCGCGCCACGGCGTGTTTCTCCATGTATTCCGACATGTCGAGCCGCACCATCGCCTTCTCGTCGTCGAACAGGAAGTCGGCGAGGGCGCGCGCCGTCTCCGTCTTGCCCACACCCGTGGGGCCGAGGAAGAGGAAGCTGCCGATCGGCTTGTTCGGGTCCTGCAGGCCGGCGCGCGAGCGACGCACGGCGTTCGCCACGGCGGTCACCGCATCACGCTGGCCGACGACCCGTCGCGCCAGCTCGTCTTCCAGCTTCGTCAGGCGCTCGCGCTCCGACTCCAGCATGCGCTGCACCGGAATGCCGGTCCACTTGGCCACCACCGCCGCGATGTCGTCGTCACCCACTTCCTCCTTCAGGAATCGGCGACGGCCATCACGCACCGACACCAGCGCCTCGGCCTCCGCCAGCTCGCGCTGCAGCTGCGGAATGCGACCGTAACGGATCTCGGCCGCCTGCTGCAGGTCGCCGGTGCGTGCGGCGCTTTCGGCGTCGGTGTTGGCCTGGTCGATGGCCTGCTTGATGCGGCCCACGTCACCGAGGGCCTGCTTCTCCTGCTGCCACTGCGCCTTCATGGTGCCGCTCTGCGTCTTCAGCTCGGCCAGCTCGCGCTCCAGGGCCACCAGGCGCTCGCGGGCGGCGACATCGGTCTCCTTCTGCATCGCCTGCCGCTCGATCTCGAGCTGCATCACGCGACGCTCCACCTCGTCGATGGGCTGTGGCATCGAGTCGATCTCGATGCGCAGGCGACTGGCGGCTTCATCGAGCAGGTCGATGGCCTTGTCCGGCAGGAAGCGATCACCGATGTAGCGATTGGACAGCGTGGCCGCGGCCACGATCGCGCTGTCGGTGATGCGCACGCCGTGGTGCGACTCGTACCGCGCCTTGAGCCCGCGCAAAATCGCGATCGTGTCGTCCAGCGTCGGCTCACCGACGAACACCGGCTGGAAGCGACGCTCCAGTGCCGCGTCCTTTTCCAGGTGCAGGCGATACTCGTCCAGCGTGGTGGCGCCGACCATGTGCAACTCGCCACGCGCCAGCATCGGCTTCAGCATGTTGCCGGCATCCATCGAGCCCTCGGCCTTGCCCGCCCCCACCAGCGTGTGCAGCTCGTCGATGAACACCACGATCTCGCCCTGGCTGTCCACGATCTCCTTCAGGACCGCCTTCAGGCGCTCCTCGAACTCACCGCGGAATTTGGCGCCCGCAATCAGCGCGCCGAGGTCCAGCGAGAGCAGCTTCTTGCCCCGCAACCCTTCCGGCACGTCACCGTTGATGATGCGCTGCGCCAGTCCTTCCACGATCGCCGTCTTGCCGACACCGGGTTCGCCGATCAGCACCGGATTGTTCTTGGTGCGGCGCGAGAGCACCTGGATCACGCGGCGAATCTCGTCGTCACGACCGATGACGGGATCGAGCTTGCCGTCACGTGCACTCTCGGTAAGATCGCGGGTGTAGCGCGCCAGCGCCTGGTAGCGATTCTCGGGTGTCTGGTCGGAGACGGTGTGCGTACCGCGCACCGCCTTCAGCGCGGTGGCCAATGCCTCGCGCGACGCGCCGAGGCTCTGCAGCAACGCGCGACTGTCGGTGCCCTTCACGTCGGCCAGCGCGAGCAGGAAATGTTCAGTGCTGACGTAGTCGTCGCCGAGCGCCTTGGCATCGGCATCGGCGCGATCGAACACCTGGTTCAACTCACGCGAGATCTGCGGCTGCGCATCGCTCTGCTTCGGATACCGCGCCGCCTCGGCCTCGGCACGCTGGCGCAACTCCGCCGGCTTGACGCCCGCCTTCTGCAGCAGCGGCACCACGATGCCGTCCTGCTGGGCGATGAGGGCCAACAGGAGGTGCAGGTCATAGACCAGCGGATTGCCGGCGCGGCGCGCAAGCGCCAGCGCATCGTTCACGGCTTCGCCGGACTTGATGGTGAGGCGGTCTGGATTCAGCATCGGGCAATCGGGGATCGGAGGTGACGCGATACGATACGCGAACGTGGTACCGAGGGTGCAACTGCGGGACCGACGGCCGCTGCCGTCCTCGGTACGCCAGCTCCGACAGGGTGGCAGCCGCCCGGCCACGATGGCAGGGCTTGCGACTGCATGGGGTGGCCCGATACGCTCGCTGCATGAGCAGACTGCGCTGGATCCCGTTGGTGCTGGTCCTGATCGCCGGTTGTCGGAGTCGCAAGGCCGACCTCGGCATGTCGGACAGCGCGTTCGTCCAGATCATGGGCGACCTGAAGATCGTGGCCGACGTGCCGGACATCAGCGATGCCGTGCGCGCCCAGCGCCGCGAGGCGGTGTTGCGAAAGTATTCGGTGACCGCGGCGCAGATCGAGAAGCTCGACGCCACCCTCGCGTCGCACCCGAACCATGCCAAGCTGCTCTGGTCTGCGATCGAGACGCGGGCGGTCAAGGATGCGCGGAAGCCGACCAGGTAGGCGAGCATGGAAAAGGGCGCGTCCGACCAGTCGGATCGCGCCCTTCACCGATGCACCACCAGCTTCTTCACCACGGCCCGGCCATTCACCTCGAGTCGGTACAGGTAGATGCCATCCGGCGCATCGCGCTGTGTGCCGTCAACCCGGCCGTCCCAGTACGCCTGATACTGACGGCAGGTCAGCATCACTCCATTCAGCCGTCGCGCTCCGTCCAGTTCGCCATTCGGGCCGGCCAGCTGGGCAACCGCCACCTCCTGAGCCAGGAGGTTGTAGATCCGCAGTGTCACCCGGTACTGCCGCCGGGCGTCCCGGCAGACGGGCGGATCCCCGACGAAGAAGGGGAATCGCGTCTCACCTGCCGTGGGATTCGGAGAACTCTGCCCCAGGTCGAACCCATCAGGCCGCAGTTTCACCGGCGGTTGGGCCGGAGTCACGGGCGCCTGTGCGTCAACCGCAGCGGGCATCACGACGGCGAGACACACGGCTGCAAGCCGCGCCCGTCTCCGCCAGGTCATGTCACACTCCAAACGAACGAGAAAGGGTTCTGATCGACCTCGAGTCAGGGTGGTTCGCGATGTGGAACGCCACAGGATCAGGGTAGCATACGCACCGGCACCGCTCAAGCAAGCGACGGACCGGACCGGCTGCGATTCTCGTTGCTACCCGGGCGGAGACGACAGGCTCCCGCCCCGGCTACCCCTCGGTGGCGGCCCAGGCGTCGAAAGCCCGCAGCGGCCGGCCGTCGGTCACGTGCGCATGCACGAAGATCCGCAGCAGCCGCTGGTGCGCACGGATGGTCGGGCCGTCCAGTGCCCCGGCCTCGCTCCCGGGCTCGCCTTCCAGCCACAGGCGCAGACGGTCGCGCGCCGAGGCCGGCAGCCGGCGGGATGGAATCCGCGCCGCGCAGTCGGCACAGAGCACGCCACCAGACTCCGCATTGAACGCCACGTCGAGGCCGGCTTCCAACCCGCGATCGCAGTGCACGCAGGCGTCCAGCGCGGGCGTGAAGCCGATGGTCCCCAGCAGTCGCCAGATGGCGCGCACGGTCGCCACGGTGGCATCCGGGTCCACCGCGATCGCATCCAGGCCATCTCGCAGCGCATCGAAGGCGGCGGCCGGCGTGTCGTCGTCGGTGGCCGCCCGCAGCATCACCTCTGCGAGTGCCGAGGCCCCCTCGAAGCGTGGCAGCGAGGTGCCGAGTGCGGTGCGCGAGCGCACCACGTCGAACCGAGCCAGCGTGTGCAGGTCGCGCCCGGCGCGCGCGTCGTACTGCACTTCTCCCTCGGCGAACAGGTCCACCGCCGAACCGAAGCGCCGCTGCGAGGCACGTGCGCCGCGGGCCATCACCGACTGCACGCCGGCCTCACGCGTCGCCAGCCGCAGGATGCGCGAGGACTCGCTGTAGTTGAAGGCGTGCAGGACGATGGCAGGAGTGACGACGGCTGGCACAACAGCAATCTACCGCCCGACCCCCGCTCAGCGCGGACGGCGCAGCGGCACCAGTGTCGGCGCACCCACCGCCGGGTCGTGCGAGACCACCAGCGGCCATCCATACACCGCCTCCAGCGTCGCCGCCTGCATCACGTCACGCGGCGCGCCGGCCGCCGCCACATGCCCGTCGTGCATCAGCACCATCTGGTCGGCGAACCGGGCGACCAGTGTCAGCGTGTGGCTCACCAGCACCACCGTGCGGCCGCGCTGCGCCTCGCGCGCGAGGGTCTCGAACGTGGCCATCTCGTGCGCGATGTCGAGGAACGTGGTGGGTTCGTCGAGCAACAGGATCGGCGTGTCCTGCGCCAGTGCGCGCGCCAGCCGCACTCGTTGCCACTCGCCACCCGACAACTCATCGGTGCGACGATCGGCGAACGGCAGGACGTCGGCGCGCTGCATCGCATCGCGCACGATCCCGTGGTCCGCTTGCGATGGGCTGTCCCAGAGGCCGAGGAACGGTGCACGGCCGAGGGCCACGTAGTCGCGCACGAGCATCGGAAACGCGAGTGATTCACGTTGCGGCATCACGGCCACCATCCGGCTGGTGGCCTGGGTGGCCGTGCGTGACAGCTCGGTGTCGCCAGCGAGGATCCGTCCGCTGCGCTCCGCCATCAGGCCCAGCACGGCGCGCACCAATGAGCTCTTTCCGCTCCCATTCGGACCCACGACCGCCGTGATCGAGCCCGGTGACGCGGCGATGCTCGCATGGCGCACCACCGGCGGCGCGCCGCGCGCATACGCGAGCGTCACATCCTCGAATCGGAGCGCGAGGCCGCTGCTCATCGGATCCGTCGCAGGCGCGCGAGGAAGACGGGCACACCGATCAGCGCCGTGATTGCACCCAGCGGCAGTTCCAGCGGTGCACGCACGGTGCGCGCAATCAGGTCGGCGAGCAGCACCAGCACCGCACCACCGGCGGCCGCACTCACGATCAGCGCACGGTGCCGCACCACGCCGAAGGCGCGCACGATGTTCGGCACCACCAGCCCCACGAAGCCGATCAACCCCGCCGCTGCCACACTCGCCGCCGCCAGCAGTGCGCTGATGAGGAACACCTGCCGGGTCGTCGCGGGCACATCGGCCCCCAGTGCGGCGGCCGACTCCTCACCGAGTGCCAGGACATCCAGCAGGCGGCCACGCGTGACCAGCAGCGCCACGCCGATCACGACGTACACCGCCAGCCACACCACGCGCAGCCACGAGGCATCGGTGAGGCTACCGGCCATCCACCACATCGCACCACGCACGCGATCAGGCGACGCGTCGGCCAGCAGGATCAGGATCGCGGCGTTGGCGAATGCACCGATGATCACGCCCGCCATCAGCAACAGGCGTGGATCGCGCAACCCGCCCGCGGCACGCGCCAGCGACAACACCAGGATCACGGCACCGATCGCACCCGCGAACGCCAGCAGCGGCACCGCCGCCGCGCCGGTGATGCCAAGCGTCAGAGCCAGCACCGCACCGACCGCCGCGCCGCCCGAGACGCCGAGCAGGTAGGGTTCGGCCAGTGCGTTGCGCAGCGTGCCTTGCAGCGCGGCACCGCTGCTGCCCAGCGCACAGCCCACCAGGATCGCGAGGGCCACGCGCGGCAACCGCAGGTCGCGCACGATGGTCACGGCGAGCGGATCGCCCGCCCCGCCCAGCGCGCGAATGACGTCGGCTGGCGCCAGCGGCACGGCACCGATGGCCAGCGATGCGATCACCAGTGCCGCCATCGCGATGGCGGTGCCTGCCCACAGCACCGCCGGTCGGCGATGCACGGGTGTCATGGTCAGCGCCTGCGTGATCGCGCCGACATCAGCGGGCCGCGTCGCGACTGATGAGCGCCGTCGTCAGGGCGTCCTTGAGCCGTGCACGCTCGCCCTGATACGCGACGCGCGCGGCTTCGTCGGGCTCGCGTGCGCGCTCGAACTTCGCATCCAGATCAGCGATCTGTCGTGCCAGTCGTTCCGCTTCGCGATCGGCAGCGGCTGCCGACAGCGCACTGGGTGTGCGCGGCACGGTGCGACGGCCGAACGCGCGCGCCAGCGATACCAGCATCGCGAGCGCGATCGCCGCCACCAGCGAAAACACGATGCGTGTCTTCTGCGATTGCCCGCTGCCCGGCAGGTCCATCTCCAGCACACCGCTGGCCGGCACGTCGTTACCAAGGAAGCGACGGAAGTTGCGGCCATCGATCGACGCGGGCGCCGTCTCGGCGGTCTTCGGTGCCGAGACCGTGGCCTGCGGATCTTCCGCCAGCACTTCCAGCACTCCGGTCGCGAATTGCACCGGCATCTGCAGCGGGAAGGCGTCGGCGTCCACCGAATACGAGAACGAGAGTCGCTTCAATCCCGGCGCGAACGGCATCTGCACCAGCACCTCACCATCCACGTTCGTCACCGCATCCGGCGGCACGTCACCCTGCGCCACCTTGAAGTCCTGCGCGCCCTGCGGGATGCGCACGCGGAAGGTGGGCGCCTTCTCGTTGGCGCCGATCAGCGTGCGGCTCGAGTCGTTGGTGATCTCGAAGACTTCGATGATCGCGCGGCGTGTGCCGCCGGTGGTCGCGGAGAGGATGATGTGCCGGCCGCGGACCGTCAGCTTGATGCCGGCCGAGGTGGTGTCGAACACCTGTATCTCGGCATCCTGCCCCGCCACGTCCGTCGCAGTGAGGCCGGACGAGAAGTAGGCGATGCCGGCATAGCTGGCCGAGACGAAGTAGATGGCGTCGCTGGCACCGCTGAGCCGGTAGGCGAATCGATAGGCGCCATCCGGCGCGGTGCGCACCGAATCCAGCGGGCCGGCGCGATCGCGACCCACACGGTGCAGCGTGACCCAGGTGCCGCCCACCGGCTCGAACGCATCGACGCCCGGACGCACCACCCGACCGGTCACGGTGCGGCCCGCGGAATCGGCCGGCGCCACCACGGCAGGTGGCTGCGTATCCGTCGGCGCCGTGGCCTGCTGCGCCATGCCGGTGCGCGGCACCATGGCCGTCAGCAGCGCGAGGAGGACGGAGGCGGCGCGGTGCGGCAGGCGCCGCATCAGGCCGCGATCACGGCATGAACTTGCCGAGGTCCTCGGGTCGCAACCGCTGGAGGTACGCCTTGAGTTCATCCGGGCTCATGTCGGTGCCTGACGATCGTTCACCGTCGGGAGTCGGCGGTGGCACGAGGGGCTGGTCGTCATCGTCGAGCGTGACCAGCAGGTCGTCGGCGGCAAAGATGGCAGCGCCGGTGCGCAATGCAATGGCGATCGAGTCACTCGGTCGCGCATCCACCGACACCAGCGCATCATCGCGCTGCAGCTGCAGTTCGGCGAAATAGGTGCCGCGCTCGACGCGGCTGATGACGACGCGACGCACGGTGGCGCCGAGCCCCAGCACGATCTGCTTCACCAGGTCGTGCGTCATCGGGCGCTCGCGCGCCACCGACTGCAATTCCATCACGATCGATTCGGCCTCGGGCTGCCCGATCCAGATCGGCAGCACGCGCGGGCCCTGCAGCTCACGCAGGACCAGCACGTAGGTGTTGGCGGCGCTGTCCACGCCGAGTCGCGCCACGCGCATCTCAATCATGGACAGACCCTCCTCGTGATGCAGGCGTCGGGCTGGTGCCACGGCACCCGCCGGATGACGGGTGCGCGTGCCAGCGGCAGTTCAGCGCAGGGCGGCCTTGAGTTCCTTGGCCTTGTTCGTCCGTTCCCACGTGAAGGTATTGTACATCCGCGATGCCTTGCCGGTCGTGATGTCCACATGGCGCGTGGTACCCGGCGTGCGGCCGAAGTGTCCGTAGGCCGTGGTGGCGCTGTAAATCGGCTTGCGGAGGTCGAGGGCGGTCGTGATGCCCTTCGGCGTGAGGTCGAACACCTCGCGCACGGCGCGCGTGATCTCGGCGTCGGCGACGATGCCGGTGCCGAACGTCTCGACACGAATCGAGACCGGCTCGACCACACCGATCGCATACGCCACCTGCACTTCACAGCGACGCGCGAGGCCGGCCTTGACGATGTTCTTGGCCACCCAGCGGGCGGCGTAGCAGGCGCTGCGATCGACCTTCGACGGATCCTTGCCGCTGAACGCACCGCCGCCGTGACGGCCCATGCCGCCGTAGGTGTCGACGATGATCTTGCGGCCGGTCAGGCCGCAGTCCCCCTGCGGGCCACCGATCACGAAGTTGCCGGTCGGGTTGATGTGGAACTTGATCTTCTTCTGCACCAGTTCCGCCGGCAACACGGGCATGATCACCTGCTCGATCACAGTCTCGCGGATGGTCTTCTGCGACACGTCGGGCGCATGCTGCGTCGAGACGACCACGGTATCCACACCGACGGGCTGATTCTGCTCGTCGTAGGCGATCGTGACCTGGCTCTTGGCGTCGGGGCGCAACCACTTGATCGCCTTCGACTTCCGGAGTTCGGCCAGGCGGGCGGTGATGCGATGCGCGAGCGTGATCGGCATCGGCATCAACTCGTCGGTCTCGTCGGTGGCGTAGCCGAACATCATGCCCTGGTCGCCGGCCCCGCCGGTGTCCACGCCCTGCGAGATGTCGGGCGACTGCTTGTCGATGGTGCTCATCACGGCGCAGGTGCGGCCGTCGATGCCGTACTCGGGATCATCGTAGCCGATGGCCGTGATGGTGCGGCGCACCAGCGACGGGATGTCGACCCAGGCGGAAGTGGTGATCTCGCCTGCCACGACGGCCAGACCGGTGGTCACCAGCGTCTCGCAGGCGACCCGGGCCTTGTCGTCCTTGGCCAGGATGGCGTCGAGGACTGCATCGGAAATGGCGTCCGCGACCTTGTCCGGATGCCCTTCGGTGACCGATTCGGAAGTAAAAAGATTGCGTTCAGCCACAGCCGTGGAGGAGAGAGAAAAAAGGTATAAGGAAATGTTTATATGTCAGACTGCGTATCCCAAAATATCCCCGGTCTCCGAGCCGAGCAACCCAAGCTCGGCCAACGAGAGATCATGGGCCGCCGCCAGCAGCAGCCGACGGACGATCCGTTCCGCCTCAGCCGCCGTCGAGCTCGCCAGCGCCGCCTCGGCCGCTTCCTTCGCCAGTTCGGCGCTGACGCTCCCCAGCATCCGCTTCATCAGCGGCACCGCCCGGGGCGCCACGCTGAGGTGTCGGATGCCAAGGCCCACCAGCACGAAGGCCGTCAGCGGCTGCGAGCCCATCTCGCCGCACACCGCTACTTCCAGCCCGCGCTTCTTCCCCGCCTCGACGGTCTGCCGGATCAGGCGCAACACCGCCGGATGCAACGGCGTGAAACGGGCCGCGAGGTTCACGTTGCCCCGGTCCACCGCCAGCGTGTACTGCACCAGGTCATTGGTCCCGATGCTGAAGAAGTCGGCGTCGTTCACGAACGTATCGGCCGCCACCGCGGCGGCCGGCGTCTCGATCATCACGCCCACCTGCACCCGATCCCGGAACACCGCGCCGCGCTCGTTCAGCGTGCGGGCCGCTTCGGCGATCAATGCGCGCGTACGGCGCACTTCATCGACGCTCACCACCAGCGGCAGCAGGATGCGCACGTCGCCGTGTGCGGCGGCACGCAACAACGCGCGCAGCTGCACCAGGAACAACTCCGGCTGGTCGAGGCACATGCGGATCGCACGCCAGCCAAGGAATGGATTGGCCTCGGTCGGGAAGCCGCCGACCGGCAGCTTGTCACCACCGATGTCGAACGTGCGGATCACCACCGGCTTGCCGGCAAACGCATCCACCACGCGGCGATAGGCGCGATACTGCTCGTCTTCGTCGGGCATCGAGGCGCGGCCGAGCACCACGAACTCGGTGCGCATCAGCCCCACGCCGTCGGCACCGCTGGCGGCGGCGATCTCCGACTCCTCCGGGATGTCCACGTTGGCGCGCAGCCAGATGCGTTCACCACCGCGCAGCTGCGCCACCACGTTGACCTGCGCGCGCAGGCTCTCCTCGAGGATCGCGGCCTGTTCGGCACGCAGGCGGGCCTGCGCGATCTCCTCGTCGGTCGGATTGACCACCAGCACGCCCGTCGTGCCGTCCAGCACCACGCGCTCGTTGCCTTTCAACCGCGTGGTCGCATCGCGCAGGCCGACCACGGCCGGCAGTCCGAGCGAGCGGGCGAGGATCGCGACGTGACTGGTGCTGGTGCCTTCGTCGGTGGCCAGTGCAGCGATCGCATCGCGATCGAGTTGCACCGTCAGCGACGGCGTGAGGTCGTGCGTGACGAGGATCGCGTTGCTGCCCTTGGGCAGGTCCACCGGATCGCTGTCCGGCAGTGCCAGCAGGATGCCGAGCACACGGATGTGCAGGTCCATCAGGTCGCCGACCCGTTCGCGCAGCATCGGTGCCGATGCGCGTCCGAAGCGACGACGCCATTCGAGCATCACCAGGTCGAAGGCATGTTCGGCCGCGCGCCGTTCGCGGATGAACGCCTCGACTTCCGCGTTCAGCGCGCGATCGTCGAGCATCGAGATCTGCACCTCGAAGATCATCGACTCTTCGGCGCCCGCCTGGTGTGCAGCGCGATCCCGCACGTGACGCAGGCGATCCTGCGCGCGCGCCACCGCCTCGTGAAAACGCTCCAGTTCCTGCGGCACTTCGGCTTCGGTGACGATGCGCGGTGGCACATCGGGCACTTCCCAGCGCAACAGGTGCACGGGCCCAGCCACGATCCCCGGCGACGCCGGCAGGCCACGGAGCATCCGTTCCATCAGTGTTCCCCGAACCGTCCGGCGACCAGCGCCGACAGCGCATCCAGCGCGGCATCGGCATCGGCGCCTTCGGCGCGGATGGTGATGGCCGCGCCACACTCCGCCGCCAGCATCATCACGCCCATGATGCTCTTGCCGTTCACCTCGACGTCGTCGCGCACGATGGTGATGGCCGCCTGGAACCGTGCCGCGGTCTTCACGACCTCAGCCGCTGGCCGGGCGTGCAACCCGTTGCGGTTCAGGATCTCGACTGTGCGCTCAGGCATGACGAAGGAGAAAGAGGACAAGCGCTGCAAACCCGGCGAGTAGCGCCACGCGCCACCCTTCGACGCGACCGTGAAACAGGACCAGCGCACTGGCACCGGCCGCCGCGACGGCGAGGGTGATGCCGACGCGCGGTAACCCACCGCCGTCCACCAGCCGCATCACCGTCAGCGGCACCGCGGCGCCGGCGAGGAAGGTGCCGGCGCGGGCCAGCCAGACCGGCCCTTCGCGCAGGATGGGATGTGCGAGGGCCGCCGCCACGCCCAGCCCTTTCTCCCACCCCATCTGCAATCCCCAGAGCCGCAGCGCCACGTGCCCCACATTGTACATCAGAAGGAAGACCAGCACGCAGACCAGCGGTGCGGCGCCGAGTCCGAACAGGAACAGCGCCGCAAAGGAACAGGTCGGCAACAGCCCCACCCAGACCAGCCGATCACCGACACTGCCCAGTGGTCCGCAGAGCGCGGTACGGAAGCGTTCGATGCGCGCCGCCGGTTGCCCGTCCAGCTCGGCCCGCGCCAGTGCGCCGACCGCGAAGCTGGAGAGATAGGGATGCGCGTTGAAGTACTGACTCTGCCGCGCCAGCGCCGCGCGATACGCGTCGCCGCCGGCACCGCCGGGCAGCAACCGCAGCGCCGGCTCGACGCAGAAACCGATACCGTTACCGATCAGGATCTCGTAGTTCCACGACGCCTGCACGGCGAACAATCGGCTCACGATGGCTGCGCGCGTGCGGAGCGGGAACTCGGGTGCCATGACGGAGGGGGCCGTCGGCGGTGTCGGCGCCGGTGTGGCGCCGGTCATCGGCTCATCAACGCCACCAGCAGCATCCCCACACCCAGCCCCGCCACGCCGAACCACTGCGTGCCCGACGTGGAGTGGAACATCTTCCACGCCGCACCGGCGGCGACGGCGCCACCCAGCGACGCCAGCATCGGCATGGCGTAGCCACTCAGCGGTGCCGGTTGTGTCGCGATCCATCGGACGGTGGGCAGGGCGAACACCGCGCCGAGCATGGCGATGAGGCCCGAACGCGCGAGATCCGCCGTGGCGCCGGCCACCTGGAGGCCGGCCACCGTGGCCGCCGATCCGCGGGCGAGGGCCTCCAGGCGTCGGCGTGCCAGTCGCGCGTTCAACTGCCGCAGCTGCACCATCGACCAGCCACCGACGCTGGCGACCAGCAATCCGAACGGCACCGCGAACAACAGCGACATCGGCAGGCTGCCAACGGCCGCGCCGGCGGCGGCCGCCGCACCCGCGATCGGCGATGCCGAGCCCCACTCGGGATACCGCGAGGCGCCGAACGGCAACGTTTCGTGGGCGAAGAGTTCCAGCAGCACGCCGCACAACATGCCGACGCCGGTGTTGCCCATGAAGGCACCGCCCAGGGTCGCGGCCACGATCGGGCGCGAGATCTGGGCCTGCGGGAAACTCACCACGTCGAGACCGAGGATGGCGCCCAGCGTTCCGAGCACGAGGACATCGACGATCACGCGATCGCCTCGCCCTCGAGGATCGCGTCGAGCGGGATCACGCGCGCCGCAGGCACATCCTGCGCCGAGATCTCCACGCCGCGCACCGCCATCGCGCGCAATTCAGCTTCCTCGGCACGCGTGAGGAAGATGTAGCGCAGCTTCTGCGCGCGGCCGGCGCGATGATGCACTCCACCGAGGTTCACGCGGCGCAACGCCGGGATGGCGGAGCAGAGCCGCGCCATGGTGTCGATGTCGCCGGTGAGCAGCATGCCGGGCCGCGGATCGGACGCGAAGGTGGAGTATTTCTCGATCGCCTGCGCGACGGAGACGAACTCCACCCGCATGTCGGGCGGCACGCCCATGCGATAGAGCTCCTGCTCCCACTCGCTGGACGCCACTTCATCATCCACCAGCACGAGGAAGCGCAGTTCCAGCGGTTGTCCCCACCCGACGACCACCTGACCATGAATCAGGCGATCGTCGATGCGATGCAATTCAATCGGCACGTCTCGATCCCCTGGCAACCATCATGGCAGCGCGTCCCTTTTCCACGGCGGCATCGGCCGCATGCGCGGCATCCGGCGCCGCGAAAGCATAGTCGAGCAACACGGGCAGGCTCACCCCCGTGACCACCGTGACGGAGGGAAAGTCGCGCTGTGCGCGTCGCGCCGCCATCGTGGTGGATCCTGCCGGCAGGTCGGAGAAGATCATCACCACGCCGTCGGCGATGGCCTCGCGCAGCATCGCCTCGGTGGCGCGCGTGTCGAGTCCATAGTTGCTGGCGGTGCGGAACAGGTCCTCGCGACCAGTGATCGCGGTCACGGCCGACACGATGCCGGCGGCGAAGTCCTTGTGGCCGATGACGAGGGCCAGCGGCCGCGGCGCGCCGTCACTCATTGTCTTCCTGCAGGTAGCGCCGCACCTCGACCTCGCGCGGACTGCTGCGACGGTCACTGGCGTTCCGCATGCGCGCAATCAGGCGCTCGTTGAACGCCTCGGCCGGATTGTGACCGGCGTAGCGCAACAGGTGGTTCATCGCCAGCACTTCGAGGATCACGGTGATGTTCTTGCCGGGATTCAGCGCGACGCGGATGCGCGGGATCGTGACGCCGAGGATCTCGGTGGTTTCCATATCCAGGCCGGTGCGGTCGAGATGCGCATCGCCGCGCCAGAGCTCGAGCTCCACCGCCACCTCGATGCGCTTCTGCTGACGCACCGCGCGGATGCCGAAGAGCGCCGGGATGTCCACCAGGCCAACGCCGCGAATCTCCATGTGATGCCGCTGCAACTCGTGGCCCTTGCCGATCAGCACATCATTGCCGCGCTTGAGCACGATCACCATGTCGTCGGCGACCATGCGATGGCCGCGCTCGACCAGGTCCAGCACACATTCCGACTTGCCGATGCCGCTCTGGCCGATCAGCAGCAGGCCCACGCCGTAGACGTCGGCCAGTGAGCCGTGCAGCGTGGTGCGCGGCGCAAACTCCTCTTCCATCGCCGGCTTGATGCGCCGGTAGAACTCGTTGGTCTTGAGCGGGGAGCGGAACAGCGGCATCCCCGCGGCCGCCGCCTCCCGGAGGAATTCCTCCGAGAGGACGAGCGCCTTGGTGATGAAGCAGCAGGGGAACGGGAGGCGGAAGAACTCGCGCAGGACGTGCAGCCTGCGCGATTCTTCCAGCGACGTGATGTAGGTGATCTCCGTCTCGCCCAGGATCTGGCAGCGATCGGGGACGAACCGCTCGGTGTATCCAGCGAGAACGAGCCCGGGGCTGGACACCTCCGGGCTCGTCACGGGCCGGTCGAGGCCAGTCGCCTCACCGATCGGTTCCAGTTCAAGG